>JAJYHY010000015.1 GCA_021784555.1 bacterium
GGGGCGGTGCATGAGGCCGTGAACGGGATGCGCGCGCAGAAGGGGCTAAAACCCCTCGCGGAAGGGGAGTGGCGGCCCGTGATGCGCGGCCTGGAGCGGCGGTGAGAGGATGGACGGAGCGGGCGCATCGTATTCGAGCGTGGCCGAAAGGCTCACGGCCCAATTCTACCGCTGGGAACTCCGCGGGCGCGGCTGGACGGTCTGGCCCGGACCGGTCGGCCTGGAGCCGCCTTTCCAAGCCTTCGCCGGGCATTACCTTCCCCCGGCGCAGGTCGTGGATGACGGGCGATTCGAGACGGGCTGGAGCAAGTTCGCGGCCTCCTTCCGGAGGGGCTTCCGCAAGGAGGAGCCTGCGCCTCCCGCGCCGGCGGCCGAAGAGGAAGAGGAACCCGCCCCGGAACTCGTCCCGGACCGGGATGCGCTCGTCGAACTCCAGGCGGTCCTTCCCGCCGACCTCGACATTCCGCGCGAAGCCTTCGAGGAATTCCTGGGAAGCCTCCATCTCTGCCGCGAACCGCTGGCCTTTGAGATTCTGGGCCAGCCGTCCCGGATTGCCGCCCAATTCGTGGCGCATCCCGGTGACGCGGACCTCGCGCGCCGGCAGCTCCAGGCCTTTTTCCCGGACGCGGTGTTCCTCCCGCGGCAGGGATTCCTCGAAGAGGCCTGGGGCGGGGGAGAGAGCGCCGTGGTCGAGTTCGGCCTGGGCAAGGAGTTCATGCAGCCCCTGGCCTCCGGCAAGCTCGACCCGTTCGTGGGATTAGCGGGCGCCCTCTCCGAACTTGGGCCCCAGGAACTCGGCCTCTTCCAGGTGCTTTTCGAGCCGGTGCGCCATCCCTGGGCCGAGAGCATCCGGCGGGCGGTGACCGATGACGCCGGGGAACCCTTTTTCGCGAACGCGCCGGAACTCACGCGCCAGGCGGAGGAAAAGATCGAGTGGCCCCTCTATGCGGTCGTGGCCCGCGTCGCCACGCAAGCCTCCGAGTTCGACCGGGCCTGGGAACTCGCGCGCCACCTGGCCGGCTCCTTGCGGGTGTTCGCCCATCCAACCGGGAACGAACTCATCCCGCTCCAGAACGACGGCTATCCCTTCGCGGAGCATGTGGAGGACGTGTTACGCCGCCAGTCGAGGCGCTCCGGGATGCTTTTGAACGGCGACGAACTCATCGGGTTCGTCCATCTGCCCCAAGCGGCGGTGCGGACGCCTGCCCTTGTGCGGCAGGTGGGGAAAACCAAGCCCGCACCCAAGGCCGTCCTGGGGCCGGGACTCTGCCTCGGCGAGAACGTCCACGCGGGAAGGTCGGCGCCCGTGCGCCTCACGCCGGAGCAGCGGGTGAGGCATACGCATGTGATCGGCGCGAGCGGCACAGGCAAATCGACGCTCCTCTTCAACATGATCAGGGCCGACGTCGAGTCCGGTCAGGGCGTGGCGGTGCTCGATCCCCATGGCGACCTCGTGGACCGGGTCCTGGGCGTCATCCCGGAGAATCGCATCGGAGACGTGGTGCTCCTTGATCCGGCCGATGAGGAATACTCCATCGGCTTCAACATCCTCTCGGCCCACTCGGAACTGGAGCAGCGGCTCCTCGCCTCTGATCTCGTCTCGGTCTTCCAGCGCCTCTCGACCTCCTGGGGCGACCAGATGGGCTCGGTCCTTCGGAACGGGATTCTCGCGTTCCTCGAGAGCCGCGAAGGGGGAACCCTCGCGGACTTGAGGCGCTTCCTGCTTGAACCGAGTTACCGTGATCGTTTCCTCGAAACCGTCACCGACCCCGAAGTCGTCTATTACTGGCGCCGGGCCTTTCCGCAGCTTGCCGGGAATAAATCCATCGGCCCGGTCCTCACCCGCCTCGAAACCTTCCTCAGCCCCAAAGCCATTCGCTGCATGGTGTCGCAAAAGGAGAACCGGCTGGACTTCGCGGAGATCCTCGACACGGGGAAGATTTTTCTCGCAAAGCTTGCCCAGGGCCTCATCGGCCGGGAAAACTCGTACCTTCTGGGGACGCTCCTCGTCTCGAAACTCCAGCAACTCGCGATGAGCCGGCAGGCCAAGGCGGCGCCGGGCCGGAGGGACTTCTGGCTTTATGTGGACGAGTTCCACAATTTCATCACGCCCAGCATGGGGGAGATTCTCTCGGGGGCGCGGAAGTACCGGCTGGGCCTTATCCTCGCGCACCAGGAACTGCGGCAGTTGCAGCGGGACGCGGAAGTGGCGAGCGCCGTCCTCTCGAACGCCGGCACGCGGATCTGCTTCCGGGTGGGGGACGATGACGCGAAGAAACTCGCCGATGGCTTTTCCGCTTTCGAGGCCAGAGACCTCCAGAACCTGGAGACCGGGCACGCCTTGTGCCGGGTGGAGCGGAGCGATTGGGATTTCAACCTGGCGGTTCCGTTGCCGGAGGAACCGGCTGAGGCGGAGACGGCCCGGAGGCGTGCCGAGGTAACCGAGGCGTCGCGGAAGAGCCATGCGACCCCGCGGGCGGAGATCGAGGCTGCTCTGAGAAAAGCGACAGAAGTCGAGGAACCGCCAGGCGCACCCGCAGTGAGGAAGCGGAAAGAGAAACCGGCGCCGGAGCCTCCGAGCACGCCGACGGAACCGCCGCCACCTCCGAAGGCTGCGGAGCCAGTTCCGCCAGCGCCAGTTCCGCCGGCCGTTCCGCCGAAGCTTCCGCCCGAACCGAAAGCCCCGCCCAAGCTTCCTGCCGACCTGGGCCGTGGCGGCGCGCAGCACCAGGCCATCCAGCATCGGATCAAGAAGGCTGCCGAAGCCTTGGGTTTCCGCAGCACGATTGAAAAGGAAATCCTCGATGGGCAGGGGAGCGTGGACCTCCTTCTCGAACGGGCTGATGAGACAATCGCTTGCGAGATCTCCGTTACCACAACCATCGATCATGAGGTCGGAAACGTGTCGAAGTGCCTCAAGGCCGGCTTCGCGACCGTGGCGGTCATTTGCTTGAGCAGCGAGCGGTTGGACAAGATCCGGGCGGCAGTGACCGGCAGCCTGGGCCCGGAACCTGCCGCACATGTGATCTTCTCCCAGCCTGACGAGTTCCTCGCCCGGTTGCAGGCGATGCCGCCGCCGGCTCCTGAAGGCCCGCCCGTGCGCCGAGGCTATAAGATAAAACGGTCGCAACCGGCGCTCACTGCGGAGGAGCGGAAACAGCGTGAGAACAAGGCAGTGCGGGCGATTGCGGCGAGCATGGGCGGACGGGCGTAGTGAGCGGATTGGGTGCAATCATGGCATTCGGTTCGGAAGCTGCCGGGACGGCGAGGAGCGGCTTGAGGCGCGGCCAAAATGCCCGGGCGGGCTTGGTCCGGCCGAGCTCCCAATTCTGGAAGGTGCCGAGGCTGACGCCGAGTCTCGCAGCGGCGTCCATCTGTGAAAGCCCGGACTCCAAGCGCCATTGGAACAGGAGCTTATCAAAGGGAACGTGACCGGAATTCCAGGGTGGCGAATCCCGCCTTGTGGCCTTGATCGCCACGGAGCAAAATGGGCGCATGAACCACCCCTTCCGCCAACATCAACAGAACCCAATAAAATCAGGGGTGAAACTCACTTTTGCCGCATCGGCAATCCTGCCAACTATATGTAAAGTATAGGTTTTCGCCCGCAATCGCGTATTATGGTTCAACGGTGGCGCCCGTCTGTCACCCTGACGCCGGATACAGCCCTTCGGAATTCCCCCTGCCAGCCTCTTGCCTTGCCGGGTAGCCGCGGCGTTCGAGGGCCTGGACATGTGGAGATAGCGGACGGCCCGGTCGACGCGTCTGAGGCGAAACACCGCCGATTTCTTGCTTGATTGATGCCGCGTTCTGGCGTTTGATAATGGTATGGACTCATTGATGGAGCTTAACGGGTTGCAGGGGTCTCAACCAGACCTGGAGCCGGTTAATTCGGCCTTGCGCTGGGTAAACGAGACGCCGGCGCCCGACTTCCGCAAGCAGGTCGAGACCTGGTTTAACCACGCCGATGGCCTTCTTCGCGCGCATCGAGAGGACTTCTTGTTAGGAGATCCAGGCCGTCCGGCCCTGGAATGGCACTATGTCGCCTTTAAGCGTGCCATCCAGCAAGCCCGCGTGTTGCGCGCGCTAATCGAGGAAGAGGGCCTCCCCGCGAACGGAACGCGCAAGTATCAAGATGTACTGCGCAAGCTTGAGTTCATAAGCCAGCGGCTCCAGGATTCCTTCGACGCCTTCCACAATCCTGAAACCTCCGATGACGGTGCGGTTAGGATCATCCACGAAGCCTTCCCGGCATGAATCCTGAGTTGGAGAGGCTCGTGCGACTCTTCGACAAATCTACGGAGTCAACCGGCGAGGAAAGCCGCGCCGCCCTGGAGGAATTCGAGAGGGGAGTTGACGCCGCAGCCGAGAAATTGCCCGGAAGCCCGCGGGATAGGTTGCGCAAAGCCATCATCGGCGTTCACCGCAGTTGGTTGCGGCAACAGCAGAAGAAGCCGACCGCAATCCCGCCCAGGGCGTGACCCTTCCCTGAATTGCCCTGGCCTCATTACGCTTTCCGGGCGCCGTGCAACGATTCGGGTCCGGGCCATGTTCTTGGTAGCGGGGAGGGCCTCCGGCGCCGTATAAGTCAATTTCGAGGTGTCTCCACTCGGAGCGATGGCCTCCGGCTTGCCCCAGGACGCATCTTTCCGAACCGGGCCTTACCGGACGGTTGGGGAAATTTCCGCTTCGGGCAATGTCAAGGAGGAAACCACCACGCGAGTTTGGTCAATTCGTAAACGGAATGGCATAAGAACTGCTTGAAACCATCTCCATGCCAGTTAATGATACTGAACAGAATGGCATGAAATAAGCGGGAGCAATGATGGTGCCATCAGTCTGATTCTTCGGCGTATTTCGACTCGTGGCACCAAACAAGCTAAAAAGCAACGTTCATACCATTCGATTTCAGAGCGGTAGGCGGCATGGCCGATGCTTTCCTGTCGTGGCGCTGTAGGCGCGCTTTACGGACGCGGTTCTGGTATAGCGACCACTCCTCCCGGCTCATCAGTTCCTGTAGCCAATGGGGGATTGGATTGGGCGGTCGCCGGCGGGACATGGCTATGCGGCCCCCGGCCCGTCGCTGTCATCAAGGAGTACTGCTGCGAGCCAGACGATTAGCAGGATGGCAACGTCCCAGGTCATACAACCGGCGCTGGTTCAATGGGCGGGTCACTGGGCATCGGCGCTTCACCCCGAAGCCGGGCGGCATCCAGCCGGGCCTGAGTGCGCAGCCTCATGGCCAGCATGACCACGAGCAGCTTTTCGTCATCGCTCATCGCTGCGAAGTCTGGGTCAAGTTCGATGCTCATAGGAGGAAGCGCCCTGCCAGCCTGAAACCGGAGCCAGCAGGGCGCCTTGGGCGAGGTGCGGGGAAGATGGCCCGCCCGGCTGAAACACCAGACCGAGCGGGGTTAGAGGAATACGGATACGGACTGCATTCATGGCACAACGGGTGCCGTGAAACTCATTTGCCCTTGGGCTGGAGAGCATCGAAGTTCTGGGGCGAGGGGTCTCGCGCGTATGCCTGGACGGCGGCCCTGGTGGCGGCTTCAACGTTCGGTGCGGCGTGGCGTTCCGCGATGGTTCGCTCCTTTTCCGCCGCGGAGTGGGCGAACAAAATCGCTTTCCAGTTGCAGGCGGCGCGGAGTTCAGAGCCGAACCGACGCGCGATTGTGTCCAGGGTGGGCGTCGAGGTGCTCCCGGCGGCGCTGGCCAGTGTTCCCAGGACGTTCGGTTTTGGGGTAGGTGGCACATACACCGTGCCGGGGTGAAGCGGTGCGGTTGGTGCTATGGGTGCAGGCATGTGGTTCCTTTCTCTTGACGTGGTTATTTGCTCTGACGGGCGGCGGCATCGAGGATTTCGCTCCGATGCGCGAAGTAATACTCTGGGGACGCCAGGCTTCCACCCGGAATGCTGGCCAGCCGCGTGTATTCGGCCAACGCGGACGGCGCCGGCGATGTGGAGTGCGCCTTGGCGGCCATCCCGCTTACCCGGTTGGCCAGGTGCTCAAACTTCGCGCAAGTGCTGTCGAGGGCTTCAGCGGCGCCTGGAGCATCAAGACCCTCCTGGAAGGCCCGGGCCAACTCGGCGGCATTGTCGGATGCCCGGTTCTGCCGGCGCTCGGCAATGACGCTTTGCAACGCATGGGTGAGGCGCCCAATTTTGGCCAGCGCCCCACTTTCACCCGCGCAAACTTTGGTAGCGGCGCCCGGCGTTCCGGTTAGCGTGTCGTAGCAGCTCGCAAGCTCTTTGAGCGTGCGGGGCAGCCCCATCTTGGCGGGCTTCGAATCAGCCGCATTGACGGCCTGGTCGAGGAGTCCTAACAGCTTTGTTCTTATGTCACTCATACAACGTTCTCTTCAATAGTTCGGAACGCGATTGCTGTTTTCGCGAACGGATACGGCCTCGCGTGACCGTCTCACCCTTATTTGACGGGGCTTCGATGCCCTTTTGCCCCCTCTGCAAACGATTGCCATTCTCCAAGCAAGCCAAGTTGCGCCCGGAGCGGTCGAAGGGCGCGGGACACTCGGCTGGGGCTTAACCGCAGTCGACGGGCGAGCGCGCGCTGATCGCGGCAGTCCAAGAGCCTTAGCAGGAAGGCGATCATCAACCATCGGCGCCCGGTCTTCCGTTCAGACAGTCCGCCACAGGATAAAAAGGCCACCGTGCGGAAGACGGTTTCCAGGCGCAGCCGATTCTCATCGTCGCGGTCGATCTGGGCCTCTTCGTCGGCAAACGGCTCGGCGGGGTCAACGGCCAGGATTGGCTCGCCGTCTTCGCCAAACGCTATTCGCATGACACCTCCTGGTTCACGTCCTCGGACTCGGCCGGCGCCTCTCGCATCCATTCCCGGCAACCCTCGCGCCAGATTCCCCGGATCTGGTCAACCGCGGCCTCCATTTCGCGCTTTATCCCAGCGGCGTCCATACCCACCAGCTTCGTCGGCAGCGTGAATTCGAGGATGTCTCGCATTGTTTGTTTCTCGCGCAGTGCAACGTTCAGCAATCCGGGCCTCAACTTATCGAGTGGAATGTATTTTTCTGCTCAACGGCGAGGCGGTGCTCGATCTCCTTGCCCCGAACCTTGACCAACTCCCGGCGCTCCGCCATCAGGCTATCCTCGCCAGTGTTGATCCTGCTGCGCTGATATGCAAAGAGGGCCTTGACGGCGCCGTCTCGCGGGTATCGGCCCTTGGGCTTCGGCGCCGGGAGCGCGAGCTTGCCCGAAGCTGCCAGTTCATGCAAATGAGCGCGGGAATAGCCCGAAAGGCGGGCTAATTCACTGAGTGAGATAGTCGAGTGTGCTTTCTGTTTCATAATTGGGATCTGTCGTAGTCTGGTTGAAAAAAAATCAGGTGGTCATGAGCGAGAAAGCCACCACGGTAACCTGCTCTCGAAGCAATGTAAAGTAGTAATTCTCTTCCATAGGGGTGGGGTAAGGTGTTGATAATCAACGACTTACACTGTTTGGTGTTTCCTAAGTTGTTGATGATCAATGGCTTACGGTTTGCGGTAGTGGTTGGCCATCGGGTGTCCGATGGCCCCTCGCATCGGTTATAGCGCGTCGGCGCTGCGGATAGACTGTTGACACGTCCCGGCGCCGTGCGGCTCGCTGGCGCCCTGGTGGCGTTAATCGGCTGGGCAGAGTTGCGAGTCATGCGTCCCGTCCTTTCCAGCTTCGTGTTGCGGGGTCGAACACGATGGTCTTGCGGCCACGAAGCAGGTCGAAGATCCAGGTGCGGACGTCCGGTTGGTCAATGAGCCATCGTTGTGCGTCTCGCCAGTCCATGGCGGGCATCGTCTTGGTTGAGTCTAAAAGTTTGGAATATCTGCGGTTCACGATGCCTCCTTTTGTAGTGGAATGACGTTGCTGACCTCGCCGGCTTGGTCGAAGTCAATGCAAAGGCAGTAGTCCCGAAGTCGGCGCACCAGATACGGGCCAACCTCTTCGCCCCAGCGTGCGGCCAGCGCCTCGCCGTTTAAATTGGTGGTCAGGATTGTTTCCCGGCAATTCGATAGCCGGTCATCGAAGATAGCGAAGAGCAATTCGGTCAAGCCTTCCGTCGGTTTCATTTTGTCGACGTCATCGAGGAAGAGCACATAGGCGGAAGTCAATTCCTCCTGCCAGAGCCCCTTCTGCTCAGCGTCCCGCATGAGCCGTCGGTATTGGGTGAGGAAACCGTTGATGTTGAACCAAAGCCCGGAAGGTGAATCTTCGCCCGTCCGGATGTTCCGCTCTTCAGCTTTGCGGCCGGACCATTGCCGCAGAACCTCGGCGTTGAAAGCCAGGGTTCCAAGCCGGGTCTTTCCAGTGCCTGACAACTGGCCGTGAAGTAGAAGCCCATGCGAACCTCGAAGCATCAGGCGGTCGTCTATCCACCGTTGAACCTCCCGAATCTGGGCTTTGCAGTTGAGCCGCTCAGGGTCAGTGTCGAAGTAACCCAGGGGAATTTTGCCAGTCGCGAAATTGCGCCAGTCTCTCGTTGCACGTCGCAGAGAGCAAAAGTCCGAAGGCTGCCACCGTTCCTCCCGCTCGAGCTCCGGCGCTTCCGGGTCGTAACTCTCCTGGCAGTAAAGGCATGTGGCTTTCATGCTCAGAACCTCCCGACGCAGCTTACTGCCCCAGACGCGCCCGGCTTGGCTTGCTGCGCGACAGCAGCAGCAGAGCCAGAAGCCGGAGGCGCGGCCTCTTGGTTATTTTTCTGATCCCCCCCTTACGGGGGATCTAAGTTCCGTGGACGCTTTTGTCCACGGTCTCCCCTCGCCGTCAAGCAGGGTGTAGCGGCAGACTTGGCCCCTGCCTTTGTATTGAACCTGGAGCCAGCCCGCAGCAATCAATTCCCGAGTCCGGATGGCCAACCGATGGTTGCTAGAACCCAGGGCCTTGGACTGCGACCGGCGGCCCGGGAAGCAGACTCCAGTCTTTGGGTTCTGATGGTCCCTGAGCAGGTGGAACAGGCGGAAGGCTCCATGGCTTATACGCCGGTCTCGAATCAGGGCGCCAAACGCTTCGGCCCATGTCCGGGACTTGACATCAGCCGGTGGCTGTGGTTTCTTGGTCATACGTAGAGAAACTTTTCCCGTGCGTCGGCGGGTCACTGGCCACGGGAATTTTGTTTGTGGGGGACGTGGCGGTCATGCCGCGGCCTTCGCGGTGATGAACTGCCGGAGCTCGTCCCGGCTCACGAAAACCGTTTTCCCTCGACGGTACGAGGGCAATCCCGCTTTGAAATAAGCGCGGAGCGTGTTTGGGGAAAGATCCACCGCGTCTTTGGATTTGCTCAGGCGGAACAAATCAAACCCGGCCTGCTGATGAGAATTGAATATTGATGCATTCATACACATGCAAAACTGTCAACGGCTCAGGCGATGCAAATTCTGTTCCAACCTCTGCAAAGGGCCGTCACTATTGGCTGGGAGTAGAACATCATCGTAAAACTCATTCGAGAATGACCCAGCACCCTGCTCTTCATATCGCTGACACTCCCCGGGCCAGACTGGATCTGCAGGTTTCAGCGCGCATGCCTTGGTCATCCTCTCGGCCAGGAAAGCCCGCAGCTCGGCGCGGAGGGGAATGGTGAGCGGTCTTCCGGTCTTGCGCGCCCGGAGTCGGATGACGCCCTGGTCGAAGTCCACCGCGCCCCAGGTGATACAAATCAGGTCGCCCATGCGCTGCCCCAGGTAGAAGCCGGCCAGAATCATCCACCGCCAGAAATCACTCGGAGCCTTGTTGTAGATGGTCTTCAACTCATCGAGGGTAAAGGCGCGACGGCCGGGGCCGTCATCCTCCGTCAATTTCAGGCTCCGGGAGGATGGGACCGGGCTGGCGCCCAAGACCCGGTTGTCGGCAGCGTATCGGAAGAATGATGACAACATCTTCCGAAAGAGCCGCGCGGTCGCCATGCTGGTGGCAGCGCGCTGCTGCCGGAGGAAACCGGCAATGGTGTCCGTCTGGATGTCGCGTAGCAGCGGCGCCTCATCGGTGGCCTGGATGAACCTGCCGAATTCCGCCATGGCGTCCCGGTATCGGGTCTGGGTGACGGAGGCATAGGCGTTAACTTAAAATGCGACGGTTTCAATTATCTCCATTAATCTTGCGACCTGAGGCCTCCGTCTCCTCCGCTCGGGCGCTCGCAGGCTGGCGGCAATCTCACGCCCCCCTTTCACTAGTATATCGTTTCAGTGACATAGGAACATATTACAATGGCGCTTCCAGCGCCTCAAATTTCCCCCACCGATGCACCACCGGCGCCGCATTGATCTCCTCGATGCCCTTGAGGATGCGCTCCCGCAACTCCTCCCAGGAGGCCACTCGCATCCCCCGCAGGAACGTTCGCGCCATCCTCCCAAACAAGGTTTCCACCAAGTTCAGCCACGACCCATGCGTGGGCGTATGCACGTAGCAAAAGCGATTGGGCCGGCTCGCCAAATATGCCCGTGTTTCCTTGGAGATATGCGCCGAATGATTGTCCAGAATGAGCCGGATTACCGCCTCGGCCGCATAGCGCGCGTCCAGATCTTTAAGCAAGCCGATAAACTCGCG
The DNA here is from genome assembly GCA_021784555.1 of bacterium. Classification (GTDB taxonomy): domain Bacteria; phylum Verrucomicrobiota; class Verrucomicrobiia; order Limisphaerales; family UBA8199; genus JAJYHY01. Next base: position 10,547 of record JAJYHY010000015.1, read on the forward strand.
ACTTCGGTGGCGTCGCTCGACCCGGGCCGTCACATGGCCGTCCTGCAAGTCCAGGCCCGCCAAAATGGAAGCCGTCCCCAGCCGCTTATACTCGTAATCCCGTCCTACGGCCGGATGCTCCTCCGGCGCCGGCGGCAAGTCCGGGGCCGTATTGGCAAGGGCCTGTATCCCCGGCTTCTCATCCACCGAAACCGTAAACACCTGCCGACCCTCGGCGGTGCGCACGCCTTGCGCCGCCTCCATGCTCAACTCCCGATATACCACCAGGACCTGATTCATCTTGGCCTCAAAGTCTGGGTCCCGTCGTTGCAGGTAGTAGCGGATCTTGTGCGGCTTGAGCTCTTGCTCGTCCAAAATCCGTTGCACGGTGGCTTTGCCCGCCCGCGCCAACCCTGGATGACCGCTGGACGGCGCCACCTTGCGAATGTGTTCGGCCAGCGTCCGCCGGGTCCACAACTCGGCGGCGTATCCCCATTCCTTCGGCTTGCTGCAGGCCAAATGCACCACCCAGGCCTTGTCTTCGGGCAGAATGGTGCGCTCCCGCTTGCCATGCGGCAAGTCCCGCAGAGCCGCTTGAGGGCCCATCGCCAGGGCTCGGTCGATGCATTCATAAACCAGGCGACGCGTCGTGTGCGCCAGAGCAGCGATCTCGCTGAAGGAGTGGCCCTCTTGGTAAAAGCACAGCATCCGCGCCCGTTGCACCTCCCGGTGTGGCGCCGTGCGCGAACGCGCCAGTTCGGCCAGCTCCTGCAATTGGTCCGGGGTCAGCATCAGTTTTGCACGATGAGAGGCTCTAGGCACGCGCAACACTCTACAGCGTGCCAAGCAACAGCGTCAAGAATGTGTTCCCGTTTTAATGAAACGCTATACTAGTTACTCGGACCTCGCCCCGCTGATGGCGGGGCTGCCGGAAAGCCAAATGAGCGTCATGAACGAGGGCTTGTCCTCCAGGCGGCTGCTGGCCATGGGCAACCCGCCGGCTCGGGTCCAGACAAGCCCGCCGAAGGGGGCGCGAATCGCCCGGCTGGGACGGGGCATGGGCGCGCTGGAGCCGGTCTCGTCGGCGCCCAGCCTCACCAGTTACGACTGCCAGTTCGTCAACTGCCAGACCGCCGTCCTCCTGCGCGGCGCAGCCGCTCACCTGCGCAACGCCTTGTTCTTCAACGACTTGACCGATTTTGACATCGCCACCGCCGCGCTGGACGTACAGAACGCCACCTTCGACACCGCCAGCTACCTCGTGGCCGGCTCGTCCGGCGCCACCGCCCTGTTCACCAACTGCGTGCTGGCGGGCGTCTCGCACCTGACAACGGGTTACCCCACTCCCACGGGCAGTTACAATGCCTTTTACAACACCACCACCTTCGGCAGCAGCGCCTTCACCAGCTCCAGCTCGCCTCTCCAGGCTGTCGGGGCGGCTTCCTGCTACCTGACGGACGGCAGCACGTTCCGTGGCGTCGGCACGACCGCCATTGATTCCGCCCTTCTGGCCGAGCTCGGCGCCAAGACCACTTATCCCCCGATTGTCTATTACTCCGCCGGCGGCGACATCCTGACCAGCGACCTTTATCTCTCCCCCCGGGCGCCTCGGGATACCGCCAGCGCGCCGGACCTCAGTTTCCACTACGACCCCATAGACTACGCCTTCGGCCACGTCTGGCTGACCAACGCGACTATTTCCGTCGCGCCCGGAACCGCCATTGGCACGTTTGCGACCAGCGCGGGCTGGTATGGCCTGGCCCTGGCGCAAGGTTCGAGGTTCTACTGCCAGGGCGCACCCACCGACCCGGTCCACGTCGTGCGCTACAATATGGTCCAGGAGCACAGCACCACCGCCTGGGACGCCGTCGGCCCTTCGGTCATGGGCGCGTGGTACGCCGGAATCCCCGCCCAGGCCGCCTTCCGCTTCACCGACTGGTCCATGCCCGCCCAGGACAGCTATGACTTCGAGACCGACGGCGAGCCCATGGGGCCTGCCTCAAAATAACATTTACTTTTCAGAGTCCCTGCTTTGGCTCGGGAGACAGCGAATAATTCCACTGTGGATTGCGTTCATGCCGTCGCAGGTTGAGTTTCTCCATCTCTTCCTTGGCTATCTTGATCCCGGTCGCGTACACGCGTTTGTCAAGCCGTGCCTTGATCCGTAGTCCCGTGCGGGTGGTGGTCGCACTAATGAGTTGGATGACGGTCTCAAAGCTCACCAGCGGTTGCCCTCTCCAGTTCAAACTGATAAACGAAAACATCCGGTGTTCGATCTTGTTCCACTTACTGGTGCCGGGTGGGTAATGGCAAACGGTGATCTCTAAACCGCTCTCATTGGCAAGTTGCTGTAAGAAGTACTTCCATGCCCGATTCCGCGAGCCGTTACTCCCCCCGCCGTCGGCACAGATCAGCAACCGCCGTGCTTGGGGATACTGTCTGCGACCCACCCGCCGCCACCACTGCCGGATGCTTGCAATGCCGTATTCCGAGGTGTCATGGGACATCCCCACATTGACCATTGCCCGGTTGGTTTGCTCATCGAAAGCGCCATAGAGGGTCGCCGCCCCCACCCCCAAATGGGGAAAATCGTACACATTGACTTCCGTGGGGTGGCCCTTCGGAAGCCATTGCCGACCCGCATTTTTAAAGGTTCCGATGCGTTCTCGCTTCTTCGCGTCGACGGAAATCACCGGCTCCCCGGCGGCCACAAACTCCCGGGCCCGTCCATTGATGTAGCGGAATTGTTCATCCCGTTCCGGCGGAGCACGCCCCTCCTTGGTCTTCAGGTTAGCCTCAAGCGTGTAGTCCATCTCCTTGAGCCGCCGCTGAACCGTGTCCTCGCTCACCGGGTGTCCCCGCCTCCGCAACTCGTCGCGAATCTGATACGTGGACTTGCTCGTCCACCGCAGCAGCGACATCGGATCCCCGGCGGTCGTTTCCTCCATGATCCGCCCCAACATCTGCGTGAGCTGCGGATCGGCCTCCTCCAACGGTTTGCGTCCACCGCCGACCCGGCGAATTCGACCCCCGACCTCTCGCAGAGGCTGCCGGCTACGCAACTCCTTGACGCCCTTAATCACCGTGGGTTTGGACAGCCCACTCACTTCACACATCCGCTTGACTCCCCCGTGCCCCAAGAGCATCGCCTCCCGCCCAACGAACCAACGCTTTTGCGCTTCGTCAAGCGTGTCCAGCAACTTCACCAATAGCCCACGTTCTCCTATTGTTCGCACGTTCCTATGCTACGCCGATCTCATCACATAGTAAATGTTATTTTGCGGCAACTCCTTGCGCCATGATTCTGGTGCTACGAACCTGAAATGCTTGAAAAATGCAGGTCACCATGGCAAGCAACAAACCTCCAAGAACGGTCACTACAAATGGAGAGTTTGCCCATTCCTTGGTGCGTGACTTCGGCCTTAATTGGGTAAGAGGCGGTGTTATTTGTTGGATGAGACATTTCAGGGCGACGGCCAATTCTTTGATCGCCGCGTCCTTCGCCTCGCTACCATCATTTGTCCTGAGTGGATCCATATTGTAGGCACATGTGCAGATTCATCTTGCCCGCTATGCGTAAGCCCAGAGTCGATCGGATACGCCCTCACGGATGCCCGGCATATCGATCCCGCTCAGGCAACGGTTCGAATTACAACCGTGGACCGGGGAACGAAGTAATGGACCATTCGCACCCTGACGCTCACCGTTCTGCAGGCGACAATCGTGCTTCACCGCTCGCGCGTGTCTCATGCTTTCTCCCACAATTATAGGACCATCAGAGCTCCTGAACAAGTACTTTTTTACTTCTTACGAGCGGGATGCGCATCTCACAATGTTTGGAAGCCGTAATTCGGAGTCGATGGCTGGAGATCACGAGCGGATCGTTGCTGGCCAGCGAGCGGGCCGAAGAGGTTCGATTCTTTCGGAACTCCGCCCGCGCCTTCTGTCATTCTCGGCTCAAACGTGGAGACAGAAACTCTCCGCACCACCCCACCCTGAGACCGCCACAGTTGCGAGGGAATATGCCGCGCAAGGCAAATCCGCACCCCTTTCGCGATTCTCCCCCTCCCTTATACTCTAAGGGTAGGAACCAACGTTCTTTTCCAACCTTCACCAAGGAGAACTCCCATGAACAACCAGAAGATCCGCGAGGATTTGGTCCCTCGCATCCACCGAGCGGCCAACCAGGTCAGAAATCCCATCAACGCCTGGCCGCGCACCTCTCACTGCGAGGCATCTTGCTGTCCACACCGTCCGGCATTCAGCAAGAGATACCTACCCAAATGCAGTTCACCTTGCGGTGGACGGACGGCAAGAAAGGAGAACCTGTTTGAACCCAGATCAATGCACCCATACCGCAGACCCTCCGGGCAATGGAGCGCGACGTGAGCGGATCGGCACCCAGGAACTGGCGCGCGCCCGACAAGACTCGCAGTTTGCCGCATGGGAGATTCGCCTGGCCTGGCTCCGGCGCACTCCACGAGCTTGTTGCAGGGCAGCTTGCCCGGCGCGGATTCGTGTCCGCAGCGGGGAACGAAGTGGTCCTGGAAGCCGCCAAGGAATTCGTCATTCGGGAACGCCTCGGCCGCTGGGCAGTGCGCTTCCTTGCCAACGGAACGCCGTTGTTCTCATCGCTCGACGTCCGTCATTCGGTGGACAGCTTCGTCCGCGCTCCCCAAGGAAGACGGCACGTCCAGAACATGCCGCTCGACCCCTTCGCCGAAGACATGCTCCCGGTGCATCCGTCGGCGGAAACTTCATTCGGCCGACCGTCGCTCCCTCCCGACCTCCAGCTCTTGCGCAAGGAGTTCCTGGAGATTGTCGCGGAGAACCGGGCCGGCCTTCCCCCACGCGAGCGGGAGCTGTTCGACCTGCTTCACGCCCATCCGCCCTCGACCGATGATCGAGGGGAAGCCTTGCGACAGTTCAGCAGGGCACACGGCATTTCGACAGATCCCGGCTCGGTCCATCGCTGGATCAAGAAGCTGCGCCGCAGGTTGGAACACGACGCGCGGCTCGCCGAAATCTTGGCTGAACACCGCCGCCCGCGACCCGCGCAGCCACGCCGGCGAGCTGAAATGCAATGCAGGGGCCCCTGGTCCTTCCAGCGCACGCCGCAGTAACTACACAAGCGATCCCAAACTGGGGTCGCTTCTTTTATGCGCTGGGCCGCGGCCACACCTATACTTGGAACGGAACTTCCATGACTTTCTGGTGGCAAAAAGTGCATTTCGGCCTTATTTGACGCGGCTTTTGCGCGCCTTGTTGATTTTCTTGCGCGTGACTACTTTCACCTTGGCTTCGGGCGCCGTGGCCGGAAGCGTCAACTGCAGCGCGTCCAGCAATTGCTTTTGCCGCGGGCTGGGGTCGGGCAGGCGGCGGCAGAGGACCTTGCCGCTCTCCGCCTCCACCCACTCCATGACGCAGAGCTTCTCCAGTTCGCGCAGGCCCTCTTCCACCGTCAGCTCCAGCGGCCACCAGGCCTGTTCCAGATGCCGGCGCACCTTCAAGGCCATCATCGAGGTCAGGGCGTGAGCCTGGGTGTTGTCCTCGGTGCAGACAAACCAGGGCCAAAATTGCAGGTGCCCGCTCTTGAGCGTGAGCCAGTCTCCCACCTTCAAATGCTCCAGCCGGGCGGCCAGCTTCCGGCGCTGGGTTCGCAGTTTGGCGCGCGGGTGCTCGTCCAGGTATGTGTTGGCCTGCCCTCCACGTAACTGCTGGTCACGTCGTAGAGGAAGAGTTGGTTCTTGGGCTGGGTGGGCCGAGCCTGCCACAGGCGGCGTTCGACCACGGCGTGGCGGCCTTCCAGCCACGTCCCGTTGGCGTAGAGGCCGTCCTCGGTGAAGGCCAGCCGCCAGCCCAGGAGGGCGGCTGCCGCGCAGGTGCCGGCCAGCCGCACCATGGCCAGCAGCGAGGTGCCTGGGCGCAGCACCCGGGCCAGGACCTGCCAGTAGCTCAGTTCCGCCTCACGGGTGACGCCCAGGGCCTTCTTGATGCCCAGGCGCTGGGCCACCTGATCCACGACCCACAGGGCGCCGAAGCTTTCGGCCTGGCGCTCGCGCGGGGAGCCGTTGGAGGCCTGGACCAGTTCGGCGGGGGAGGCGTCGGGCTGGGCGACGGCCCGGCGGATGGCCTCCAGGATGCGGGCGGGGACATGAGTCAGGACGGCGAGGGTGCGGGATTTGACCTTTGCGCCGAGGCGATAGGACTGGCGCAGGAGGATGGAGGTATAGGACTTGCCGTGCTTGCCTTTGGAGACGACTTCGGCTGTAAACATGACTACAAGTATAGAGATATAATTCCTGTTGTAAAGAGGTATAATTCGGATTAAACCTACATAACATGCCTACAATTAGCATAAAGTCAGACCTCGATGATCCAGGCTATAGGACGGGGCGCTACGCGGTTTTAGGGCCTAAAATTGGCTGGAAGTTCCGCTCCAGACCGAAGCTCTGCTCAACTCACAGGCGAATCTCGCCAGCCGACACACACCATCCGCCTGGTGGGCAAAGCTGCCTGCCACCGGCGCAATTCCCTCAACAAGCGCCTCAATCGGCGCATCAGCCCCCTTCTTGGCCATGCGGCCGCAATCTCGTGTGACAGCGCGATGACAACCACGGCCATTCTATGTCGGCGGCGCGGGTGTCAAGAATACTACGGTTCGTGGCTTCCGTTCCTTCTTGACGCCCGCACCGCCGACCCGAAACCCTGGCACGTAGGTTTTCATCGCGGCCAAGTGTCACCACCCGAAGAAATGAAGAAATGGCAAGGACGCCGGAGGCAAGGTTTTCAGAGTAAACCCGATCGCTTTCGCCATTCGGCAAGCGTTCAATCGGCCGCGAGCGCGATCGGAGCAGCCGCCAGGGCAGGCGAGCAGCGCGGGAATGGTGGTCCCAAGCCCGAGCGGTCGCACATTAGCAAATCCGCCCCAATTTTTGGGGCGGGAAGCGGGAAGTAACCCGATGGGGTCACTTGGAAGATTCCAACTGACGATTGGAATCTCCGTCAGATCTCCCGCACGACGAGGCAATCACCTGCCTCGTCCACTGCAAGCACGCCGCAGCCCGCTCGCGCTCTGAGGAATGCTGCAGACTCAGCAGTTCGGCTGAGCCGATGTTGGAGGTGAGCCAGACGTAGAAGCCGCTGAAATCCAGGGTTTGGCCGGTGGCGACGGTGAGACGGGCGGCATCGAGCAGTTGCAGCAGGATGTCGAGCACGCGCGGGTGGGCCTTCTCGGCTTCGTCGAACAGGAGCGAGCCTTCTGCTGCGCTCTCGCGCACCGTGCCCAGGTAGCCGGTCTCGCCCAGGCGCGCACCCAGTAGCAGGCCCAGCGATTCCTGAGTCTGGAACTCGGACAGGTCGAACCGGAACAACTGGCCAGCGCCGAAAACGTGCGCGGTGGTCACCACGACCGTCTCCGTCTTCCCCACACCCGTCGGGCCCAGCAGCAGGAAGCTGCCGCGTGGGCGCCCCGGTTTGGCCAGGCCCAGTTCACCCCGCCGCACGGCGGAGATGATGCGCGGCAGAACATGGCCCTGTCCGCGGATTTCCCGCGGCAAGAGCAAGTCCAGAGCGCGCTCCCAAGGGCTTCTTCGTCCGCGACCTGATCGTGTTCAATCACCTGTGGCGCGGCGGTTACGTCTCCAAAGGGTTCGGCCTGGACGCCCCCGACCTGACCAACAGCCCTGCGTCAGACCTGAACGAGTTCCAGGACCAACTCTGCCTGCTGCTGGCTTCCCTGCACGAGAACCAGCGCCTCCAGGTGCAGTACTTCTGCGACTCCGATCAAGAACGCCATCAACTCCATGAACGCCGCCCAGTATTTCGAGAGCAACCTGCCCAGCACTTCAAGGAGCCTGTTCTTCCAGACTTGGCCGGGCTGGACCTGGGGCCGCCACGAGCATCGCAAGCTCTACGCCGAGCACCGGTTCCTGGCGGACATGCTCCCGGTCACCAGCACCTTCACCGGCCACCTGGCCACCGCCGAGGCCATCTACGACGGCCCGCACGACAACCTCGTCGGCATCGAAACCTTCTCCGGGCCGGCGGGCAACCAAGCCCCGCAGCACGCCGTCTTGCTGGGCATGTCCGGCGCCGGCAAATCGGTCACCGTATGCGACCTGCTCTCCCAGACCGAGGGCTACTTCGGTTACACCGTCATCATCGAGGAAGGTCTAAGCTATGGCATCTACACCGCCACGGTCGAAAACGGGGCGCGGCCCATCATCCTCCATCTCGACGGCGACTTGACCATCAATTATCTCGATACGAAAGGGCTGCCCTTGACCCCGGACCATCTCTCCGCCGCCACCGCGCTGGTGGCGCGCATGATTGGCCTCAGCGCCCATGAGGACAAGCAGATGCTCCGCCAGGCCCAGATCGCCAAATACCTCAACATCCTTTACGAGGACGCCTTTCAGGATTGGTGCAAGAAGCGCCACGACCAACTGCTTAGTCGTTAGACAAGCCGTTACCGGGCTCACGTTTCAGCTCGCCGGCACATGCCGATCGTGTGCGGGGTGAGGGTTAGCGACACCGGCGTTAAGTTGGGGTGACACAGGCTCAGGACTCCTGATCCCCCGCGCGGGGTTCTGCGGCGCATGGAATTTTCCTGACACCACTGCGCTCCCAACACGATGAATGCCAGGGTGGTTTTGGGAGAATTCGCAATGGACGGTGTGGGGAAAACGCACGGGCTGCCTTTCTGGGATCAGGAGTCCTGAAACGTTGGCTTGCCGGACGCTCTGCGGCGGACCGCCGTTGGTCGGCGACGAACTTTTGCTTCACCTGGAGCAAAAGCTCGCGGTGCCTTTGGCCTGTCCTTCTGGTGTCATGGCGCCAGGCGCTAGCGAGTCGAGGTTCTCTGCCGCGCATGCACGCAACTGGCAACGTTGTGGGATTGCCCGGCTTGACCACCTCTTGCTTCACCTGGAGCGAAAGGTTGTGTGGGTTGCAAGTCCGAGGGGTGCCGCCGGGAAAGGGTCCAGTCCGTTTCCACGGGATCCGGGGTGCTGAGGCTGCTTGCTCTTGCTCATGCTCTTGTCCTCAATCCTTGGGCGCGAGCGAGAGCATGATCAAGAGCAAGAATGTGGTCCGCCCCGTCCGGGCCGTAAGACTGAGCCGAAGACCGCCGCCAGGAGCAGACCGAGGATGACCAGCAGCGAGATTCCGGTGGGAATGCGATAGACCGCCGAAGCCATCATTTTGGCGCCCACGAAGGCCAGCACGGCCGCCAGACCGTAATGCAAATAGGCGAATGATTCGATGACTCCGCTGAGCGCAAAGAACATGGAGCGCAGGCCGAGGATGGCAAACATGTTGGATGTATAAATGATAAGAGGATTGTCAGTAATGGCCAGCACAGCGGGAACCGAATCCACCGCGAAGAGCACGTCGGCTGTCTCCAGCATGAGGAGCACCATCAGCAGCGGTGTGGCCATCCAAAGTCCGTCCTGTTTCACAAAGAAGAGCCCGTCGTGGTAATCCTTGGTGACCGGCACAAACCGCCTCAGAAGCCTCAGCACCGGGTTGCGCTCCGGGTGGACTTCCTTGTCCTTGCCGAAGGCCATCTTGATGCCGCCAAAGAGCAGCACCGCGCCGAAGAGGTAAATGATGGCATGGAACCGGTGCATTAGGGTCACGCCCGCCGCAATAAAGATGCCCCTCATGGCCATGGCCCCGAGCACACCCCAGAACAGGACGCGATGCTGGTAGCGCTGCGGCGTCCTGAAGTAGGAAAAGAAGAGCAGAAAGACGAACAGATTGTCCACGCTCAGCGACAATTCCACCAGGTAGCAGGTGAAGAAGTCCACTCCCTGGCCGCCCCCCTTCCAGCGCCAGATGCCGGCGTTGAATAGAAGCGCCGAGCCGATCCACACCGCGCTCCACACCAGCGCCTCCTTCACCCCAACCGTATGGGCCTTGCGGTGAAATAATCCCAAGTCCAGCGCGAGCATGAGTGCCAGAAACACCCCGAACCCCACCCAGAACCAGGCTGAGACGCTTGTCATGGTCGAGTCTTCATCCCGCGGATTACAACATTGCTGGCAGGCTTAATGCAAAGGATTTATTGAACTGGAAGAAACATCCAACACCCAACCTCCAACATCCAACATCGAATGGACGCCGTTTTGCCTTGGGATGGTGGAGCTCGATTTCCTCCATTTGCACCACCTGAGTCCCGGCGAACAGGGTCGCTCCTGTTTCAGTTCTTCGCTTCAACGTCGCGAGCAAGGCCTCGCGCAATCCGCCAACCTTGCGCCGAATCGAGGCAGCCGCCAACTCGCGGTGAGCGCTCAACGCCGGACGAAGTTGAGATTCAAACCATTCATCGCAGAGCTTCACCTCATCCCCTACAATACTCACGAGTTGCACGTTCGGCTCAATGCCGAGTTGGGAGCGAATCTGTTTCCGCACATACTCCAGGGCGCGCTCGCGGTCCGGCGGCTTGAGCAAATCGGCTTTGCTCACCAGCACCATCGCCGTTGCGCCAGCCTGATAGACGGCCTGAACGACTTTCAGGTCTTCATGTGTCAGGGTGGAAGTCGCGTCCACAAGCACAAGGCCCAAATCGCAGCGCGGCAGATACGCAACGGTTTCTTCCGCTCCGCTCGTCGCAAGGGATCCCAAGCCCGGTGTGTCCACAAAGGTAATGCCTTCGCTCAGTTTTGGAGCGGGCACTTCCAGCCGAATGCGCGAAACGTGTCTGGCGTTGCCGGGGTTCTTCTGCTCGGTGGCGAATTCATCCAGCGCGGACAACTCCACCCCTTGCGGACGGCTATCGGCAAACTCGACGAGGACCCGCGGGTCGTTCCCGAAGCTGATGCGCGTTGGCACAGCCGTCACCGGCGTGACCCCCACCGGCAAGTAGTCGCCGCCGAGCAGGTGATTCAGCAGGGATGATTTGCCCGAACTGACCCGTCCAAAAACGCCAATTTCAAACGTCCCGTTCTCCATCCGCTCCAACAACATCGCGACTGCGTTCCGAAATTCCACCAGCCCATGCGCCGTGATGATGCGCTCCAACTCGCGAAGAAGCGGCACTTCGTTGGATGTTTTTTCGAGCCGATCCATTCGCGCCTGCAAATCCGTGCCGCTGTTTTGCGCGAGATAATTGTCCAGCTTCTCCACGGCCGCGCGCACTTCGGCGACGATGAGGTCAATCTTCCGGGCCGCCTGCTCGGAGAGTTTGCCGTAGCCGCCCATGCGCCTGGACTCCACGTCCGCCAGCGCGATGCTGGTGAAGGTGACCGCGTTTCGCGCCGCCCACAGCGCACCGGTTACCGGCGCAGGTGTCGGGATCCGCAAATCCTGGAGGCTGCGGTTCATCATTTCGCGAATGTGCAAAACGTAATCGTGAGTGACCTTGCGCTGGATGGGGGTGGTATCGTCCATGTATTCCTGGAAAGGCGACGGTGAGCCGGCTGAAGCCATGATGTTCTCGGCCCTGGACAACAATTCATCCATATAGCGAAAGGTCGTCACGATATGCCGCAGGTGGTTATCATTGAGTCCGGAGTTGGGAGCGTCGGTGGGCATCGCGAACTCAGTTTGCATTCTTGACCGAGGAAAGGCCCTGGAGGCTGGCTGGCGAAGCGGTGAAGCCGAGTCTTGAGTTCACCACGGTTTTGAACCAGAATTTGACTATGGCGACACTATCGCTAACGGATGAGCAAGTCGTGCAACTGGTGAAGCAATTGGCACCGCGGAGCAAGCAGCGCGTGCTGGCGGACCTCACTGCCGAACGCGACCAGTGGTGGCAAACGGCCGCACTCGAGGGCGAGCGGGACCTGCGGCGACTGGCTGCGGAGCGCGGATCGAATTGGGACGCCATGGATGAGGCCCAGCGCGAAGCTTTCGTGGACGACCTGCTGCATGCCCCGTGAATCGTACCCCGCGTGTCGTCTTCGATACGAACATCCTCTTCTCCTCGGTGGGGTGGCTGGGCAGCCCGCACCAGTGCGTACAAGCGGCCCGCCGAGGCAGGTGCATCTCCATCACCTGCGAAGCCATCCTTGCCGAATTCGCCGAAAAGTTGCAACTGAAGCGCGGCTTTGACGCGACTAAGGCGGCGGACACCGCCGACGAGATTCGGGTCTTCTCGAGGGTCATTGCGATACCGGGCACTCTCAAGATCGTACAGGGAAGACTTCGTGGATGCGGCGGTCTAGTTCGAGCCGGCGCAAGGCCAGAGGCTGGTTCAGATCGTAACGGCCGCGGGCAATTTCGGCGAGGAACTCGCACAGCATCTTCGGGTTCCCCGCCGCGTGCCGGTGCAGCCACTCGACAATCTTCAGCGCCTCCGCCCGCAGGGCTCCGGTGCGCACCGCTGCCTCGACAAGCCACCGCGCTTCGTCGCAACGAAATGGCTTCAACTCGACGTGCTCGAAGCGCACGAGCAACGGCCAGACGCGGCCAACGTCCCATGGATGTTCCGAGCGGATGCACAACCAGACCGGAGTTCGCTGGCTGGCACATTCGATGAACGAGGCGAGCCTGGGCGTCGTCCGGCTTGCGCCGTCAAACACCACGGCGCGCCGTGAGCCTTCAAGCGCCTTCAGTACGCGGTTTTTGCGTGCGACCAGGCGCAGTTCAGCCGATTCGAGGTGAAGTTCACGCTCCAGGGCTTCGCAGATGTCGCTCAATCGTTCAGAGCCGGGGCAAACCCGCAGGCCAAGAGGCTGACGCAGATGCGCAATCAGAGCGGATTTGCCGACTCCCGCTGGACCGAGAATCAAGACGCGTTCGCCTTGAGTGTGCAGCCTGCAAAGCCGCTCAATCTCTCTCTCCCGACCGATGAAAGGGAGGGTGGGACGGCCCGAATGATAGAGATTTGCCATTGACACGTCTCGCTACCGATTTCAGTTTCAGTTTCGGTAGGAGTCATCAGTCCCGATGGGTCGAGATTCCCCCGCTGGACGGTTAGGGCAAACTCCATTGCCCCATGCCCAATGCTACCACAACCGCAATCCCTCTTGCAAGTCAGCGCCTCAATTGGGCCAGCCTTGCTCTGCCCTCGGGGCCAAGTGGAACGCTTCCAGCCAGTTGGTATCCGCGAAGGCGCTCATCGGTTAGCCCTCCGAATCTCGTCGCTGCGATAGCGCGCCGCCTTTCTCCCGGACAGCCGCTGGTAATGTTCATCCCAATCCGGTTGGCAGGGTCCCAAGGCCTGCTCGATCAGATTGTTCACCCAGGCATTCACGTTCGGCTTGGCCTTGGCCAAAACTTCCGCCTTGTTCCGCCGGAGACGCACCGTGATCGTGTTTGTCATACTTTAAATGTAACACTGCGCCGCCGACGGTTGCAAGCCGAATCTTCAGCTCGCGGACCACCCCGCTCCGGGGCGGGGGCGACAAAGCAAACCTCAGGCAGGAAAATGGAGGCGAAAACCGCTTCCCGCCTTAGGTTCTTCTGTCTTCTCCTTTCTGCCCCCATTTTCCCGCGGCAGCATGGCATCGGCCTCCGCGCCGGCCCGCAGACGGTTCTGGAATTGTTCCAACTCGGCTATCGCCTCCCCCAGATCAGGCGCTTTGGAGAACGTATTGACGGCGAGTTGCTCGAGGGCCGTCAATTCGTCCATCGCCTGCTTTTCGGCCTGGTGCGTCAACTCGTTGATTCCGGCGGCCACTCGGTCGCGCCATTCGGCGGCAAGGCGGGAAATGTTCTTCTCGACTTCCCACCGGGCTTTGCGCTGCAGCACACGGCGAACCAGGGCGCCAAAGAGGGTCATCGGCACTAGGTTGCCAACGGCCATCAGGAACGGGTCCAGCGCATAAGCAACATCCACCGGCGGGGCGGCGGGGTCCTCGACATCCAAGGAAAACTCCGGCGGAGTAAGGGCGACGCCAAGCGCCGCCCGCACGTGGTCGGCCAGGCGGTCGTGAAAGGCGCGAAGGGTGCGGGTCAGGTGCCGGCGCGCGCGATGCAGAGGCGAGCGGAACATGTTCTGTTGCGTGCGCGAGACCTCGCTCAGCTCACGGTTGAGAAACTCGTTGATCCAATCACGCCAAGCCCTCATGAGCGGGGGCAGGCGCAGCCGCCAGCGGGGGAACTGCGCTCCCAAGCGGGTGGTAATTTTGTCCTCCAGGCCGCGCTGAATGGGCAGAAGCCGGGCCAGGGACCAGTCCAGTGCGTTGGCGGACCATTCCCGGGCCAAGACGTTCAGTTCCGCGCGGAGCAGGTCAAACTGGCGGCGCTCCTCGGCGAGGCTTTCCCGAAGCGCCTGGCGGGCGGACTCGGCCTGGGTAGCGGCCGCCAAGGCTACTTGCAGGTAGTTGAGCACCTGGCTGACAAGGGAGAGCAGCTTGTGCCGGGCGATTTGGCCTGCCGCCTCGTCGCGGTTGTGAATGAGCGGCCGGAACAGCTTCTGTTCGAGTTCGGTCTTGAGCAGGACTTCTTCCGGCCGCACAGAATAGAAATAGACCGGCACTTCGGTTCCCCATTTAGCTTTCAATTGCCGGTGAACATAAGCCAGCACCTCGTTCCGTTGCGCCGCGGTGAGCAAGTCGGCCTTGGTGAGCAGCACGACGATCTTGGGGGTGTGCAGGCGCAGTTGCTCGAGCAGAGCCAAATCCGGTTCCGAAAGGGGCGCGTCGCAACTGACGGCTACCAGGGCCGCGCCGACGTTGGGCAACCATTGCAGCGTGACCTGGGTGTTGTGGGTGAAGGCGCTGCCCAGGCCCGGAGTGTCAACGAATCGCAGGGGTTCAAGCCCTTTAAGCGTCGGCAACTCCACCTCGACCGAGGCAACCCGCTTTTCGTTGTTGGGATTGGCGTCCTCGGCGACATAGCGTCCGATCTCCTCCAGGGGAACGGCCTTGGTGGTCCCATCCAGGAACCGCACCTCGGCCTTCTCGACGGGCCCGTAGCGCAGCCGGGTAACGACGGCGGTGAGCGGCACGACGCCGATGGGCAACACCGCGCGTCCGGTCAGGCTGTTCAAGAACGAGCTTTTGCCGGCTTTGAAGCGGCCGAATACGGCCACGTCAATGCCGTGGTGGCCGTTAAATTGGCTCCGGCACACCGCGATTTGCGGATGGAGATTGGCCAGCTTCAGTTCATTGGCGAGACCTGAAATGCGATTTAGAACCTCCTGAATGTCACGCATGGTTGGGAAGCACAGAAGGAAACAAAGGAAACGAAGGAGGCTGAGTGCTGGGCTGCGGCCCTGAGGCTTGACAACGGGGCAAATCGCTCATCAGTTGCAGAAACCATGGGTGAGAATTTGTCACGTATCACGATTGATCCTGATCTCGCCATCGTCCCAGATGGCGTAAGCGGCGTGGAGGTCTTCGTCTTTGGGCTGGCCGACGCTGCCGGGATCGACCACCAGCGTCCGGCGGAAGAGCGTCTTCATTGGGAGATGATCCAGACGATCAATAGCGCCAGAAGCGCATAGGTGACGTAGGCGTTGATCCGCCCGTGGTGCATCGCGGCGAGACATCGCGCGATCCGCAATCCGACCGATTTGACGGGATGAAAGACCAACCGGTCCACGAGGTAAACGCGAGCCTTCTCACGCCGGATGGCGGTACGAAAATGCTCCGCCACTGTCTCGCGGGTGTCCTGGATAGTTGTGGGCCTAAAAATGGCGTCAAAAACGACGCGCACCGGGTTGGAGAAACCCGTCGCGGTGTAGGTCATTTCCGGCAGCAGACGCCGCACGCCGCCGTCCCAGCGAACACGGCGCGACAATTCGCGACGGCGCGTGAGCCAGACGCGAATGACAACGTAAGTCACGAGCAGCAAAACAACCATGACCACGAGCATGTAGGACGTGGACATGGCAAACACGACGGGATTCTCCGTTCCGCCATGATGGAGCACCACCAAGCCGCGACCAGGCAAGGCGCTTTGTCCCACCTGGGCCCCCAAATCGTGAAACTCACCCGCGAAAGCCGGCGGCAGAGTGGCGTGTGCCGGATTGGAGGCGAAAAAAGGCGGGACGAGATTCTCAGCGGCGCTTGCCCCAGCCAACCGGTTCAGCGCTGAATCAAGCGCCGGAATGACGTAGGTCGGCAGAACGCCAAACGCGAGGCAGAGCGCGGCGAGGATGAATATCGGCGCGAGCGCGCCGGATGTTGCCTCGGAGACTTGCCGTTTCTCGTCCAACCGGCGCATTCCCAAAAAGCTCATTGCAAATACCTTGACGAAACACGTCACAGCGAGCGCGGCAGTCAGCGCGAGACCGGCGCCGCACAGGGCAAAGACAATTTTTACGGCGGTTGAGGACAGTTCCGCCGAGCGCAGCATCGTTTGCAACGTGAGCCATTCGCTGACGAAGCCGTTGAAGGGCGGCAGCGCGGAAATGGCGAGCGTGCCGGCAAGGAAGCCCAGGGCCGTCAGCGGCATCCATCTGATAAGCCCGCCCAGCCGGTCCATGTCGCGCGTGCCAGCCTGCCCCTCAACCGCGCCCGCGCCGAAAAACAGGAGCGTCTTGTAGAGTGAGTGATTGATGAGATGATAGAGCGCGGCGACGAAGGCAATCGCCGCCAGGGCTGGATGAGCGGTCGCCACAAACACCATGCCCGCGCCGATGCCGGCGACGATGATGCCGGCGTTTTCAATCGAACTATGCGCCAGCACCAGCTTGAGGTCGTTGTCCGTCGTCGCGTAGAGAATTCCCACCAGCGCCGACAGCGTTCCGATGACCAGCGCCAACAAACCGGGGCCGGCATGCGTCGCCGGCATTAGGTCGGCGTTGACCCGCAGGATTCCGTAGAGGCCCAGGTTCAACGTCGCGCCCGCAAGCACGGGAACGAACGCGCGCGGTGCGGCGGCGTAAGCGCGCGGCAGCCAGGAGTTTACCGGCACAATTCCGGTCTTTACCCCGAAGCCGAAGAACGAGAGCAGAAACACCGCCCAGCGCACGGCGGAATGGAGTGTTGGAAGGATGGGGTATTGGAGTCTTGAGGCGGCGGCCGTCACATTGGTTACGTTCGTCGCATTGACCCAGTGCTCTTTGATAGCCGCAAAGTCCAAAGAGTTCACGCCAGCAGCCAGCAACAGAAATCCGATGGCGACCGCCAGCGTTCCCGCCTCTCCCATTGCCAGCAGCAGATAGCCAGAGCCTGCCTGTCCGTTCTCGTATTCGTGAGAAGACACAATCAGCAAATAACAAAGGATGGACATGACTTCCCACGCGAGCAGGAACAGCACGGCGTCGCCAGCGAGGAATATCAAGGCGATGGATACATACAGCCCGAGCAGGAGGATGGTGAATGGCCGGCTATCCCGCCGCTCCGGCTTTCGATTGAGTTCACTTCCGGCAAAAATCGAGGCGGGAAAGAGGACGAGGCCTGTGACAAAAAGAAATACCCCCGAGAGGCGGTCTAGATGCAAAGTCAGCGTCGTAGCCAGCCCCGGCAGCGACCAGAGCGGTTGAGTGAACGTCTTACCGGCGAGCAACGCGTTGGCGCCCGCCAACATCAAGGCAATCGCCGCGAGACAACCGACCCACGCCAGCAGGCGGCCCTGCCGCGCGGCCGGAACAACCAGCGACAAAGCAATGCCCGTTGCGCAGACCGGGAAGAATGTCCAGATGAGCATTGGATTAGTCGTCATCTTGAAAGGCGATTGCCAAGGCTTGACTCAGCGCACAAAATGGTCATATTTTTGGTCATGCAGGCGGCTATTGCCGAAGTGAAAAAACGATTGTGCGAGCTGGTGGACCGGGTTGAATCGGGCGAAACCGTTGTGATATTACGGCATGGCCGGCCTGCCGCGCGGCTGATGCCGATGCCGGGGCGGGGCACGGCATGGCGGGTGGAGACGCCCGACAACCCGGAGGCATACCGCGGCATCAACGTTGACGAGCCGGTCCTGGAAGAGATTTGAATTTGAGGATCCTTGCTGACACCGGAATCTGGTTCCGCTTTGTGCGGCGTCTGCCATTGCCGCGCAGGATTGAAACCGCCCTGGAAGACAGCGGGAACCTGCGTTACCTGTGTCCCATTTCCAGTATGGAGATCGTCCGCAAATGGCGCACGGGCAGATTGCCTTGTCCAGATCCGGCAACGTGGCTGGACTCGGCGTTGGAGGGGGTCGAAGTCTTGCCAATTACCGAACCGGTTGCCCGCCAAGCCGCGATGTGGGAATGGGAACACAAGGACCCGGCAGACCGGCTCATTGCCGCGACGGCGCGCCTGCATGGCATCGAGCTTTGGCACACGGATACTGTCTTGCAGAAACTCGCCGGTTTTCCGCAACGGTATTTTAAGGCGGTGGCCTTGTAGCTCCATTTTATGCCTTTGTCCTTGCTGAGGCCGCAGCAGCGTGCCCGGATTCGTTAGGCGTCTCTTTTTCCGGCGGGGCCTGAACGGCGGGCGACCAGGGCGCCTTGCGCCCCACGGCCACCAGCAAGCCGTGCAAAATAGCGAGCGGCGGCGCGGGATTGCCCGGCACTTCCACGTCCACCGGCAGCACATCCGCCACGCCTTTCGTGCAAACAAAGCTGTCGGCGAATACGCCGCCGGTCAATGCACACGCGCCCACGGCGACAACCCGTTTTGGTGTCGGCATTGCCTCATAGACCTTTTGGAGGGTGAACTTGATATGGTCCGTCACCGCCCCGACGACCAGCAGCACGTCCGCATGGCGCGGTGTCGGCGTAATGAAAAACCCGAGCCGGTGCATGTTGTAGTAAGGGTTATTGAGTTGCCGGACTTCGTTGAGGCAGGCACCGCAATCGCCAGCGTCCATAACGCAAATGTGGATGGACTTCTCGAATGGCCGGCCAAACTCGCCCTGGCCGTCGCGAATCGTTCCCCACTCGTAGTCCTGCCGCCAATTGACCGGTTGGTTCGCCCCATGCATGCATCGGTAGCAATGAATGCAATGGCGCTCGTCCACAACGAGTTGCCCGTCGCGCGCGCTGAACACCCGGGTTGGGCAACGCGCCATCAGCGAATTCATTTGCTCCAGCGGGTAGGCGCCGCCTAGAGGCAAGCCCGGCGACACGCCCGCCGCCGTTTCTGGCTTGGCCGGGTAGGCGGTGGTCTGGATGCCCCGGCGAATCCCGTTAATGACCCATTGGCTCATAGGATTTGCGATTTACCGATCATTTTCCGCAACGGATAAATCAAACGTCGAGAGCATGATGGGGAAATCCTGAAAGGCAAACTTCTCAACGGCCAGATGGAAACCGTGCCAGTTGGCGAAGGATGGCGTCAGGATGTGGTAGCGGACGATCTTTCCCTCATCGTTCAGCCGCACCCAATGGAACGTCGCTCCGCGCGGCGCTTCGACCCAGCCCAGCGCCGCGCCCGCGCCCAAAGAAAGGGATTGATGGATTATTGGATTATTGGATTGTTGGGTTTGGAGCGCGGCAACCGCTTGCTCCATGATGCGCACGGATTGCCGGGCCTCGGCAAAGAGGATGCGCAACCGCGCGTAGCCGTCGCCCTCCGTTTCGCCGGGCACGTCGAACTGATAATCCTCGTAACTGAGGTAGGGCTGAGCCCGGCGCAAATCGCGAACCACACCCGATGCGCGCGCAATGGGGCCGAGCAATCCGTAAACCCAGGCGGTGCGTTGCGGCACGATGCCGACCTGTTCGAGACGGTCGAGGAAGCTGCTGGATACGCGCAGGCGCTGTTCCAGTTGGTTCAACAGCTTTAGTGTGCGCCGGCACTGTTCGAGTGCCTTTGCACACGCTTCGTCCGACAAATTGCGAGAAAGCCCGCCTAGTGCAACCAGGCCGAAGAGATAGCGATGGCCGGTGAGTTCGCCCGACGTCCGCAATAGGTCCTCTTCCAAAATGCCGGCCTGACTATTGGCCACAACCAGGCCCGTGGATTCGCAAATCTCCTGAATTGCGCCGGCGTGCTGGCGCAGCCGTTCGAGTTCGGCCAGGAACACGCGGAGGATGCGTGCGCGTGGCGGCACATTCGCGCCGCAGATCCTTTCCACCGCCTCACAGAAGGCGAGTCCATGCGCAAAGGCTGTGGTTGCCGCGAATCGTTCGGCCAATAGAAGGACCCGGTCCGGGGTTTTGCCTTCCGCGAGCTTCTCAACGGCGCGCCACTTGTAAAACAAACGGGGTGTGGAGCGAATTACGTCCTCCCCAACGCTTTCGAGCAGGAAATGGGCCGGTTCGGTCACGCCGGAATATTTCGGGCCGACCGGCATCACGAACGCGCCCGGCTCTTGAACGATACGGCGCGGACGCCAGTCGGTGGCCGGCCTCCGGTGATGCATCGCGGCTTGGGCATCGAAACTCCGGCGCATCGGCTCGACCCCTTCCTGCCAGGCGTCGTCGTGGAGAATAAAATCCCCCAGCCGTGGATGCCCCTCGAAGACCACGCCGAACATATCCTCCGCCTCGCGCTCGTGCCAGTCCGCCGCGTGGACGAATTTGGCAATGCTCGGAAATGTCTTGTCCGCGAGAGGGGCGGTAACGGGAACATGAACGAAGCCATTATCGGTAGGGCGCCCCACCTCACCGTCGCCATAAAAAACGTAGCGCAACTGCCATTCGTCGGAGCCCTCCTCAACAATCAGCCCGCCGAAGCTGTAATTCCACTCCAGGAAAAGCCGTCCACTCAGTTCCGGCAGCACGGCATGAGTACAGGTCACTTCGCAATTCGAACCATTGTAGCGGCACTGCGCTTGCCCGGGCCAGCGTCGCTCGACTTCGTTTCTGAGTTCGTTGCGGTTCATTTCGTCAGCGCGCCGGCGGCCAGAGCCAGCAGGTCGTGCAACGGTTTCGGAATATAGACGCCGAGCAGCAGCACCGGGACGGAGGCCAGCACAAGCGCCAGTTTGCAACTCAAGGGAATTGGATTGACGGATTGCTGGATAATTGGATTATTGGATTGTTGAGAGGGCGTGTCTGGGTGTTTCTTCCCATCAATCGGTTTATCCTCTAATCCATCCGTCCGGTCTTCGTCCGAGGCACCGAAGACGATGCGGTTGACGTGGAGCATGATGCCGAAGAAGGCGATGACAATGAACACCGCCAGCAGGCCCGTCACAATGTAACGGCTCTGCGTCACACCCGCCTTGAGAATCGAAAACTCGCTCAAGAAAACCGCGAGCGGCGGGGCGCCCGTGATGGCCAGTCCGCCCAGAACCAGCGCCGCGCCTGCGGCAGGGGACCTGCGGATCAGCGAGCGCACGGCGGCGATTTCGCGCGTGCCCACGACGAGCAAGGTTGCGCCCGCCGCGAAGAAACAGAATGACTTCGTCACCGAGTGCGCCACGATTTGCTGCATCGCGCCGTAACTGGCGGCGGACGTGCCGAGACCAACCGCGGTCAGAATGACACCCATGTGCTCGACGGTGGAAAACGCAAACATCCGCTTGTAATCGCTCACTTGCAGCAACAGGAAGGCGGCGGTGCCAACTGAAATGAGTCCGAGAAGGATTGCCCACGCGTCCGCATGGGAATTGGGCGCGGCTTGCATCACGGGAAACATCCGGAGAATGACATAGAGAATCGCCGTGGTTTCCACGCCCGAAAGCAGGGCGCACACCGGCGAGGGCGCTTGACTATGCGCATCCGGCAGCCACGTGTGCATCGGCACCAGCCCGACCTTCGTTCCAAGTCCGACGAGGATGAACACAAAAGCCGTCTGCAACAGAACCGGCGGCATTCGGGGCGCGGCGGCAATCAATCCGCTCCAGGTGTACGGTTGGCTGCTGCCTGAGGCCTGCATCGCCGCGAACAAGACCAGAAACCCAAACAGCGCGAATCCCGCGCCGAGCAGCGAGAGCAGCACGTACTTCCACGATGCTTCGAGCGCCTCGGTCGTGTTGTCAAACGAAACCAGAAGCGCCGAACAAAGCGTCGTTAACTCCACGACGATCCAGACCAGCGTCGGCTCCGCCAGCACGGGAATGGCCACCATCGAGAAGATGAACAAATTATAGTTTGCGTAATAGAGCCGCAGTTTTCCTGGTGCGAGGTTTTCGTGGCCGAGGTAGCCGATGGAGAAAATCGCCGCCGTCGTCGCAACGAGTGAAATCAGGAGCACGATCAATGCTCCCAGACCGTCCACGGAAATCCATTTCAGCATCCATACAGGCGGCGCACTCACGAATGGCCCGCCCGCAGCAAGCCGCCACGCAATGTTCGTGGTCAACACCAGGAGTGCTGCGTTTGCGACGACGGTCACGGCCATCGGCCAGGCGCGTTTGAGCGGAATGCACACCAGCGCGGTCGCCACGAGCGGAATCAGCAGAATGATCAGAACGCTCATTTCGCCAACGCCTCCTCTTTTGCAGCCTGTGCTGGCGACTCAGCGGCCGCCTCCTTCAAAGTCGCAAGCTCGCCTACGGCCGTGGTGCCGGCGTGCTTTTGCACCGCGCGCGTCAACACGCCCATGATGAAAACGACAATCAAACCGTCTGTCGCGATGGCCAGTTCCACGAGCATCGGCAGATTGCGCGAAATGGCGATTCCCGTAAAGAAAGCGCCGTTTTCCATCGCCAGCACGCCGAGCAGCAGCGGCAGGGCTTCCCGGCGGACCGTGAGCGTATAGGCGCCGAGCAGCAGACCGGCGATGCCAATGGCGATATTCGGGCCGCGGAACTGGGATGCAACCGAATTGGAAATTGGCCGGCCGAGAAAATATGCGAGCACGACCAGCGCCAGGGCGATGAGCAGCGATGTTGGAATGTTTAGCACCTGCTCG
This sequence comes from bacterium, assembly GCA_021784555.1. Lineage (GTDB taxonomy): Bacteria > Verrucomicrobiota > Verrucomicrobiia > Limisphaerales > UBA8199 > JAJYHY01. The sequence continues at coordinate 33,160 of JAJYHY010000015.1, forward strand.
ACTTCGCGCCGGGTATAAACCTCACCCGGAGAGGTTTTGCGCAGCAGCCACGGCACGATAATGGGTTTGCTAATCAAGTTCACCACGGCGACGCCGTAGAGGTGTTCGGAACCGTAACGCAGTCCTAGAAGCGCCGCGGAGGCCGCCAAGAGCAGCGATTGGGTAATAAAGAGATTCAGGCAGCCTCGCGCCTGCCGCGTTGCTACCATGCCAAACGCCGCCAGAAGGAACAAACCTCCCGCCAAGGCGTTAAGATTCTCGAGGAGTTGACCTGTGGCTCCGCTCATGCGCAAACCGGGATGAATGGATTAAGGGATGATGGATGATGGATGAATGATGGAATGATGGATTGATGGGAGCGAGACCCGTCGTGCATGAAGGCATGGAGCCGCCACCAAGAATCCATGAATCCAATAATCCAATAATCCGGTTCTTTTGGTGTTCATGGCAGAAACACCTGTGCAATCATTGCCGCCACCGAAGTGACGAACGCCGCGCCCAAAAACTCCGAAATGCGGAACAGCCGCAGCTTGGCGAGCGACGATTCAATGACCACCAGCACCAGCAGAAAGCAGAAGACTTTGAGCGCGACCAAAGGCACGGCCAGCAACACCGCCGCCACTCTTAAATCGGGCCCGGCCACTGGCGGCAGCAAGTGCAGCCCGCCCAGCGTCTGGTTGCCCGCCAGGCCCCAGGGGGTAACGAGCACATTGAGGAAGATGCACATAAGGACCAACATTTTCATTTGCCCGCCCCATTTCATCAGCGCGAAACCCCGGCCGGAGTATTCGAGCGCCTTGGATTCATCAATCATGGCCAACTCGAAGTGGCCGCTTGGGTTATCCACCGGAATGCGACCGCCTTCGGCCAGGATTAACATCAAGAATGCCAGGACCAGCAGCACATGCGATGGCGCGAAAAAATTCGCCATCGGAGTCACCCATTTCGCCTGAACGATGTAGGGAATCGTCGAACCCGCGACAAACGACACCGTGAAGAACACAATCATGAACACGGGCTCGGCAAGAAAGCCGACCATCCGCGTACGACTTGCGCCGACCGGGCCGTAGGGATTGGCGGTATCAATGGCAGCCAGCGTTGCGAAGAAGCCACCCAACGCGAGGACGAACCCTCCGCCCAGCATGTCGCCCATGAACGCGAAAAAGAGCGGATAATTCGTCAGCACCGGAATCAGGAGCGTGACGAAAATCGGCGCGACGAAAACGATGTAAGGCGTAAAGCGAAATATCCACGAGCTTTCTTCCGATACGATTTCGTCCTTGTGAAACAGCTTCCACAAATCCCGGTAGGGCTGAAAAATACTCGGCCCGCGTTTGGATTGAACCATTTCCTTGAGCCGGCTCAGAATGCCCGACACGAGCGGCGCGAAGGCCATCACCACCAGAACCTGAATCAGATTGAATAGAATTCGGTTGAACATGGCATCTAAGGCCGTTGTCAGGTCTGCGGTTTTGCTTCGCCACCCACGCCGGCCTCATCGGCGCGGTAGTCAATCACGCGCGCCGTCTCCAGTGTCACCAAGCCGCCGGTCATCATTTCATCAATGACGGGTACGAATTTGTTGATGTTCTCCTCCGTGTCCACGATTTCAATGAGGAGTGGCAGATCGAATGAAAGGCGCAGAATTTTCGCCGTGTGCAGTCGGCTGGATTTCCCGAAACCCATCGGCGCGCGCAACACCGTCGCGCCCGCCATGTGCATTTCGCGCGCCTTGAGGACGATCGCTTCGTAGAGTGGCTTGTGATGCCAGCGGTCGCTTTCACCGATGAATATCCGCAACAACATCACGTCATGAGGAAGGTGCATATCAGATTCCTTCCGCCGGTTTCAGAACCTCGGCAAGAACGTGATCCAGCCAGACGGCTACGAGGCACAACGCCAGATCAAAGGCCGCGCTGCCGCCGGCGTAGAGCCATGCTTCATCTTGCGCCAGGTTCAGGGTTTGCAGACTGAACGAAGAAAACGTGGTGTAACCGCCGCAAGACCTCCTCATGGAGAAATTGCGTCCGGACGGCCCGACCAACCAGCGTCCTTCAGGCGTGGTGAGCGTGGCGAACCGTCCAATGAAAAGCCAACCCGTGACATTAACGGACAGGGTGCCCCAGGGGAAGAAATGGCCGTAACGATTGGCGATGAAACCGGAAGCCCGGAAACGGGAGACCCCGCCAGTGCCTGCGCCCAGAAAAACCAGGATGTAGTTGAGCATAAAGAATTCCTACCGACACGATCCGTCTCGGTAGGAGTCATCAGCTCTGAAAACCGGTCCAGGCGGTTTCCCCAATTGGGGAAAGGCAAACTCCATTGCCTTTGACTGTTAGTTTGGCAGGATCACCCCCGTTCCGCAAGCATGTTATTAGCAGACTCCTCATCTGTGTTCCCGGTGGTATCGCCTTTGCCGAGAGACGGCCGCCGCTCGGTCCCTCTGGAAACCTCCCAACCGCTGCCGAGGTGACGCTGCCACGTCTGTACACGCGTTGCCTGCCGTTGGCGCACAGTCGCACCGCCGGACGGCGCACCGCAGCCGCTCTGCCCGAGCAGTTACATTCGAGGTTCGAGGTTCGATGTCAAAAGTTCGAGGTTCGAGGTTGCCGCGGGGGGTTATCCCGCTGTCTCGATGAGGTTTTCGCCCTATTGTTCTCAGGGGGTACTTCCCCAGACTTTGTTCATCAAGGCGCGCAAGTGATCTTTAATACCGTCGCATATTTTATCCTGTTTCTGGCGCCGGCGGCCATCGCCTTTCGGCTCGTCCGGCCGCGCGCCCAGCCCTGGGTCTGTCTGACCTTCGGGGCCCTTTTCTACGTCTTCTTCTCTCTCACACAGGTGGGCGGGATGGCGGGCGCGTTTTGCCTGCTGATCTTTCTCTGGGAGAGCGCCTTCAGCCGGCTCTACAAACCTGGTTCGGTGCTCTGTCTGATCGGCATCGGCCAGACTCTCCTTTTCCTGGTCGTGTTCAAGTATTGGAATTTCCTGACCGGCCTGGTCTGCGCGCCCATGGGCCACGACCCTGTCTCCTGGGCGGGGGCCTTTCTCCCGCTGGGCATCTCCTTCTTCACGTTTGAGTTTATCCATTATGCCGTGGACCGCTACCGTGGCGCCGCTCCGGCCGGCACGTTCGGGGAATACCTGGCCTTCATCCTGTTTTTTCCCACGCTGGTGGCCGGGCCGATAAAACGCTACCAGGATTTTCTGCCCAACCTCACCAAGCCGAGCCTCAAATGGCAGGAGGACTGGGAACTGGGAACCACGCGCGTCCTGGTTGGGCTGGCCAAGAAATTCGGCGTCGCCGATCTGCTCACCGCCCTTACCCATCACCTGAACCGAGCGGATATTGCGGCCGCCCAGCGATGGATGTTGCCGCTCTGGCTGCTGGCTTACGGCTTCAAGATCTATTTCGATTTCTCCGCCTACTCGGACATCGCCATCGGCTCGGCCCGGTTGTTCGGGATCAAGGTTCCGGAGAATTTCGATTGGCCTTACCTGCGGACAAACATCTCTGAGTTTTGGAGACGCTGGCATATCTCTCTCTACCGCTGGCTGGTCGATTACGTCTTCATCCCCCTGGGCGGCTCGCGCACCAGCCGCCCACGCGTGTATATCAATATCTTCATCACTATGTTCCTGAGCGGGCTGTGGCATGGCGCGGGCCTCAATTTTGTGGTCTGGGGTCTTTGGCACGGCCTGCTCCTGGTAGGGCATCGGCTCTGGTCGCGCTTGACCGGCCCGGCCTCCCGCCAACCGACGCGCGCCGGCCGATTCGCCGCTTGGGCGGTTACATTTGTCCTGGTAAACCTGGGCTGGGCGTTCTTCTGCATGGACCTGCCCACCAGCGTCTTTTTCTTCCACAGACTTTTTCTGGGTTAACACGATTTATGAATAATAAAATCGCAACTTTCGATCCCGAAAATTCCGCGGATCCGGGAGTATCGGCGCGCCGCCCCTCCCCGGAGACGGCGCCGGGTCTTTTCTCCCAACTGAAGCAGGTTTGTGAGTACCTGGAGGGCTGCTCCACTCAATTGCCGCCCGCCTGGAGCTTTCTCGCCTCGCCCTGGATTCGCGGACTCTGGTGGGGTCTGCTGGCCGGGGCCATCCTCTTGTTCTGCGGCCAGACCTCGAAGTTCATCTATATTGATTTCTAATGCCCAACGCTCAATGAGACTGCCCTTACCCGCAATTCGTATCCCGGCCCCAACTCGGAGATTGTTCACCGCAGTGTGCCTCCTTCTTGGCATGCTCCTGGCGTATAACCTGCTCATTGCGCGCGCGGCCAAGACCTCCCAGCGCCAGCGCATGCTTGCCAAGTTAGAGCGAATTCCTCCGCAAACCGATTGCATCTTCCTGGGTAACTCGCTGGTGGAAGCCGGGTGCGATATGGAGTCCTTCCTTGCCGCATGGCCCCGCAGCCAGCCGCCTCTTTCTCCGATTAATCTTGCCTTGGGCGCTACCTCGCCGGTTGAACATTACCTGATCCTCAAACGCGCCTTGCGCCAGCCGCTCCACCTCAAGTACCTCATCTACGGTTTTTTCGACGATCAACTCAACGTGGCCCCGCGCGGCGGCTGGTCCAACCTCCTGGGCAACCGCGCCTTCTCCTACTATTTTCCGGACGAAGCCGCCTCGTTTTACGCGCCCGGCTCTCGCCTCAAGCGGTGGGAGTTGGAAGTCGTCGGGCATATTCCGATGCTTTCCGAGCGCTCCTCATTCTGGGGCAAGGTCGAGATGTTCCGGCGCTGGCTCGGCGGCCTCGGCTTGCCCCCTCAAAAGACGGATCGGTTCGGGCGCATCGCTGACTTCACGGCGCTGGAAGCCAAGGACACCCAGTCCTTCAACCGCCGCTGCCAGGCCGTCTTAGATCGCCATGCCGGCTTCTCCGCGCCCATTCGGGCTATCATCCGGCTGGCTCAAGCTCACGGCGCGCGCGTCATCCTGCTGGAGATGCCGCTGCCCTCACGCCACCGAAAGCTCTTCTATGCCTCGCCGGACTGGCTGCGCCTGCGCGCCTACCTGCAAACCTTGGCCAGGCAGGACCAGGCCGACTACCTTTCGGCCAGCGATTGGGACAAGGACAGCGACTTCGACGACGCGACTCACTTGAGCGAAGCCGGCGCGAAGGTCTTCAGCCGAGAATTGGCGCCCGCCATTGCGCGGATCCGTTCGACCTCGGGCGACTTGCTGGTGGAGAAACAGTAGCGGCCGGGGTGAATCGACACCGCTGAGGCAAAAAGATAGGGAGAGAGATATTTTCTTGCCTCCATTTTTGTGCCGCTTAACTGCTTTTCTTCCGTGTATTCCGTGTATTCCGTGGTTTCCCTCCACCCCGCGCGCTACACTTCCGCCATGCGAATCGAGTTCACCTTCGGCCAAGGCCGGCGCGTGGCGCGGGAAGACCTGCATTTGAGCGTGGGCGCGCGGCACGTGCCGGTGCGCCTGGCGCGGAATCGGCGGGCCCGACGCTACGTCTTGCGATTAGCGGCCGACGGCACCGCGCGCCTGACGCTGCCGCCGGGAGGCACGATAGCCGAGGCCATGGACTTTGCCCGGCGAAATACGGCTTGGCTGGAGAAGCAGCTCCTCATGAGGGAAACCCGTCTGCGCGGCCCGGAGAAGTGGCTGGATGGAACGTCGATTCTTTTCCGGGGCGACCAAGTCCAACTCCAGTTCGGTCTCAATGGCCAAGCCAACACCGTCTTTTTCGGCACCGAATCCGTGCCGGTGAAGGACCCGGCGGCTGACCTTCGGACGGAAATCGAATGGCACTTGCGCAACCTCGCCGCCAGCGAGCTCGCCAGCCGCGCCTGGGAACTGGCCCGGTTGCACCAGGCGCCCATCACCCGCGTCACCGTACGCAACCAGCGTTCCCGTTGGGGTTCTTGTTCCCGCAACGGCACGATCTCGCTGAACTGGCGCCTCATTCAAACCCCCGCCTTCGTGCGCGATTATATCATCCTGCACGAACTGGCCCACCTCAGGCAGATGAACCATTCGCCCGCCTTCTGGCGTGAGGTCAGCCGCCTTTGCCCGGATTTTTCCCAGGCGGAGCGCTGGCTAAAAGAGCACTCCGGCCTGCTCCGGCGCTAGTCAACTCCAAGGGTCAGACGGGTCTGACGGGTCGGACGAGTCGGAGGCTGCGCCTGGCCGCTACCGCCCTCGAGACAGTGCCATCGCCTCGCGAATCTTCTGAACGGCATCCATCGCGTTCTTATCGCCGTTGGCGGCGGCCTTCGACATATTGTCATTGACCTGGGTGGAGAGGGCGTCGATAGCCTTGACTTGCTGCGGCGAGAGCCCCGGCACCTGGCGCAGGTCCATTAACGTCAGGTAGGCCTTGGCATAGTCATTCGTCTTTGCCGCAGTCACGGCGCCGTCCCAAGCAGCCTTAACCCCGGCAGGCGCACCGTTGAACACAGGGGTTTCGGCGGCACCCGGTTTGCCGCCGCATCCCCCTCCTCCAAAAGAGATGAGGCCTAGGAGTACCAACAGCAGAATGGAGCTTGCAAACGCGCCGAGGCGCTTTGAATCGATTGAAGCACGAATCATTTCTTTTTCTTCCAATTGTCGGGCTCCTGACGTGAACCGGGCGCAGGAACGGTGCGGAGGTTCAGTCGCCCGCTTTCATCGGCCCCATTGACAACAGCCGGCGTCATTGATGACCGTTCGGCTTGAACGGACTCCACCACAGGTAGGTCTTTCCGCCCGGTCCGGGCGCGTAGGGGGGAACCGCGAGCGAGTCGGCGTTGAACTTCGCTTCAGAGACGAACTCCACGTGGCCAGCGATAGCGAGGGCATCGCCACCTAGATGATTGTGGAGCTTGCCAATGCCCTCGCTTTGGTTAGGAAAGCTCGAGGCATCGTTGAAATCGAAGGCGCCAGGGTTGCCCGGACCGAGCCGGTTCTCGTCCGGCTCCCAGATCAGCCAGCACATGGGACTCCAGACCTGGGAAAGCTTCGCGGTCTGAAAATACTGCGCACGGGTGCCACCAACCATCGCGTCGCCGTAACCGCACACGGCGCCGTTCATGATATAGCTGGTCACCTTCTGCAGCCGGCCGCCTTGGGCTGCCGGCAACTGGTAGGTCCGGCTCTTAATGTCCTTGGGGCAGAGATAGGCCCCTGAATTGGGCATATAATTAAACAAAAGGCCCCCCTTGTAAACGTCCAAAGGATGACTCTTCCAAGGCTCAATGGCCAGATCGGGCAAGTTCTGGTTTGTCATGCCATAAGCCCATCCCAGAGTCGGCCTGGGGCCGGTCGGAGCGCTTCCATCCCAGTTTGGCCAAGGCAGGTTATCGGTCCAATCGGTGGTGTACATGTTCACGGCCAGGCCTATCTGATGCATGTTGTTGAGGCAGGTAGTGCGCATGGCTTGGTCTTTGGCGTTGGCCAAAGCGGGCAAAAGCATGGCGGCCAGGATGGCAATAATGGCAATGACCACCAGCAATTCGATGAGAGTAAAGGCGGCGCGAGACTTCGCCGGGGCTGAGGAGGGCACGTTTGCTTTCATAGTGAATGTATATATAGTATTTAGGCGGGTTGCGGTCAACAGTTTTTAAATATGGACGTTTGTTCAGCAATCCAGAATTGATGGGCTTGCGTCTTAACGATCAAAGCAGGCGGCTTGTAGGTCGTCAGTTGGAGATCGATCGGTTGAGGCCTGGCACACTTGCACCATGACAAGAGGAACGAACGATTTGTGGGGCCGGCCCATCCCGGAAGGGTTTGTGGCCACCCCCATCCATCCGGTTGAAGCAGAACTCCCATTGCGGCTGTGCGTTTTGGTGCGTCAAACACCCGACCCGGTGAGCGGCTATTTCCTCCAGTTGAGGGAGTTGCGGGATGGGAGGGTGTATCTGGGATGCGTGGCAGACGCCACTGACCGCGTGCGGGAGTGGGTAGAGGTCTGGGTTCAAGACACCGATGGTCTTGAGGCCCGTCTGCCTGCCGCGCACGAGGCCGTTTCCAACTACACGCTCGATCAGCGTTGGGGCAGGGAGTCGGAGATGTTCATCGGATTGGATGCGGAGGCCGCCCTATGCACTGGCTGCGAGGAGAAGCATCCGCGTCCGGTGTTCATTGATCTGAACTCAGGCAGGGCCAGGCATCCCGGCGACGGCACGGATGCGTGGGAGTTGTGCCAGGACGACCAAGCCCTGGAGCAGGCCGGGTTGCCCGCGTACAGCCGTTCGCTCTTCCGTTATCTCTGGCAGCCCAAGGCCGGAGCGGAGGGCCGATTCGTTCCGGTCACAGTTGGAGCGCCGGCGAATGCCAGGACCGCCTCACTCGACGCGGCGCTGGGCAACGCCGGGCATCTCCCGCTCAACCCCCAAGGCGGGCTGCTCCGGGCGAGCACGTTTTCACCTTTGAGTTTTGAGGACTATGTGGATTTGCTTGGCGGCAAACCGTGGGCGGGTCTGCCCCAAGGAAAGAGGCCGTGGCTTCTCGAGGGCGTGTACCCCGCATTGGCGGAAGAGAGCGGCGTCCAGGGCGGGGGCGGCCTGTTTCTCGGTTCCAAGGGCCGAGCCGGGCGGTTTGTGGAGGCTTTTCATCTTAGGCTGCAACTCCTGGCGGAGATGGTGCGGTGCGTACGAGCCGCCGTCGAGCGCCAACAACTGCCGTTCCTGAATCTGGGCGCCGACAGCTTTCGAGTCCGGCTTCAGCCCGTGGGAACTCAGTTGCCGTTTTTGTGGACCGCCCGGGTCTCGCTGGTAAAACCCGGCGAGGCCTATTCTCTGCCGGTGGAATCCTCCAGAGCACGGTACTTCGCGCGCGCGCGAAGGGGCGTGACCTCGATTTACCTGCCCGAGGGGATCAGTACCACCCTCCAGGGCATGGGCAGCGTGCGGCTTCGCCAGATATTGTCCGGACAAAGCGGGGGCACGATCGTCGAGGGCACCTTGGTGGTCGAGGAACATGGGAGCTTTTCGCCACACGACCTGTTCTGGATCCGCTTGCCGCTGGCGGCGGGACGCGTTGAGCTGTACGGCCACCTCTATGCCGCCCAGAGCCTGGCGCACGGGGAGGTTCGTTTTCGCACCGTCGAGCAGAACTTCTCCCAGGAGGTCAGCATGGCATTGAAGGCGGCAGAAGGCGCGGCCTTTCCCAGGTCGCCGTTTGAGGTGGTGCCGTTGCTGAGTTCGCCGTGCGACCTCTACTCGTTAGGTGTCTTGGGAGCGCGGACGCTGCTGGTGAACGAACAGAACACGCTGGCAATTGCCCTGGACGAATTGCTCAGCCTGGGCCGCCAAGTTGCGGCCGGGCATTCACCCGAAGAGCCAATTGGGCGCCGCGTGCGAGCGGTTATGGAGAAGGATGCCCGGTTCGTGGAGGCCCTGGGGCCGCACCGGTTGGCGCGGGAACCGCTTGAGCCGAAGGAGGCCTTTGCCTATTTGCCGGAGGAGTTGTGGTACGACATGTTGGGCGCGCTGGTGCGCCTGTTTCCCGGGCTTGGTCCGGACAGCCTGTGCAAAGACTTTGGCGACGCGCCGGGCCTGGCTTTGGAGACGGTGTTCAACGACGCCTTGAGCAACTTGGAGAGGCTGCTCGTTCGTTCGCGCAGCTTAATCCTGATCGACTGGACCGCCAACCGCGAAATTCGGTCCATCATCGCGAGCCGGAAGCCGGGCGGGGGTTAGCGCAGCCGCGCAATTATCCAAGTGCAAGCCGGTTGTGTGTCTGCCGATGGCGTTGACGCTGCCGCCGCACCCCTTGGCGCTTGCAATCGTCAGTGAAAGGGGAGAAACTACGCGCATGAAGATTGACGAGCTGAAACCCAGGCTGGAACGCTCACCCTTTCGCCCCTTCAGCGTCCGCGTCAGCAGCGGCGCAACTTATGCATTCACAACCGAACGGGATCTGGCCGCCACCAAAGATTTCCGGGTGATTTTTTTCTTCGGCCCGTCCGGATATACGATCATTGACGCGGAGAGTATCACCGAAATCAGCGGGCCATGAGCGGTCCCTGGGCATCTCTCACCCTATGGAAGGAGGCGCCGAGGGCTTATTCACAATCCGGCGCTCTCACCTGGAGGAGTGGCGGTTTGGCGGGTCAGGCCCATGAGTTTTTGCCACCGGCAACCTCCTTGCCAAGGTCAATAAAGGGCTGAAGCATCTTTGATTGTTTGGCGCGGTCCACCGGCGGGAGTTGCGGCGGGGCCGGCGGAGTGGGTGCGGCCAACTGCGGCGGGGCCGACGTGGTGGGAACGGCGGGCATTGCGGGCATGTGAAGCTTTGGCGTTGCCGGCATGGCGGGCCTATTCACCAAGCCGGCTGCCAACAGGACCGAACCGGCGACCGCAGGCGCGGTGAGGCCGGCGGGGGCAGCGGGGGGCGCGGGCGTTACCGCTGCCGAAGTGACCGGAGCGGGCGTATGGGACCAGGCAGCGGCTTGCGCGGCCCAGGCGCCCGGGCCAGTGTAATCGGTCTTGGCAGCGGCGGTGGCGGCCGCTGCCTTGGTTTCAGGCGTCGGGTTTTTCACCCAGGCCTGAGCGGCGGAGAGGGCCGAATGGTCGGCGGGATTGAGCTTGGAGGCGACTTTTTGCGAGCTTTGGCAGGCCCACCAGGTCGATTCACGCTCGGGCATGCCGTGGGCCAACAGGTGAACGGCTTCAGGACCGTGCTTGTTCTGTTCCAGGACATGGAGATACTCCGCCGGGGTTTGATTGGGCTTGAGCAAGGCTTGAGCCGGGGGGCTGGGCTTGAATTTGGCCGCGAGTTCAGGGGCCGTAGTGGCCTTGACCTTTGGCAACGGAGTGATCGGCTTGGAGAAGAACATAGCGCAATGGGCGGAGCCCAGCTCAGTTTCCTAGGCGGCGGGCCGGCGGTCAGGCGACCATGGTAGTGACTTGACCCGGGTAAGTGATGGAAATGACGCCGCCGTAGGCGCAATTGCACATACAGGTGTTATTGAGGGCGGGCATGTTGCCGATCAACACCGTCGGCGAGCCAGGCGCCCACGGGCCTGGAATGACCGGGGTGCAGGGCATGGGCGTGAGCACGCCCATCGCCGCGGCGGTGGCGGAGGCGACGGCGGGATTGGCCAGCGACATGCATACGCCGAAGGGCGGGATGTTCACAAACGGTTTCTGGTCCATGATATTGGCGGCAGGCGGACCGCCGGCCATGGTTTTATTGAGAGGCAGCACGTTGAGTGTGCTCGGAGCCATGCCGAACGTACACATCATCATTGCGCCGGAAACGACTTGTTGGGGCATAGTGAATGCTAATGTTGTGAGTTAGTGGTTATAGGTGCGTCATGGCGAGACGGCGCGGCGAATCGCCCGCAGTTCGTCGTCTGTGAACGGCTGCACGCGCCGCACGGGAAAACCCACTTTCGCGTGGGTGATTTCCACGAGGGCCCTGGCCGCCAGATCGCAGACGCGTTGAGGCAGGCGGTTTTTGAAATCCGGGGCTAAATCCACCGCGTGGTCGCGCCGATCCAGCAAGGCCAGCAACGCCGGCGCCACCCAAGGCTGGTCCACGTACTCGGCGTGCTCGATCCATCGCGGCGTCTCAGGGCCGCGCGCCGCCTTGAGTTGGCGGGCGAACTCCGCGCGGGCGCCGGCGTCGCCCATCCGGGCCAGGGCAACGAGCAGGTTCTCCTTGACGTCCACAGCCTGCTCCACGGCGTAGCGCTTTCGCCACGGCTCCGGATCCACCTTGGGCGCCAATCGTCCCGCAATCAATGGAATTTGGAGGCGAGTGGCGGCGTACTTGCCGCGATCAAAAGCCGCGAGCAGGAGCTTTTCTTGCCCTTGCGGAGGGTCGTGAAGGAGTATGATGAGTGCTTCGGAAGCCACCTGCTCATCGGTGTCCTCGATATGCGCCAGTGCGGTCTGGATGGCATGGTCGCCACCAACCGTTTCGAGGCAAACCAAGGCGGTGAGCCGAACCTGGGGGTTGGGGTCGGAGGCAAGCCTTGCCAGAACGGGGGCGGCAGGCCGCCCCAGATCGGCGGCCAGGGCGTTGGCTTCCATGGACCCCTGTTTGACCAGTGAGATAAGTCGCTCGGTGCTCATATTATTCGTTGATTTCTGGGTCTGGATAAGAGCTTTGGTCGCGCGGTTCCGCGCCGGTTGGCCGGTCGAGTCGCGCTTCGTGCAGCCCGCGCAACAAGGCAGCAGGCCGAGCGCGGTTGAGATGGCGATCAAGCGCGAAGTCAAAACCATTTGTTGGTGGTGATGGCTCTGCGGGCCGAGCCGCATTCGCCATCGGTTTTGTGGGCTGCATGGTCTTTGAGAGTGAGGAGGCATCCGCGAACCTTGTCGCCGTAGCCGACATCCTTGACGCGCGGTGTGGCGAGCAGGCCGGGAGGGTTGGCTGGGTTGGCGAGCCAGGAGATGGGCCACATAATCTGCCGCAGGCCGTAGGTATCCTCGACGGGATTATCGGCGTTGCGCTCCTGGACGTGTTCGAGTGTAAAGAAATGGCCGATCTCGTGGGCGACCGTGCGGGCGACGCGTTCAATTTCCTTGTCGGTGGTAACGCCGTCCGCGGTGGTGAAAATCCCGGGATCGGTGCCGAGCAGGTTCGCCAGTTGACGCTGAACACCCAATCCGACGGTGGTGCCATCAGAAAAGTCACCGATGATATACCAATTGATCGTGCGGTCGCGCTGGCCCGCTTTGAGCTTGAGTCGTTGGCGCTGGAGCTGGAGGACTCGCTTGACCTCGGCCCAATCGTCAACCCCCGGGTCTTTGACCTGATTGGCCACACTGAGCGTGATTTGGTCGTTGACCACGGGCGTGGTTGCCGCGTCCCACTGCAGTTCGACTCCGCACGGCCACCATATCGCCTTCATGCGATTGATGATACGTTCAATCGGCTGGCTGGGCGCCGTGCCCGTCGTGGCGGCGTCGTCGATGCGAACCAGGTGAGGTGTGATAGGAATACGCAGGGGATTAAAGATGTGCGGCTCAAGTTCCCCAATAATGGGCCCGGTAGCGCTACCAAGATGGACTTGGAGAGACACCCCCTGGTTGGCGACGTCCTTGATGCCCTTGATCTTAAACACCCCGTCCGCAGGAACAGGCCCGCTGCCCGCCGGTTGGGTAACCTCGACGAGGCTGGAGTTGGTGCTGGCAACGAAAAGTGGAGCGTCGGAGTCAATATCCTCGCGAACGACCTTCACGCGGACCTCGAATCCCACCATCAGGCCAACCATCGGCCCGCGCGAGTCGGTCTTGCCCCAGGTGCCCGGGCGTGTCCCCATCGCGAAGCCCCGGTTATCCACGTCTGGAGCGTCTTTCTCGCTGAAACCGGTGATTGCGCGCTCGAAGCGCACCGGCACCACCACCTGCTTCTTGTCTGTAACTTCAAGGCGGATCATC
>JAJYHY010000016.1 GCA_021784555.1 bacterium
CCCCGGCCCCAACAATGCACAAGCAGCGCGGGATATGATCAATCTGCAGGATGGTGTCGGAATCCCGGATACAGCCATTGAATGGGATGCCGGGCGGGTGGGCGGGATAAGAGCCCGTGGCAATAAGGATGTTCTCCCCATACAATACCTGGCGCTCCGCTCCAACTACTTCGACCCGATGCGGGTCAAGGAACCGGCCAAAACCAAAATAAAGATCGACCTTCTTCCGCAGCAATTCCAGGCGCAAGTCTTCGCCTTCGGTGTTCACCACATACCGCTCCCGGAACAAGAAATCCGCCGCGCTGGGATCATGCGCCAGCTTTCGCTCCACGCTATACAACCCCTTGTATTGTTCACCCGAAAGGTAGAGAGCGGTTTCCTTGAGCGTTTTCGAAGGAAGCGTCCCGGTGTTCACCCCAGCCCCGCCCACGCGACTGGACTTCTCCACCACGGCGACCTTGAAGCCGTGATACGCGGCATGGACGGCCGCCTTTTCGCCGGCCGGCCCGGAGCCGAGAATAACGAGATCATACTGGTTCAGCGCCGATTTCAATGCTTTGGGAATGAACCTAAGGCACAAATCCGCAAACGCAACTGAGTGCGGTCTCAGCCGCCGGCCAATCGTAATATTGATGGTACTGTTCTTCGGTGATGGCCGGAGGGTTCTCGGCTTTCCTGACCGCATGAGGTGAAACATAGAAGAGCCGGTGCTTTCTAAAGGGGCGAACGACGAGGAAGAAGCGCCAACCGCGCAGCCCCGGGTGCTCGAAACCGCCACACGGCCCGATCCGAGGGTGCTTGCCAAGGAGAGCGCGGCTAGCTTCCACCGCCTCCAAGTAACGTTCGGCTACCTCTCGACCGGCGTGAGTGATGTACCATTCGGACCGGCGCTCGATGTCGGCAATGAAATAGTCCGCCTTGCGGACGTTCATCGCCGCGAACCGTACGGAGCTAATCCAGCGGTCAGACCTCAAACAGCCGCCCTTGCGCCAGGCAGGAGCAGAGCCGGTCATAAACTTCTTCAAGCGTCGTCCGGCTCGGCGCACGAGCCGCCGCGTGCAGGATGCGCCGGGCCAACGTCCCTTGTTCGAGGATGAGCTGCAATGGGCGTCCGGCGGCAGGCGGCTTGGACCACCGGCGCGCCAGGGTCTCTTTCAAGAGCCAGCGCCAAAGTTCCCTGGCGGAGATTGACCGTTCGTGCGCGAGGCCGAAGATCTGAAGAAAGGCGGTATCCGAAATGAGGGCCTCCTCCGCCTGGTTCATCGTGGCCAGAAAGATCGTTTCGAGGGTCTCGGTAGGGATGGCTTGCTGGAAGGGGAGATCCGTCCAGGGGTCTTGCACCAGGCGTTGCACCAAGGCCTGAACGGCGCCAGCTATGGCGACATCCGCCTGGGGAGATTCCTGCACGTCCAGCAACCGGATTTCAATGGTGTTCCGTTCAAAGCGGGCGATGGCGCCCCGGGCGTTGAGCCACTCGTTCTGAAGAGTGCCATCGGGGTCAAAAGGGGCGATGTCGCGATACATCCGCTGGAGAATCTGGGTCTCGTAATCGCGTTGCGAAAAGACCGGTTCCGGAATGACTTTGCCGGTGACCGAAAGAATTCTGGCGCAATTGGCACGATAGGCATTGAGACGGTTGTCGAGGCAGCCGGTCGCGCCGCCATCCTGAAATGGCGAGCTGGCGGCCAGCGCGGGCAGGAGCGGGAGGACCAACCGGATAGCGGCATGGAGCCGGCCAAACTCGGCATCGTCGCTAAAAGGAAAATTCAGATGACAGCTTTGGAGGTTGGACCAGCCGTGGCCGCGGCAATCGAACACGCGGTCAAAGGCCCGATAGACCGGGTTATAGTCGTGCGGCCAGAGACGTGTCTCCCGGGCGGGGTCCATCCAGGGGTGCATGGCCGTCGGCATAAGGCGCGCCCCGAATGCTTCCAAGAGTTTGTTGATGTGACGCACCTCGGCCTGAAACTTTTCAGCGACACCGGCCAGGCTGGCGACTGGCCCATTCGTCTTGATCTCAATGAGGTGCAGCGCCAGTTCATTCGACCAAGCCATCTCGCCGCGCTCCACTTCCGATTGATAAGCGCCGCATTCGGCCCGGATGAGCTGATCGGCAATGGGGCGCACGCAGAGCGTCTGCGCATCGACGATCATATACTCCAGTTCGATGCCCAGCCCGGAGAACAAGCCAAAGGGCGGAGGCAAGGCGCTCATGAGGGGATGCCCAGGCGCCGACGTTCCAACCGCTGGAGAAAGACTTCCATGATGCGCCGGTAAAGCTCGTCTTTCAAAACCGCATCTTCGAACCCGGCCTGAATCGTCGGGTTATCGTTGACCTCAATGACGTAGCACTTGCGTCCCACCTGCTTCAAATCGACCCCGTAAAGCCCGTCGCCTATTAGGTTCGCCGCCTTGAGGGCGGTGCGCACGACCGCGACGGGTGCCAGCTCAACCGGGAGCGTTTTGACTCGCCCATAACTCTCCTGGTTGTTGTCGTCACGGTGGATAATCTGCCAGTGCTGGCGCGCCATGTAGTAGCGGCAGGCATAGAGCGGTTTCCGATCAAAAACCCCGATGCGCCAGTCAAAGGGCGTGGCCAGGAATTCCTGGGCGACAACCAAGTCGGATTTTTCGAGCAAGGCCGCCGCTTGGGGCCCGACATCGGCCTGGCAATCGACCTTGACCACGCCCTGGCTAAAGGAGCTGTCGGGTTGCTTAAGGATGCAGGGCAAACCGAGCTGGGGGACGATGTCATCGACGTTGTCGCGGTGAACAATGAGCGTCTTGGGCGTGGGGATCTCGTGGTGGTCGAGCAGCTCAGCCAGATAGACCTTGTTGCAGCATCGGAGGATCGATTCCGGGCTATCGACCACGACCAGGCCCTCCGCAACGGCACGCCGCGAAAAGCGGTAAGTGTGGTGGTTGACAGCGGTGGTTTCGCGAATAAAGAGCGCGTCGAATTCCGCAATACGCCCGAGATCCTCCCGGTCAATGATCTCGGTGTCCATGTCCAGGGCGGTGGCGGCCTTGACGAAGCGTTTGATGGCCGGCTCATCCGAGGCCCATTCCTTGCTCTTGGGGTCATAGAGGATAGCCAGGTCGTAGCGATGAATGGCCTGGCGCTCCACCGAGAATCGGCGGGCGGCAAAGTATTCGGACGCCACCTGCATGACGAAGTCATGGTGTTCGTCGGGGATATCGTTGGCCGGGATCGGACTGATGCTTTGCAGGTCCCACTGGTCGGTGCGCAGGAATTGGGCGCGGAGGAAAGGGGCCTGGAAGAGCTTGAAAAGCTGGGAGCTGAGCCGCTCGTATTTCTCTTCCAGGTTCTCGCCGAAGTAAATGCTCAAGGTGAATTTCCGCGCGCGAACCCCTTCCAAACTCTTCTGGATTAGTTCCTCCAGGTCGTCGGACATGAGCCGGGTGATGGAAGGGGATTTCATGTCCTGGATGGTCGAGATGCTGGGAATCGGCTTGTGGCCTCGGGCCCCAGCCAGAAGCGAGACGTAATAGCCCTCGCTTTGATAGCGGTAGGAGCGGCAGCAGTTGAACACCTTGGTCGCGGGCAGGTCGGCGTAACGCGCCTCGACCAGGTAGGAACGGGCGGGAACGACTTCAGCCCCGCCCACGGCCAGGGGCCATTGTTCAGGATCATCCACCACAATGAGAATTGGCATAGTAGAAAAAGAACAGAAGATGCGCTTTCCCGAAGACAGCGGCTCTATCGAGGCTCGATAATCAGCAGATTGGCGTCGTAGGTGACGATTCCCAGAAGAATGGCGCAGATCAGCCGGTCCGTCCCCACCGCGTACTGGTGCGTGTCGGAGACCGGGTTCGGCAGCAACGGGTCGGAAATCTGCACCAAGCGGTTTTCCCGGTCATATCCGGACAGGACAACGAAATGGCCCGTGGGAAAGCCGCGAACGTCATCGTAGTCGGACGTGGGGCCAAACTCCCGGTTTGAGCGGTAAAGATAAGTCGCGCTCAACCCGGTGAGAATCGGCAGCGAGCGATTGAGATATTTCCGGATCAGCCCCGAGTTGAGGTCTTCGAAGCGCAGTTGACCCCCCAACTCGATAAAGCGCAGGTAAGCGTCAATCGAGACGCGCAGCCGGGCGCCCGTCTTGAAATGGCGTTGGGCGCTCAATTTCGCCGCGATCTCCGGCAGCGACAGCGAGAACCACGCCGGGTCAAACACGTTCAAGTTATAGGAATAGATCCGGGCGCGGTAACCCAAACGCAGCGCATGGCAACCCAGCAGCACCGCCAGCGTCCCCCCGCCCGGCAGCCGGGGCACGTCCCGGATAACCTTTTCGAGCGGGATTCGGTGGCCGAAGTAACGGTAAACCGCGTGCAGACACGTCGGACCGCACGTCTCGTCATTCGGTTGGGGTTGAATGTTGAGATCGAGCTTTACGCCCATTTTCGACGACAATAGCGCCATTTGACGCACGCCTTTCTATCACATTTCCGCCGCCCCGCAATACCTGGTAAAGGATTTCCACGGCCCAGCGCAAGGGTGGATTGATGGAGCCCAGAGGTCTGAGCAAACAATCAGCTTCTCGCGATTTTGAGAAAACCTCTCGTGGATTCACCATTCGAGGTGGTGGCGGATCGGGGATTGGCCGGCCGAGAAAAGGTGCGAACTGCGGGGTGCATCCGGGGAGTCGGTCGGGACGTTCAAACCAGCCTCACAAAAAATGTCCCACCTGGGACATCGGATTGGCCGGCCGAGAAAGTGCCAATTGCGGAGATGCATCCAGGAGCCGGCTCGCGAGGCACGCAGAGGGCCTAGCCGTTTGCGGATTCAGACGCCACCGCCTCTGGTCTCTTCTCCAGCGCATTTTCCAGCACCTGGTCCACCGTTTCCGCAGGGACGAATTTGACCGCGCTTTTGACTTCGCCGGGCAGATCGGGCAAGTCCTTTTCGTTGAGCTTGGGGATGAGGACGCATTGGATGCCGGCCCGGAGGGCGGCGAGCGACTTCTCCTTCAACCCGCCGATCGGCAGCACCAGGCCGCGCAGGGTGATTTCGCCGGTCATCGCGACATCATTTCGCACCGGCGTATTGCTGAAGAGTGATGCGATGGCGGTGAACATGGCCACGCCCGCGGAGGGGCCGTCCTTGGGCACGGCGCCGCTGGGGACATGCACATGGATGTCAGTGTCTTTGAAGGCGCCCGGTTCGATGCCCAGTTCCCTGACTCGAGTTCGCACCAGGCTCAAGGCGGCCTGGGCTGATTCCTTCATCACTTCGCCGATGTGGCCCGTCAGGATCAGGGTGCCTTTGCCCGGATAGCGGGTGGCCTCAACGTGGAGCACCTCTCCCCCGACCGGCGTGAAAGCCAGACCGGTCACCACGCCCGGCTTGCTGGTTTTGAGCCGGGTCTCGCGCACGTAGCGGGGCGGGCCGAGCAGTTCCTGGGTGAGTTCCGGTGTGACGCTGACTTTCTCGCATTCATCCCGTGCCACGCGTGCGGTGATGGCCCGGCAGATAGCGCCAAGCTGCCGTTCCAGCTCGCGCACGCCCGCCTCGTGGGTGTAGTCGCCAATGATTCGCTTGAGGGCCTCGTCCTGGAAGACGCATTGTGCCGCCTTCAGGCCGTTTTCCTCGACTTGGCGCTTGACAAGGTATTGCCTGGCAATCTCCAGCTTTTCCCGTTCCGTGTAGCCGGGGATTTCGATGACCTCCATCCGGTCGCGCAAGGCCGGAGGGACAGGGTCCATATAGTTGGCCGTCGAGATGAAAATTACCTGGGACAGATCGAAGGGCACGTCCACGTAGCGGTCCACGAAGGTGTTGTTCTGCCGGGGATCGAGCACTTCGAGCAGCGCGCTGGCGGGGTCGCCGCGAAAATCCGCGCCGATCTTGTCCACTTCATCGAGCATGATGACCGGATTGCGCGTGCCCAGCCGGCGCAGTTCCTGGATGATGCGCCCCGGCATGGAGCCGATGTAAGTGCGGCGATGCCCGCGAATCTCGGCTTCATCGCGGATGCCCCCCAGGCTCATCCGGGAGAACTTGCGTCCGAGGGCGTCGGCAATGGACTGGCCAAGGCTGGTCTTGCCGACGCCGGGCGGGCCGAGAAAACAGAGGATGGGGCCGCGGCCTTCCGGATTGAGTTTGCGCACGGCGAGGTACTCGATGAGGCGCCGCTTGACCTTTTCCAGGTCGTAGTGGTCGCGGTCTAAAATCTCCTGAGCGCGTCGCAAGTCGAGTTGGTCGGGGGTCATCTTTGACCACGGCAACTCCACCAGGGTCTCAACGTAGCTCACGATCACGGAGAATTCCGGGCTGGCCGGAGGGATGACGTTGAGCCGGTTCAGTTCCCGTTCGGCGCTTTCAAGGACTTCCTTAGGCGGCTTGGCCTCCTCCAGGCGCCGCCGCAATTCAGCCACTTGTACATCGGTGCCGGCAGACTCCTCTCCGAGCTCACGCTGGATGGCTTTGATCTGTTCGCGGAGATAGGCGCGGCGTTGAGCGTCGGAGAACTGAGAGGCAACGTCTTTCTGGATCTTTTGCTGGAGCCTGGCGATTTCGAGCTGGGCCGAGACCTGCAATTGGACGGCGCGAACGCGTTTGACAACGTCGGTTTCTTCCAGGAGGTCCTGCTTGGCGGGGACCTCCAGGTTTAGCATGCTGGCCAGAAAATCGGCCAACAGTCCGGGGTCTTGGACGCCCGACAACAGCCCTTGGGCTTCGTTGGGCACGTCGGTCGAGAGTTCGACCAACTCCTGGGCCGTCTGACGGAGGTTGCGCACCCCTGCTTCCCACTGCTTGTCCTCGGAGGGTGGGGGGGTGGAGGCCAATTCCCTGACTTCGGCGCGGATGTAGGGATGAGCCGTCAGGACCCGGCCCAGCGCGATGCGGTGCAGCGGCTGAACGACTACCAGCACCCGATCTTCGGCCGGGCGCATGAACTTGAGCACTAACGCGGCCACGCCTACCGAGTAGAGGTCCCCTGGCCCCGGATTATCCTGCTCGGCATTGCGTTGGGTGGCTAGCCCGATGACCTTGTTTTGCGGCAGCGACTCCTCCAGCAGCTTGCGCGAGGAGCCCCGCCCGATAGCTAACGGCACCACCGTGCCGGGGAATATCACCATGTTCCGCACCGGGAGGATCGGCAGAACGCCGGGAACCGGAGCGCGTTCGCCGCCCTGGTCTGCGCGAGTGGCCCCGATGATGGACGGGGTGCGCGACTCCGCGTCGCTATCCGCCTGGGAAGATTCCATTCCGGGATGTTCTTTGGCAATCATGGTCATGCGGGCAGACGCAGGGGAAGATACACCCATAGCAAACCGTTGCGCTGTTGAGCCGTGACGCGCTCCGGCTCGACCTCCGCCGGCAGCAATATGTCGCGCTCAAAGCAGCCATAGTCGATTTCCATCGACAGCACCTGGAGGGCAGTTTCTTCTATGCCGCTGGGCTCCGGCGGCTCGCGTCGGCCCCCAATCCGCAATCGACGCGGCTCGACGCGCAAATTCAGCGTCTCCTTCTCCATGCCCGCCAGATCCACACATACGACGATCTGCCTGCTATAGAGGTACATGTTCAGCGCCGGGCGCCACGCCTGGGCCGGCCCAAACTGGGAAAACTGAATCTGCGTTAGTTGATAAACAATCTCGCCCAAGCGGCTGTGTAACCTCTTCAAATGGATGTTCTGCGTGTCTTCTTCCACAGTTTAGCAATATGGCCTATTCGCCGATGGATCGCCAGGTATATGATTTGCCCCCGGGGAAGCTGTAGGCGCGTCTTAGTCGGGCCGCCAATTGTTCCCACCGGCAGTGATGTAATTGGACGGCGAACCTCAGCGGCCCAAGCCCGCCTCATGCCGCCCGGGCACCCTCCCTGCCGCGGCCTCCACGAACCGTCCTGAAAGCAGCGCATCCGTTCCCCGGCCGCCGCTGAAGCTGGGCCTTAATGGGGGAGGAGGCACCACACAAGATTCTGAGATGCGCGCAGCGCCGAACCGGGCCGCAAAGCCGTAGAATTGATTTGCCATCGCGATTGGGTTCTGGAAAGGTTTGGAGGCAATTTGAGCAGTGCGCGAACGATGAATTGGTATTATGTCGAACAAGGAAGTCAAGCCGGTCCGGTGCCTGAGGAGCAATTCCATGAGCTGATGCGAGCCGGAAAAATTCTCCCGCACACCTTGGTGTGGCGCGAGGGGATGGCCGATTGGCTGCCCTACAGCCAGGCGAGCCATCTGGCGACGGCCGCGCCTTCGGATATTGCCAAAACGGTGGTCTGCGCCGAGTGTGGCAAACTCTTTCCGGCGGAGGAGACCATTACCTACGGCGATTTGCGGGTTTGCGGCGCGTGCAAGCCGATTTTTCTTCAAAAGCTTTCGGAGGGGGCGCCGTTGCAAGCCGGGGCCTTGAATTACGCCGGATTTTGGGTCCGTTTCGGGGCCTATTTCGTGGATGGCTTGATTTTGATGGCCTTTAATGTGGGTGTGGGCGTGGTGGCGGGGTTTACTCTGGCACAGTCGGCCGGGTTTGAGCCGCGGGGGGTGCTGGCGGTTCAATTAGGATGGATGTCACTTCAGTTGGCCGCGGCTCTCGCATACGAGGGACTCCTGGTGGGCAAGTACGGGGCGACGCTGGGCAAGATGATCTGCGGGCTGAAGATTGTCACGGCGGATGGGGGGCGGGTCTCGTATCCGCGGGCGTTTGCCAGGTACCTGGGAAAGATGCTGAGCACCTTCACCTGCTTCATCGGGTTTATAATCGCCGCTTTTGACGGGCAGAAGCGGGCGTTGCACGACTACCTCTGCAACACGCGCGTTGTGTTCAAGTGAGTGGTGGCCGATGAACAACGCCCTGATTTTGTGCCCCAAATGCCGCGCCTGGCTCCTGCAGGGCGTATTCAACCAACCTGATTTCGTTGCCTGCCCGGCCTGCGCCGCGCCGTTGCAAGTGGAGGTCTTTCCGGCGATGTTTCGCAAACGCGATGCCGGCCAGAGTGGGGAAGCGGTTGTGGCCGACGGCGAATCAAGTTGCTTCTATCATCCGCGGAAGCGCGCGGTCGTTTCGTGCGATGGCTGCGGGAGATTCCTGTGCGCCTTGTGCGATTGTGGGCTGAATGAGCGGCATTTTTGCCCGGCGTGCTTGGAGAGCGGGCGGAGTCGAGGCAAGGTCCAGGGTCTGGCGCATCAGCGTACGCGTTACGACAAAATTGCGCTGGCGCTGGCGCTTTATCCGATGCTCATTTTTTATCTGACTCTCATCACGGCGCCCATCGCGCTCTTTGTCGCCATCCGGTACTGGAAGGCGCCGACGGCCCTGCTGCGGCCGACGCGAAGCCGCTATATCGCGGCCATCGTGATTTCAGTTCTGCAAATTGGCGGCTGGGTCGCCTTTTTTTCCTCCGTGTCAATTACCTGGAATTCCTGACCATGGCTCAAACGCAATACCAGCGGCTGACTCGCGCTCGCTCCCGCGGGATAGCCATCGCGTTCGCTTTGAGCTCAAGCCTGTGGCTGGCCGATGACCATCTGCTGTGCATTGACTCCAACGGTTACACCGAGACTTATCGGCGATTCTACTTCCGGGACATCCAGGCCCTGATTCTCCAGCGGACCGCCAGAGGAGAGATCGTGAATGCCATTCTCGGATTTATCGCGCTCCTGTTCGTTGTCTTTTGCCTGCTCGTGACCGTCCTCCTGGCTCGGATTGTCTTTGGGGCCGTCGCCGGCCTTTTTGGGCTGGGCGTTTTGGTCAATTGGCTTTGCGGACCGACTTGCAAATGTCTGCTGCGCACGGCTGTCCAAGAAGAGGAACTCCCCTCGCTGAGCCGGGTCCGCTGGGCGCGCCGTGCGGTGGCTCGTCTTGGCGAACGCATTGCCGGGGCGCAAGGTGCCATGCCCACGGCCGAGGAAGTCGCCGCCCAGATGCGGGAATGGGCCGCGGCGGTGGGCACGCCGACGGCAGGCGCTGGACTGAGCGCCGGCCCGCCGCCGGTGATTGCATCCTGAAGACCCCTCCGCCCGCCATGGAATCTCTTGTTCATCAACGTTGCTTCAACCACGCCACGCGCGAGGCAGTGGCCCGTTGCCCTGAATGCAAGCGGTTTTTCTGTCGCGAATGTGTCACGGAACACGAGGAGCGGGTGCTGTGCTCCGGCTGCCTGGCAAGGCTCGCCCTCCGCGTACCGGCGCGCGGGATCAGTCTCGCCATCCTCCTCCGGTTGGCGCAATGCGGGGTGGGAGTTCTCGTGGCGTGGTTCTTCTTCCTCCTGATTGGCCAGAGCTTGTTGAAGCTCCCCGATTCGTTTCACAAACAAGCCCTCTGGCGGGCGGAGGCGGCAGGCGGCCAATGAGACATCCACCGCGGCTGGAGGGCAAACCGGTGTTCGATCTCATTGAGGAGACGACGCATCTGCTGCGGACCGCCCCTTTGGCGGCTTTCGCCTCCTATTACGCCGGGGCCGTGCCGTTTGTGGTTGGCCTCCTCTTCTTCTGGGCTGATATGAGCCGCAGCCCCTTCGCCAGCCAGCACTTGGCCCAATCTGCATTCGCCTTGGCCGCGCTCTTTGCCTGGATGAAATTCTGGCAGGCGGTTTTTGCGCGCCGCCTTCGCGCGCAATTGGCCGCCGAGCCTTGGCCCGGATTAGGTTTCCGCCGGGCGGCCAACATGGTACTGACTCAAACCATTTTGCAGCCCGCCGGCCTGTTTCTTATTCCGATGTCCCTGCCGGCGGCAGGGTGGACTTATACGCTTTTCCAAAATGTCACGGTTCTTGACGAGGGGCAGGATGGCGTGGGCCACTTGCTCAAACGCTCCTGGAAACAGGCGGCGCTTTGGCCTCGGCAAAATCATCTCGCTCTGGGCATCGGGTTGATTTTTGGCGTATGTGTGTTTCTGAATTGGGCGACGGTCTGCGTGGCCCTGCCGTTTCTGATCAAGATGCTGTTTGGCATTGGGTCGGCCTTCACCCAAAGCATTTGGAGCGTATTGAACACGACGTTTCTAGCCGCCATCTGCAGCCTAACTTATCTCTGCGTGGATCCGATCTTCAAAGCGATGGCCGTGCTGCGCTGCTTCTATGGCGAATCGCTCCGTTCAGGCGAAGACCTGAAGGCGCAACTAAAGGTTGTTTCGTGCGGTGGCCAACAAATAGCGGCGTTGGCTTTAGTGGCGGTGGTGGTTCTCTTCGCGGCCGCGCCAAGAGGCGCCGCCGCCGCCAACGTTCCTCAGCCGGGGCGTCTCTCCGCGTCCGATTTGGATAGCGCCATCCAGCAGACGATTCACCAGCGGAAATACACGTGGCGAATGCCGCGCGATGTGCTCCCGCCGGTCCATGCCCAGGAAAGCGTGCTGGCGAGGTTCTTTCATAGTGTTGCGAACACGCTTGACCAATGGGCTCACGCGGCCGGCGATTGGCTGCAAAGGCTGTTGGACAGACTGTTTCGGGACAGGCGAGTCGTGCCCCGGACGGAGGCATCGGGGCCGGACTGGGCAGGAGAGGTTGAGTTGTTGCTTTATTGTCTGGCGGCAGTTGTCATTGGCGCGCTCACCATCCTGCTTTATCGCGTTTGGCGCGAGCGCGGCCAGTCCTTAAAGACGGTTGCCGCCGATGCGCTTCGCCCCACGGCGGACCTCGCGGATGACGCGATTGAAGCCGATCACTTATCGCAGGACGGCTGGACGAAACTGGGTCAGGAACTGCTCGAACGCGGCGAGTTCCGGCCGGCGATACGCGCGTTTTATCTAGCCAGCCTGGCCGATTTGGCCGGACGGAACATAATTCGCGTGGCCCGATTCAAATCCAACCGCGATTACGAACGCGAGCTGTGTCGGCGCGCCCATGCGCTTCCCGGGCTGCTCCGCGTCTTCAGCGGCAACGTTGCCGCTTTCGAACAGGTGTGGTACGGCAGGCATGAGGCCGACCGCGAATTGGCGGTTCATTTCGCCGCCGAGGTCGAAAGACTTAAGACGGCGTCATGAAGCGGATGCCCATTCTTATCTTGCTCGGTTGCGCCGGTGTTTTGGCGGCCGGCATGGCGGCCCTTTTTCAACTGCGGTTCGAACGCGGCGACGTATATCCGCCGTATTCGTCCTTGCGGGCCGATCCACTCGGCGCAATGGCCTTTTACGAGAGCCTGGAAAAAATCCCCGGCATCTCCGTAAAGCGCGATTTCAGCGCCTCCGACCGGCTGCCGGAGGTCAAGCGGACAGTCTATCTGGAGCTTGCCAGCCGGCCTTGGGATTGGGAGTGGATTTCCAAGGAATCGCTCCATTCGATCCGGGGCTTCTTGGCGGACGGAAACCGGCTCATCATCACGTTCTTTCCGCAGACCGATTCCTTTGACTCGCGGGAGGGTCCCGGCCAGACCAATTCGCCTGCGGAGGATGAGAACCGAAGAATGGCGCGGCGCCGCCGCTCAGAGGGCGGAGAAGCGGCGTGGGTGCCACTGAGCGAAGAATGGGGTTTTCACATGGGCTTCGAGGCGCTGTCGCGGAGTGGCCGGAGCTATGCCCCGGTGCCGGTGGTGAACAAGACGGCTTTGCGCCTGCCGAAGGCGCTGCAATGGCATAGCGGGTTGGTTTTCAAGAATCTGGAAGCACCGTGGCGGGTGATTTACGGGCGCGGCACGAATGCGGTGGTTGTGGAGCGGCACTTTGGCAAAGGCTCGGTTGTGCTTGCCTCCGATTCTTATTTCACCAGCAACGAGGCCATGGAGGCGGACCGGCACGCCGACTTGCTGGCTTGGCTCATCGGCGGCAAGGAGAGCGTTGTGTTTGATGAGGCGCACTTTGGGATCATGGATACCTCCGGGGTGGCCACCCTGATGCGCAGCTACCATCTGGAAGCGCTGGGGGCTGGTCTGCTCCTGCTCGCAGGCCTTTTCATCTGGAAGAACTCTGCCGCCCTTGTTCCTCCACGCGCCGACGAACTCCCGGCCGCCGCCCTCCGCGGAAAAGATTCGGCCAGCGGGTTCGTGAATCTGCTGCGCCGAAGCATCGCACCGCGTGATCTGCTCGCCGTCTGTTTCGCCGAGTGGAAGAAGTCCGCCCCGCGGGTGGGCGGAGTTTCGACGGCGCGAATTCAAGACGCGGAGGCGGTATTCGCATCCGAGAATTCAGCCGAGAACAAGAGACAAGACCCGGTCGCGGCATACAATAGGATTTGCGCCGCGGTGGCGACCCGAGCGAAAAACCAAAGAACCGAACCTCAGCAATGAACCAAGCCTCAGTAATGAACCCCGAACGACTCAAGGATACGCTCGCTCACGCCCGAACTGAAGCGGGCAAAATCATCCTTGGCCAGCACGAGGTCATCGACAAGGCGCTGATCACGATCATTACCGGGCAACACGCCCTCATCGAGGGCGTCCCCGGCGTGGCCAAGACACTGCTCGTGCGCACGCTGGCTCACCTGCTCGGCGCCGATTTCGGACGCATCCAATTCACGCCCGACCTCATGCCGGCGGACATCACCGGCACCAATGTTTTCAATTTTCAGCGCAATGAGTTTTCCCTGGTCAAGGGGC
Source organism: bacterium (assembly GCA_021784555.1). Classification (GTDB taxonomy): domain Bacteria; phylum Verrucomicrobiota; class Verrucomicrobiia; order Limisphaerales; family UBA8199; genus JAJYHY01. The sequence goes on from JAJYHY010000016.1 coordinate 13,497, forward strand.
CGATCTTCACCTCGTTCCTCCTGGCCGACGAAATCAATCGCGCACCCGCCAAGACCCAATCCGCTCTGCTCCAGGCGATGCAGGAGCGGGTGGTGACGATTGACCGGGAGACCCATCCCTTGCCGCCGAATTTCACGGTGTTCGCCACGCAGAATCCTATCGAATACGAAGGCACCTACCCGTTGCCCGAAGCGCAAAAGGACCGCTTCATGCTCAAGATTACGATGAGCGCGCCGGAGCGCGACGAGGAACTGGCGTTGGCGCAACGGACGATGACCGACCAAGCGCCGGAAACCCTGCTGATGCGGAACGTCGTTCAGCCCGTGATCAAAGCGGAGGACCTGGCGGCGTTGCGCGGCGAGCTTCTGGCCATCGTCATTCGCGATGAACTCATCGGCTACCTGGTCAACATTGTCCGCGCCACGCGCTCGCACGAAAGCATCCTGGTCGGCGCCGGGCCGCGGGCGACGCAATCCCTCATTATGGCTACGCGGGCCTGTGCCGCGGTTGCCGGCCGCGATTTCGCCACGCCCGACGACATCAAGACGATGGCGCAACCAGTGTTGGAACATCGGTTAATCCTGCGACCGGAATTCGAAATCGAGGGGCTGACGGCGCCGGAGGTTATCCAGCAGGTTCTCCAGCGTATCCCCGTGCCGAGATGAACATGATCGTGCCTCGTTCCAGGTTGCTGTTTTGGGTGGCGCTGGTGGTGTTGCCATTTGCCTTTCTGGCGACCGCCGTGGCCCACACGGCCGGGATTTCGCTGCTGTTTATCGGCGGCCTCTTTCTGGCAGTGCTTGGGGACGCGATTGGGGCGCGACGGAGCCTGGCGGGAATCGGGGTCGAGCTCCCGCCGGTGGCGCGGTTCTCCAAGGACCGCAGTGGCAGCCTGGAATTGCGCCTTCGCAACGCGCGGCGTCGAAAGGCAAATATCCGCCTGGCCTTCGCCTGGCCGCGGGAAATCCAGGTCGCCAGCCAGGAAATGAGCGTGGGATTGCCGGACACCAGCGAGTGGTCGCTGTTGGCGTGGCCTTGCACGCCGCGCAAGCGCGGCAATCTCAGGCTCACGGCCGCTTACCTTGAGGGCCGCTCGCCGCTGGGCTTCTGGGCGGTCCGAAGAGCCGTTCCAGTGCAGTCGGAGCTTCGGGTATATCCGAACCTGCTCGGGGAGCGAAAGAACTTGGCCGCCCTGTTTTTGAATCGAGGCGCCGGCGGCCTGCACGCGCAACGGCAGGTGGGCAAAGGCCGCGATTTTGAGAAAGTGCGCGAGTACATTCCGGGTGACGGCTATGACGAGATTCATTGGAAGGCCACCGCGCGACGGGGCCGTCCAATCACCAAGGTCTTTCAAGTTGAAAAGACGCAAGAGGTGTACGTGCTCGCGGATGCCTCCAGGTTGAGCGCGCGGCCGACACCACCCGGCGCCAAATCGGGCGTGCAGCCTCCAAAGGGGTCGGACGAGGCCGCTTTGCGACCCGCCGGCTCAGCGTTGCAGCAAGAATCACCCACGCTCGAACGTTACGTGACCGCCGCGCTCATTCTCGGCTTGGTGGCCGAACGACAAGGGGATTTGTTTGGAGTTCTGGCCTTTACGGACAAGGTCGAACGCTTTGCGCGGGCAAAAAATGGGCAAGCGCATTATCGAGCCTGCCGCGACGCGCTCTACACCCTCGAACCCAAGATCGTGACGCCCGACTTCGAGGAATTGTCCGCCTTCATTCGCACGCGTTTGCGCCGGCGCGCGCTCCTGGTATTCTTGACGGCCCTCGACGACCCGGCTATCGCCGAGAGTTTTGTCCGCAACGTCGATTTGCTCCGCCGTCACCATTTGGTCTTGGTCAACATGCTCCGACCGCCAGGTGTAGCACCCCTTTTCTCGAATTCCGCCATTGCGGACGTTGACGAAATGTACGCGGAACTCGCCGGCCATTTGCGCTGGCAGGCGCTGCGCGAGACCCAGAAGGTCTTGGAGCGCCGTGGCGTGCGCTTCTCATTGTTGGCCGACGAGCGGCTCAGCGCGGAGATGGTCTCGCAATATCTGAACGTGAAACAGAGGCAGCTTTTGTAAATGATTGTCGATTTGCAACGGTTCATCTCCAATGAACGCCCGGTCTGGACCGAGCTGGAGCGGCAACTCGAAAGGCTCGAATCGGAGCCGGAGTTGAGAATGCCGCTGGAGCAGGTGCAAGGCTTTCACCGCCTCTACGAACGCACCGCCGCCGACCTCGCCAAAATTAGCACCTTTTCCGCCGAACCACACACCCGCCTATACCTGGAAAACCTGGTGGCGCGCGCCTACGGCGAGATTCATGAGACGCGGGAGAAACGACGAAAGTTCTTCCCGCTGCAATGGTTCTTTCAAACGCTGCCCCAGACCTTCCGCCGCCACGTCCGGGCGTTTTATCTTTCACTGGCCATAACGGTTGCCGGCGGCTTGTTCGGGGGGTTGGCCATTGCGGTGGACCCGGGCGCCAAGGCTGTCTTGATGCCCTTTCCAAGTTTGCTCCAGGACCCGCGCCGGCGCGTAGCCGAAGAGGAGAGCGCCAAGCGCGACCGGTTAGCCGGGTTGAAGGCGAGCGTTTCGGCCGAGTTGATGACGCACAACACGAAAGTCTCCGTTTTGACTTTTGCGCTGGGGATGACGTGGGGTATCGGGACAATTCTCATGCTGTTTTACAACGGCGTGATTCTCGGCGCCGTCGCCGTGGATTATATCCGGGCGCACGAGACGGTGTTTCTTCTCGGCTGGTTGATGCCGCATGGAGTCATCGAAATTCCGGCTATCTTGATTGCCGGTCAGGCCGGCCTCCTCCTGGCCCTGGCAATCCTCGGACGCGGAAACCGCCTGCCGTTGCGAACGCGCCTTCGCCAGGTCTCCGGCGACTTGGTGACGTTGATGGCCGGTGTTGGCTGCCTGCTGGTCTGGGCCGGTTTTGTCGAGGCCTTCCTTTCGCAATATCATGAGCCGGTGATTCCTTACGCGGCAAAAATCGCCTTTGGCGCCATTGAGTTGGTCGCGTTGCTTCTCTTCTTGGCGAAGTCGGGCCGAAGGCGCGCGTGAACCTTGAACTCAAAATACAGACGCCTGAAGGCATTGTGTTCTCACAGCCGCTGGCTGGGCCGGTGACGCGCTTTTTCGCGTGGGCCATTGACATGGCCTGCATCAGTGTCGTCATGACCCTGTTGGGAATCGTGCTGAACCTGCTGAAGTCTGTCAGTTGGAACCTTGGGTTCGCCGTTTCAGTAATCGCCTATTTCGGGGTCAGCATCGGTTATGGGATTGCTTTGGAGTGGGCGTGGCGCGGGCAGACGGTGGGCAAGAAGCTCTTGCGGTTGCGCGTGATCGATGCGGAAGGTATGCGGCTGCAGTTCAACCAGATCGTCGTGCGCAATCTGCTGCGGTTCGTCGATGCCTTGCCCGCGCTCTATTTTGTCGGCGGGCTGGCGTGCTGGCTCAATCACAACTGCCAGCGCCTCGGGGACCTTGCGGCGAACACCGTTGTCATTCGTTCACCGCGCGTTGCCGAGCCGGACCTGGCACAATTGCTTGCGGGCAAATTCAATTCGCTCCGGCAATTCCCGCACTTGGCGGCGCGCTTAAGACAAAGCGTTTCGCCTGCCGAGGCCAACGTCGCCTTGCAAGCCGTGTTGCGCCGGTCCGAGTTTGACCCCGCCGCCCGGGTGGAACTCTTCGCGGAGCTGGCCGTTCATTTTCGGGCGAAGGTCGCCTTTCCCGCGGAGGCCACCGACGGCATCGCCGACGAACAATACCTGCGCAACCTCGTGGACATAACCTATCGAGACCGCCCCTCAATCCAGGCTTCGGACTCGCACGTTGCGGTAGCGGATGACAGTGTTGTTACTGTCATTGAAGGCGCCGAGGCCCAAGTAAAAGGCGCTGGCCGGCGTATAGATCTTGCTCGGCGGCGCGGCTTGTTGGAATAGGCTCTCGCCGTTTACGGACGCGGTCACGGCCCCATTTTGAAGAATAAAATCGAACGTGTTGGTCCCTTGTTTCAATAGCGCAGGCCGGTAGATCTGCCGCTTGGTCCAACCCCGGGCGAAACACACCACGTCGCCCTCGGCCCGGTTCTGCTTCATCCGAAAGGCGTCCCAATTGTAACTGTCCAGGTCCGGTGTGCCCATGATAAGGCCTCCCTCGAAACTTGTGCTGGAGGAGTGGACCACTTCAAACTGCCCTTTCACCTCAAAATTTGGCCCAACGCGCACCCTGGAGTAGAGGAAATGCCCGGCCGGGCCGCAACGGACCTGCAGCGCGCCGTCCGGCAGGCGGCGCGCATGCCCGCGCAAGAAGACCCAGTTCGGGTGGTCATCCCGCGCCGGCAGGAAATCCACCCATTGGCCCTGCTGCAGCCGCTGCTCCAGTTCCACGGACGCGAGGCGGTGCGCGATGAAACGCGTGGTACGTTCGTCGGCGACACCCGAGGATTTCAACGCCCGATACGCTTCCAAAGCCCCAGGAACGTCACGGTTGAGGTATTTGGTCTCGGCCTCCGCGATTCCCTTGGCCGATGGGCCAGTGCGCGCTGCGACTTCCAAGGGCATCAGGGAGAGGTCTTCTCCCCAGCCGGCCAGGTTTTGAGCCTGCGGTTTCCAACTCAGCGCCTCTAATTGGGAGCGAGCGGTGCGGTAGTGCCCGGCCAAATAGGCGACCACCGCGTAGGCGCTGCGCCAGCCGCGCCGGTAGGCGGCCGGCCCTTTGGCGATATAGCCTTGGTACATCTTCTCGAAGGTCGGCCAAATGTCGGCGTGGCCGTAGATGTGATGACCGAGCGGCAAGTCCAATTCCGATTCCACGGCCGAGACGGACTGGAAGAAAACATAAGGAACTTGAGTGTCAAATCGGCCGGAATTAACCGCGGTCTTGCCAAGCGCGAGCATCGCCGCATGGCTGCCATACCATCGAGGACGCAGCCCCCACTGGAATTCAGACCAGGCCCGCGGGTAATCGACCTGGCCGGCCAGGGCGCGGTCGAACCAGGTGCGCATCTCGCCGAGGTTCGAGTCGCCAAGAGACACCTCCATCATGAGTTCGGGGGCGAGCGGCCAGTCCGGATGAAGGGCCCAGGCGGCGCTCAGAGCGGTTCGTGCCTGAGCCAAGTCCAGGCCGAACAGCTTCCAACCCGTAGCCGTGACGCTATCGGCATAACCGTTGCCGCGCGCCTTCCAGGCGTCGTTGATTTCCTTTTGGCCCTCCAGCGCCAGGGCGAGCCATTTGTAGTCTGGCCCGGCCTGGCGGGTGATTTTGCAAATCTCCTCCGCGTGCCGGCCAAAGAAACGGGAGGCCCATTGATGGACGAAAAACTCGCCCAGATGCGGTTGATCCTGCGTAGTGAAGCTGCCGTCGGCAAGGCACTGCCGGTAGAGGTCCAGGGCCGAATCGTACAAGGCCGTCGCGCGAGCCGGTTCATCTTCCAGGTCGCCGGCCAAGACCAAGGTGGCGTAAAGCCTGGGATAGGCGCGGTCCTTCGAGCCGGGAAAAGCCTTCAATGCCCGCTCCAGGCGCACGGTGGTCTCATGCAGTTCAATACAGTTGAGAGCCGTGACCGTTAGCGCCAGGGGATCAGTGCAGTTGCTGTCCGCCGCCAGGCGGTTGCCCTCGGCTTCCAACCAGGAGGAATTGGTGGCAGTCGGCCCGCCGAAATTCGTGTCAATCCAAGCTCGAATGAATTGCCGCACGGTGGCATCGGTGGTGGGGTTGCGCGCGCCGCAGCGCTCGTAGCCTTCCAGCCATTGGCGCGTGACGAATTCCCGGTCGCGCTTGCGAACATCCGCCACGGTTAGCGTATGGCTGGTCCAGGTGATGGGCTTGCTCGCCACCGCCAATGCCCGCCCCGTCTCCTCGCTCTCCATGCCTCGATAGCGGGCCTGATTGAAGGCGGACGCAAAGCCCCGGCGGAACGACTTGTTGGCCACAAGCCCAAACCCGATCACCAGCGCCATGAAAAGAATCGCTCCCACCGGAATCAAAACCCACAACAATCTCAGGCCGCGTCCGCGGCGGACAACGGAGGAGGGCAGGGGAGGCGGCGTTACGCGATAGCCTTGTTCCAGGACCAAGTCCAGCGGCTGCCAGTCGTCCTTGCCTTCCGCCTGGACGTATTCGTTGCCGTCCAATTCTCCAGCCTGGCGGCGGCGGCGTAATTCTTCCAAAGAAAAGGTCCCCAAGTCTGCTCCCTGGCGGCGCAATCGATAATTCATCACAGGCTCGCATTCAATCCGAACGGACGCGCCGCTGCAAGCAAATCCGGCATTTCCGGTGCATTGGAATCCGGTTGCCGTGGCGGCGTTGTCTCCAAACCCAATGCCACTAACTTTTGAACCGGCCATCAGCCGAGCAAACTGCGCGCATGTCCCTGTGCCGGAGGCACTTCCGAGAATACTCTCAAGCGTCCCTCCGGGACAAAGAGAACGCCGGTTGGAGCCGGGAAATGTTAGTGGCATTGGGTTTCCAAACGGTTTCCAAACCTGCGCTACGGTGGTGCCAAGATGCGCCAACCCGACACCACCGCTGACCCGGGCCATGCCTGCCACCTTTTCTCGTTTTCTGTGCCCAATTCAATAATCTTGGGTTGACAATCTCCATCGTTTCCGTCAGCCTTGCTGCATGAAGAAGGTCACCGCGACCTGTTTCATTGTTTCACGGAGGACTTCGAGCCAAACCTTGAACACGGCGCTGGAGCCAATGGCGTTTTCGCCTTTCTGTTTGGGCTTCGGTCGCAGGTTGGCGGACGGTTTCTGTCGCCGTGGCTCAGCTTTTGGTCGTCGTCGTTCGGCGGAAAGGCCTTGCGTCGCGCAACATGTAGATGAACGTGTATTTGAAGCCCTGCTTGAACTGCGCCAGATAGATATCTAGTATGACGAAAGAGTTGACTGCTATGGGGTGGGCGAAGGAGTCTGTTAGGGCGTCTTAACCGCGCGATAAAACTCGGGGGCGCCGGTCAGGGGGACTTGAATCTGGCTTTGGCCATCCGAACCGGGCACATCCGTCCAATCCTGCGCCTTCAGATCGGTTGCCATCTGCAGGTGGACTCCCGTGCCGCCGTTCCAATGCAAGGTCAGCGTCGTCGCGGTCGCGGCGCCGATCTTGAGGATGATTCCCACATACTGGGCGGCAATGGTCTGATCGTTTTGCAGTGAAAGAGTGATGGTCGGGTTGGTGTTCGGCCCGCCCGGAAGGTCGTTTCCGAATTCGTCGGTCCATTTATTGAAGCTCCAAAGGCCATATTGCGCCGGAGCGGTCAGTTGCAGCGGGCCGGGGCCTTGCTGATAGATCCTCAGGAACGCGCCCTGGGCATCCTGGCGGCCATTGACATCCGCCATTCCCAACTGGAAATAGGGCAGGAAAGCGGCGTTGGTCACCTGGAGGCCGCCCTGGGCGTCAGGGGTTGCCGTCGTCACCTTGACGTTTAGATCCCGAAGGCCCGAATTCTGAGCACGCGGGGTGAAGTCATAAACCAACTCGAGCCGCAGCGACTTGATGTTGATGGGGTTGCCGTTGCTGTCGAAGTAAGAGCGGGAGATGTTCAGATCCGCCCATGCCGAGGGCCGGGAATAGAGGAGCATGTCGGAGGTGGCAGGGCCGGAAAGCAGTGACCGCAAGAGGGAATCGCTGGCGCTGCTGGGTTGGATGGGGTCGATCTGGTCGTCAACCGGGTCGTATCGTCCGCCCCAGACGATGGGGTTCTGCGTCTGGGAGTTGTAATGGCGGAAGAGATAGAGCTTGCCGTCTGATTTGAGCTTCGAGATTCCGGAATGCTCGATGGAGATATCGATGTAAGCGGTGCTGCCGTAATCTCCGCCAACCGGTTCGGTGGTGATGGAGGAGATGCTCAGATCCACGATGCGAACGTTCTCTTCGTCCGGAGAAAAGAAGCCTTGGTTCATGAGGTTTAAAGTGACCGTTCCGCCCTGGTTGAGTGCGGCGATATCGGCGTCGCTCAAGGAGAAGCGGACCGGCACGGAGAGTTCGGGCCGGTTGGCATTGTATTGGTCGTAAATGGATTCCGCCAAGGTCGAGAGTTGGTACTCATAGACACCTTTGAGCGAATTGAATTGCTCCGGGGTGATCTGTTGATCGGTATTTGTATTGAGGCTGGCGATGGCTTCAAATTTCTGGAGCAGGCCCGTCAAGTCGAGCGGTTGGGTATAGGGCTGGAGCAGGCGGTATTCGTAAGCCTTGGCCATGTAGTAGTGGTATTTAATCAGGCGATCATAAGCGCGCTGCTCCATGTCATTCAGGTATTCCGTCGCCCGGGGGTCGAGGACGACCGCTCCGGGCGCAATCTGGCGGTTGAGCGCGTCGATGGCCAGGATGTCGCGTTTGATGGTGTTCGAGAGCATCGCGACGTTTTGCATGGTCGTGACCAGGTCATTGGCAAATTGCTCGTTTTCCTGCATCAGCGACTTCACCTCGTTGACAAGCTCCTGGTATTCGGGCGATTCACTCTCGAGCTTTTCGAGTTGGGCCATCATTTCGGGGCTGGGCGCCTTCTGTTTTTGAAGGAAGTTTTGAATGTCTCCAACTCCGGTGGCCAGGCCCGTAGCAGCCGTCTGGAGACCGGCGAGATAGGTCGTGCCCTTGGCTTCCACTTGCGAGGGATCGACATTATCCTTGGCCTGCTGCTCGTCACTCGCCGAGGATTCAAAGCCGGAACCAAGATAGGTCGAGGCGATGCTCGGCGCCGCCTCGATAGTAGCCCAGGGATTGTTCGGATCGAAGTCGCTCGCAACGCGCAGGCCCTGGCCGACCGCGCCTAACGCGGGCTGCTCGACGGGGATCATCTGGCACATCATCGCGGAAAGCTTCAAGCCCAGCCGAAGCCCCGTGACCCAGGAAGGGTCGCCGGTCTTCTGCGAGAGCTCGGTTTCCTTCTCTTCGAGCTTAAATTGAACGGTTTGGATGTCGTGCTGCAGGGTGATGGCCTTGTTGTGGATTACCGGGATTTGGGCCACGGCGTCATCGTAATTGGATTGGGCCTGAGTCAGTTCCGCTCGAAGTTGGTCCCGTGCGGAGGAGAGGGCATCGACCCTCTGCTGCTCCGTCTGCGCCTTGTTCTTGATCCAATAGGAGAGGTAAAGCATGTTCATCGCGCGGTCGATCTCGTTCTGGTAGATCGTGGTGTTGACCTCGAAACTGAGCATGGGGACCCAGCCGGCGGGATTGCCATAGTAGTCCAGGCCCTCGGCCAGGCGTTGGAGAAGAATCTTGGCTTCGTCATCGATCTGTTCCAGTTCGAACTGGCTGGTTGCATCCAGGTTGAGCCATTGCGGGCTGGCCTTCAACTCGGCCAGGATGGAGACGTAGTTTGTCAGCCGGGATTGGGCGTCATCGAGCTGGTTGCCGAGGTATTCGTCCTTGGCATGGTCGAGCGCTTTGCGGAGCGCAAGGGGATTGACCCACGCGAGCGGGGAATTGGTCACGGCGTAACCGCCGTCGGCCCCGGCCACCGTGTTGGCCTTGGCAACGGCGGCATCCGAACCCGCCTTGCTGGTGTGGGACGAGACGGAGTCCTTCATGCTCAATGGAAACTGATAATAGAAATTAACTTTCTTCGCCACCTGGGGTTGACCGGGAGCGCCGCCCGCGTAATGGTCGTAGGGGTAACTGGTTGGATACGTGGGCGAGGCGCTGGCCCCCCCGGCGTTGGTATAGTATCCCGCCACGTCGATGCTCGATGCCAACGTTCCCCCAGCGCCTCCCTCGCCCGGTTTGCCGGAGGGCTTGGCATTGGTGCCGTCTCCCGGCCATGCGTCCGTGCCCCCCTTGGAAACCGTCGCGCCGGCAATTGTGTAGTACCAGTAAACAATGGCCGAGCCGGAGGGCGCCGTATAGGTGTCGCAAATGCCCGAATCGCAGAACCTAAAGCTGGACCAGGTGGTCGAAATGCTCGAACCATCCACGCCGTGTTCGCCCGGCCCGCCCGGTTGACCGCGCCCGCCGGTCAAGTCAAATCTAACTTCCCGACTATTCGTGTTGTCGGTGGTCAGCTTCCCGATATTCAGGGTTATGTTGCCCGCCGGAAGTCCATCCTCCCCTGGCAATCCCCCACCGCCGTTGACCCCGGCGGATTGGGTCATTTCCTCGGGGGTCGTCTTAATCACGCCGTTGCTTTCAAACCGCAATTCTTGGGCCCACAACGTCACGTCGGTTTCTTTGAGACGCAGGGGGGCGCCAATGATAATCTTCTGCGCGATAACCTCCATTGATTGGAGGTCGCGACGGTCCCCGTTGAAGTAAGCTTCATATAGTCCATTGCTGTTTCCGGGTTCGATGGTCACCGTCTCGCCGACGATTTGGACGTTATGGAGCTCTTGAGATTCGTAGTTGAGGGACTCGGCCAAGGGTGTTTGCTGGTCAACGACGTTAATCCCGTAAGTCCCGATGGCCACCGGTTGGGTGTTCTTGTCCGTTCCAAAAACAGTGGCCTCGGGGGGAAGCACGGGGCGCGGGGTGAGCACGAAATCCTGCGAATCGCCTTGGCCGTTGGCCGTGGCTGACAAATGGACCGTGAATGGGGTCTTGTCGGCTGGGGCCGGAGCAAAGCTGAAGGCCCAATTCCCTCCATTGGTGGCCACCAAGGTCAAGGCGCCCTTCGGCTGCGGGCTGGCCGTCATGGTGAAGGTGGCATCGGTCTGGTTACTCCAGTTGACGAGGAAACTGCGAGGGGAGTCCACCCATACGGTCTGGTTTGGAATCGTACCCAGCGAATAGACAGGCAAAGCCGCGGCATGGCCGATTGCCGGGCCCCAATCGAGAAGGGCCAGGAGGAGGAAAAGCCCGTTTGAGGCTGATAATCTGAGCGATCTAGTTGGAGAATGCGGTCTGGTGTTTTTCACCCGCCACCTTCATCCACCTCACCCGATCTTGCAAGGCATTATCATAGAGCACCAGGCCAATGAGGGGCAGGATCAAGAGCGCAGGCCTTTGGTGAATCGCATCCCGCTCTTTTTGCGAGATCACGCGGAAATGTTTACCTGAGGGGGCCTTGGGCAGGTGCCAACCCATTCGCGCCACCAGGCCTTCTGCTTCCGCCTGCACCTGAGGCGCGCCTTATCCCGGCCGCAACCGGCCCAGAGCCGGCCTGACTCCCAGTGCGGAGAAGTAATTGCCTGACACGTAATCGGCGGGAAGAGTCGTGATGCTGCCGTCGTTGTTCCGCAGGTTAATCGCGTGATGACTTACCGCAGCAAGTTCGGATAGCGTCCGGAGCTCTTTTCGCATCGTTTGGTATTCATCAATGGACACTCCAATCGCCACCTGGGGATCCGTTACTTTGACGAAGCGGACGATTTGGCTGTAGTTTTGAACGGGCGGCAGCCGCAGACACACCGCGTCTAAGACGCTGAAAATGGCTGTGTTAGCCCCGATGCCGATGGCCAGGGACAGCACCGCAAGCGCCGTGAAGCCTGGATACTTCCCAAGCATTCGCAGCCCAAAACCGATGTCTTGCAGAATCGTCTCGCCGAAACTGGCGCCGCTGGACTGCCGGCAATCCTCCCGGATGCTCTGCCAATTGCCAAAGCGGCGCCCTAAAGGAACCGCTCTATTGGCTGGTACGCCCCCCGAGGGGCAAGGATGGTTTTTGCAGGAATTCACGGACAACTGCCACGGCCTGACCCGGTTTGATGTCCGATGGTCGCCGGAGTTTCCGGCCATCGCTCCCTGCTTCTTTGAACGCCTGAGCCAGGCCGACGTTGCCATCGCCCATAATGCGCAGTTCGACCTCGGAGCGCTGAAAGCCATTACCGAGCACTTCCGGACCGGGCAACCCGATCCGACCGGTTTCGTGGGCGATGGCGGTCTGGAACTCCGCCGATTCGGCCATCGCCTGGGGCGGCCATTTCAGCGTTCCCGTGGGGGTACGGGGGAATGGGCGCGTGGCGGTGGCATACAGGCTGATTCTTTTTTTGAAAAATCGCTTGAGAAATCTCCAATGTTGATGCAGGCTCTCGCGTCTTCCGGCTACCGGTCGGTTTTTGAACCGAGAGCACGATGTGTCTCCCGGAACAGCGTTAAAGCTTTTGATGCGATTATTCAGACTTGTAGTTTTGCTGGCGCTGCTGGCGGGAGCGCCTCTGGCGGGGTTGTGTGCCCAAGGCACGAACACGTCCAGGGCAGTTCAAGGGGAGGAGGAGTTGCCGCAGAGCGCCGTTCCCATTGGCACCCCCAATTCCACGTTTCCGATTACCAACTCGATGATTGTGACGTGGATTGTCACGGCGGGTTTGATCCTTTTTTCCCAGATTTCGACGCGCAAGATGGAGTTGGTGCCGAGCGGGGCGCAGAATTTATGGGAGTGGATGGTGGAATCGCTCTACAATTTTCTGGAGGAAATCGTCGGGCATCGGCTGATGAACCGCACATTTTGGCTGTTCGCGACCATTTTGATCTTTATTACCTTTGCCAACTGGGCCGGGCTGGTCCCTGGCATTGGTTCGATAGGCTGGGGCTACCAGACGGCGCATGGGTTTGTCGTGGAGCTCCCGATTTTCCGCGGGGCCAACGCCGACCTGAATATGACCCTGGCGATGGCGGTGGTGTTCTTTGCTTGCTGGATCGTCTGGGCTTTGCAGGAGATCGGGCCGATAGGTTTTCTGATGCACCTTTTTGCCCCAAAGGGTGAGACGACCGGGTTCCTGAAGGTGCTGATGGTGATTATCTTTTTTGCGATGGGGTTCCTGGAGATTATCTCGATCCTCTTTCGACCGATCTCATTGAGCTTCCGTCTCTACGGGAATGTTTTCGCTGGAGAGAACATGCTTGATGCGATGTCTCAGCTTATTCCTGGATTTGGCTGGCTCCTGCCCATCCCGTTTTATTTTCTGGAATTGTTGATGGGCTTGGTGCAGGCCCTGGTTTTCATGTTACTAACCGCGGTATTCACCATGCTGATATGCGAACATGAGGAGGAGGGGCACGGGGCGGGGGTGCGAGGCGTTGGGGTCAGCCCTGCGCCTTTTTCCGCCGCTTCGGCTTCCGTGCCCGCGGGAAAAGTGAGGACTGACCACGGCGCGCATCATTGACGGTCATGGTAATTTCTTCGGCTGGACCGTGTCGCACACGGGAGCCGTTGAGCAAGAGAAAGGAAAACAGATATGTCGTTAACGCCCCTGGTGGCACAAGTTAGCATGTATGGCAGCATTCACGTGGGCCTCGCCGCCCTCGGTGGAGCAATTGGCGTCGGCCTGATCGGCGGACGCGCTTCGGAAGCGGTCGGGCGCAATCCCGGCGCGGCGACGAAAATTATGGTTCAGGCCATTTTGGCCATTGCCTTCGCCGAGGCCATCGTGTTCTACGCGCTGTTCTTGGTCAAGGCGCCGACTCATTGACCAGACCTTTCTGCCCGAACGCCGCCTTCGGAAGGCGGGCCTGGCAGTGTCCGAGAAAACTATGAGCCAGATCGAACAAGTCGCGAGGACTTTCGGCGTGGACTGGCCGCATCTCATCGCCCAGATCGTCAGCTTTGTCATTGTCTGCACGTTGCTGTATTTCTTTGCCTACAAGCGAGTGCTGGCCATGCTGGAGGAGCGCCGCCAGCGCATCGCCGAAGGCCTGGCCAATGCTGATAGAATCAAAGCGGAATTAGCCCGTGCCGAGGCCCAGCGCCAGGAAGTGCTCTCCCAGGCAAACGCTCAGGCCACCCGCTTTATCGAAGAGGCCCGCGCCGCCGCGGCGCGCGTACAGGAACAGGAGACACAAAAAGCCGTCGCCGCCGCCGAACACATCATCGCCAAGGCGCGCGAGGCGGCCGCCGCCGACCACGCCAAAATGCTGGCCGAGCTCAAACGCGAGGTGGGCCGGTTGGTGGTTCAGACTACGGCGACCGTCACTGGCAAGGTGCTTACGCCGGAGGATCAGCGGCGCCTGGCGGAGGAGGCGGCTCAGCAGGTGACCACATAATCCGAATAGCTCATGCGGCGATTAAACCAGCGACAGTCCGTTGGTAGGGCGCGCAGTCCTCTGCGCGCAGTCGGCCCTCGCATCGGATGCATTTCTCAGCATCGCGGCGCGCAGAGGACTGCGCGCCCTACCCGCTCACGAAACCTGCGGGGCAGCGCGGCCGCCCACTCGTCCCCATGAAGATTGCCAAGCAAGCCAGGCGTGACGCCAAAGGCCTGTTCCGGGATTGTATCCGGGATGGTCTGCTGGACGAGAACCGGGTTCGGGAGGTGGTGCGGCGTGTTCTGGAGGCCAAGCCGCGCGGCTACATCGCCATTCTCTCGCATTTTCATCGGCTGGTTAAGCTCGATGTGGAGCGGCGCACGGCGCGGGTGGAGAGCGCCACGCCGCTGGAGTCCCGGCTGCAAACCAAGGTTCAGGCGGATTTAACCAAACTTTATGGGCGGGGTTTGGAGATTAGCTTCAAAGAGAATGCGGCGCTGCTGGGCGGGTTGCGCATCAAGGTGGGCAGCGATGTCTATGATGGGAGCATTCAGGCCAAGCTGGCGGCCTTGCGGGAGAGTTTTTAACGAGTTTTTATGAGTACGATATTGCAGGAAATTGAAGCCGAGATTGCCGGCGCCAAAATGGCCACGGCAAAGCAGAATGTCGGCACCGTGCGCGAGATTGGCGATGGGGTCGCCCGCGTCGAGGGCTTGACCGATGCCATGCTCAACGAGATGCTCGATTTTGGGCACGGAATTACGGGACTGGCGCTGAACCTCGAGGAGACTGAAGTAGGCGCAATTATTCTGGGCGATTACACCGAGATTGAGGAGGGCGACGAGGTTCGCACCACCGGCAAGCTGCTGCAAGTGCCGGTCGGCAAGGGGCTGTTGGGGCGAGTGGTTGATGCCCTAGGCGAGCCGCTGGACGACAAGGGGCCGGTGAAAAGCGAGCTGGCCTATCCCGTGGAGAAGATTGCTCCCGGCATCATCCGGCGGAAACAGGTCTCCCAGCCGGTCCAGACCGGTATTATGGCCATCGACGCGATGATCCCCATCGGACGCGGCCAACGCGAACTGATCATTGGCGACCGTTCCACCGGCAAGACTACGCTTGGCATCGACACGATCATCAACCAGGCCCGCCTGAACCACGCCGCCGAGGCCGCCGGCAACAAGGATTATCGCCCCCTCTACTGTATTTATGTCGCCGTGGGTCAAAAGCGGTCCAACGTTGCCCGCATCATCAACGTGTTTGAAGAGCACGGGGCCATGGCCTACACCACGATCATCTCGGCCTCCGCCTCCGATTCAGCCACCAACCAATACCTGGCGCCTTTCGCCGGCGCCGCCATGGGCGAGTGGTTCATGGATAACGGCATGGATGCCCTGATTATCTATGACGACCTCTCCAAGCACGCCGTCGCCTACCGGCAGGTCTCGCTGGTGCTGAAACGGCCCTCCGGGCGAGAGGCCTATCCCGGCGACGTCTTTTACCTCCATAGCCGCCTGCTTGAACGCTCCGCGCGCGTGAGTGAGAAATACGGCAACGGCTCCCTCACCGCCCTGCCCATCATCGAGACCCAGGCGGGCGACGTTGCCGCCTACATCCCGACCAATGTGATCTCCATCACTGACGGTCAGATCTTCCTTGAGACGGACCTGTTCTACCAAGGCATCCGTCCCGCCATTTCGGTCGGCATTTCGGTCTCCCGCGTCGGTTCCACAGCCCAGGTTAAGGCGATGAAGCAGGTCGCCGGACGTATCAAGCTGGATTTGGCCCAGTTCCGCGAGTTGGCGGCCTTTGCCCAGTTCGGCTCGGACCTTGACGCCAAGACCCAAGCGCAGATCGAGCGCGGCAAACGCATCGTCGAAGTGTTCAAGCAGCCGCAATACAACCCGGTCCCGCTGGAAGTGCAGGTTGCGGTGCTCTGGACGGTGCAAAACGGGTTCATCGATGATGTGCCTGTGGACCGCGTCAAGGATTTCCAGACCAAACTCACCGATTTTCTGACCAGCCGCAAGAACGAGCTCATGGCCCGCATCTTGAAAGAGGGCGCCCTCAGTGACACCTTGACCGCCGACCTGAAGGCCGCCGTCACCGAATTCAAAGAAACTTACAAATGAACTGATGCCCAGCACGCGCGACATACGCCGGCGTATTAAGTCGGTTAAGAACACCGCCCAAATCACCAAGGCGATGCAGATGGTGGCCGCTTCCAAGATGCGCAAGGCCCAGCAGTCTGCCTTGGCCGGACGCCCTTATGCCTCGCTGATGAATCAGGTGCTGGGTAACGTCGTTTATTACGCGGGGGATATTACCGACCCACTAATGGAAAAACGCGAGATGCGGAGCCATTGCGTGATTATCGTGAGCACCGACAAGGGACTCTGCGGCGCGCTCAACGCCAATCTCATGCGCGAGGCGGCCCGCTTCGAGCGGGAGAACACCGTCTATATCGCCGCCGGAAGGCGCGCGGCACAGTTCCTCGCGCGAACCAAACGCAACCTGGCGGCTGAGTTCACTTACAAGGACGCGCCCCTGTTCGGCGAGGCCCGGGCGATTATGCGGTTTGCGCGCGACCTCTTCCTGGAAGGCCGGGCTGACCAGGTCAGCGTTCTCTACACGCAGTTCATCTCGACGCTAACTCAGCGCCCGGAGGTGGTCACGCTCTTGCCTCTGAGCGAGATCAAAGCCGTTACCGCGGGAGTCGATGGCGTCAAAGCCCCGGAGGACCTCATGCACGGCTCAACCGAATTCATCTTCGAACCCACGCCGGCCCAGGTCCTGGGCGCGCTCCTGCCTCACTACCTGAATTTCCAGATGTACCAGATTCTTCTCGAAGCCAAAGCCAGCGAACAAAGCGCGCGGATGGTTGCGATGAAGAACGCCACCGACAATGCCCACCAACTTATCAAAGACCTCACGCTCGAATACAACAAGCTGCGCCAGGCCAACATCACCAACGAACTGCTGGAAATCGCCAGCGCCGCGATGGCCATGCAATGACAAGCCCGCAACCGCATACGCATCTCCAAGGACAAATACCACGAGGTTGATCACCCTTTTTGAAACCGCATGAATAAAGGCAAGATTGTTCAAGTCATCGGCCCGGTCGTCGATGTGGAGTTCCCGGGCTCGCTGCCCGCCATCTATAACGCGCTGACGGTTGAGTTTAAGGTTCAGGGCGGCCCGATAAAGCTCACGCTGGAGGTGCAGCAGCACCTTGGCGACAACTGGGTGCGCGCCGTTGCCATGTCCAGCACCGAGGGCCTCAAACGCGGCTACGAGGTCCTTGACACCGGCGCTCCTATCTCCATGCCCGTCGGCGAGGGTGTCATGGGACGCGTGTTCGACGTCACTGGAGACCCGGTCGATGAGCGCGGTCCGGTCACCGCGGAGAAGCGCTATCCGATTCATCGCCCGCCGCCCTCGCTGGAAGATCAGTCCACCTCTCCGCAAGTTTTGATGACCGGCATCAAGGTCATCGACCTGATCTGCCCATTTCTCAAGGGCGGCAAGGTCGGGGCATTTGGGGGCGCAGGCGTCGGGAAAACCGTCGTTATCATGGAGCTCATCAACAACATCGCCAAGCTCCATGGCGGGGTCTCGGTCTTCGCCGGCGTGGGAGAACGCACCCGCGAGGGGAACGATCTTTACAATGAAATGTCCGAAGCGAAGGTCATCCGCCAGGACAACCTCGGCGAATCGAAGATCGCCCTGGTCTATGGCCAGATGAATGAGCCCCCGGGCGCCCGCCTCCGCGTCGCCTTGTCCGGCCTGGCCATCACGGAGTATTTCCGCGATGAAAAGAATCAGGACGTCCTCCTTTTCATCGACAATATTTTCCGTTTCTCCCAGGCCGGCTCGGAGGTCTCGGCCCTCTTGGGACGCACCCCCAGCGCGGTGGGTTACCAACCGACGCTGGCGGCGGAGATGGGCGACCTCCAGGAACGTATTACCTCGACCAAGAAGGGCTCTATCACCTCGTTTCAGGCCGTGTATGTCCCGGCCGACGACCTGACCGACCCGGCGCCCGCCACCACCTTTGCCCATCTCGACGCCACCATCGTCTTGGAACGTTCCCTTACGGAATTAGGCATCTATCCCGCGGTGGACCCGCTCGCCTCAACCTCTCGCGCCTTGGCGCCGGAAATTGTGGGCGAGGAGCATTATCAAGCCGCCCGCGGTGTTCAACGCGTGCTCCAGCGCTACAAGGACCTCCAGGACATCATCGCCATCCTTGGCATGGATGAGCTTAACCCCGAGGACAAGCTCACCGTCTATAGGGCGCGGAAGATTCAGAAATTCCTCAGCCAACCCTTCAGCGTGGCCGAAGTGTTTACGGGCCGCCCGGGCAGGCAAGTGCCGGTGGCGGAAACCGTCCGTGGCTTCAAAGAAATCCTCGATGGCAAGCACGACGATGTCCCCGAAGGCAATTTCTACATGCGGGGCGGCATTGAAGAGATTAACCAAGGCTAGGCGAAATGGCGGCCACGTTAAGACTGGAAATCGTCACCCCCAACGCCAAGGCGTATTCCGAGGACGTGGAGATGGTCACCTTGCCAGGAGTTGCCGGCGAAATGGGCATCTATCCCAACCACGTCCCGCTCGTGACGCAGGTCGTGCCCGGAGAGATCATCGCACGGCGCGGTGGCCGTGAGGATCTCCTGGCGATAGGCGATGGATTCGTCGAAATCACCGGTGAACGCGTGGCAATTATGGCCGACATGGCCATAAAGGCGGAGAACATTGATGAAGCTAAGGCCGAGGAGGCCCGGCAGCGCGCCGAGGCGCGCCTGGCTGAGCACCTGGATGACGAGGAAGCCGCCGTCGTCAAAGCAGCCCTCGCCCATTCACTGGCTCAACTCAAAGTCAAGCGCCAGCATAGAACTTAGAAGTTAGCGATCACGAACGTCAATACAGCGATTGTGCCCATCGGTGTCTGGCGGTCCCACCCCTGTTGACAGGGTGTAGCCATACGGCTACAGTACTGCGGTGATTGAACTTCGCAAGACCGACCTCTTCGCCCAATGGCTGGACGGGTTGGGCGATCTTCGAGCGAGGGCACGCGTCCAATCGAGGCTGCAACGGCTGGCAGGGGGAAACCCGGGAGATGTTCGGCCGGTTGGCGAAGGCGTTTCAGAGTTGCGAATTGATTATGGCCCCGGTTACCGGGTGTATTTCAAGCGGCGAGGCCGCCAGATCATCATTCTTCTGGCAGGGGGCGAGAAGCACACCCAAGCCAAAGACGTCAAGACCGCTTTGCGCCTTGCACGTCATCTTGTGGACTAATTGTTATGAGAAAGACCGTTACGACTCGCTATGACGTCGCGGACCACCTGAGGACGCCGACGGAAATGGCGGCGTATTTGGAGGCATGCCTTGAGGAGGCAGGCGGAGACGCGGCATTCATTGCCAAAGCGCTTGGCGACATTGCTCGGGCCAAAGGCATGGCACAGGTCGCGCGCGACGCCGGAGTATCTCGTGAGAGCCTCTATAAGGCGCTTTCCGGCGAGCGGAGCCCCGGCTTCGACACCATCCTAAGAGTGATCCAGGCGCTTGGGCTGAGATTACACGCCGAAGCCACCGAAGCAGAGGCGATGCGCGCAACCACCGGCGGCTGACGCCGAGGCAACTATGACCAGTGACTAATGATCAAGGCTCTAATGGTTATAATGCTCAGTTGGGGCTGTTCTCCGCAGGAGAATCTGACTCTGGCCGCGCTAGCACCGAAACCGTCCGGCCCGAATATTTCATGCCACGAGCAAAACGCTAACATTCTGTAGGCGTGTGAAATATTCGGGCTAGGCCTTTGCCCGCTTGATCTCCTTCAGCCGGTCCGCTTCAACTCGCTCCGCGTAGAAATTGTCCAGGGGATAGCAGCCGCTAATCAGGCCATTCCTCGGGGCGGTCGTGCAATCGCTGAACGTACGGCAGAGGGACTTGGTCGAGAGGGCGCCCTTCTCAATGGCGTCGCTGAAAACAGCGGGGTAGGCCAGCGCCATGCGCCCGATGCCGATGAGGTCCGTCCAGCCGTTCCTCAGAACCGCCTGGGCGACGTGCGGCAGGTACTCTTGGAGGTAGCTGTAAGCCGTGCCGACCAGGAGCAGATTCCGCGGCGCTCGGGCCTTGAATTGGCGGGCGACATGAATCTGCCGCGCCACCCCCACGAGCGGGTCTTCCGGCGGTTGATACCCATCCGAGGGGGGGTAGGCCGCGGGTCTTTGAATGTGCGGGTTGTAGTAGGCGGAGCCGGCAGTCAGATTCAGAATCTTAACGCCAAGTTCCGCGCACAAATCCATGAACCGCAACGGCTCGGTCAAATCGTATTCAAGTGGGTTCCCCTGATTAACCCCAAAGCCATAACGGTAGGGCAGCCACCGCGAGAAATCCTCCGGCACACCCGGCCCCGGTTTTCCCGGTTTCGAAAGCGCGGGGTCCGGACGAAATGGAACAAAATCAAACGCGCTTAACCGCACCCCGATGTCGATGCGGTTGCCGCTGGCGCGGATGGCTCCGACAATTTCGCGCAGCAGCCGGGTACGGTTCTCGAACGAACCGCCGTACTTGCCCGGGCGCGTGAACCCGCTCAACAATTCGTGCAGGAGGTAGCCGTGACAATGTTTGATGTCCGCGAAGTCCGCGCCAACGTCCCGGGCAATCCGGGCCGCCCCCACATAATCCCCAACGAGGCGCTCCAGTTCATCGTCCGTGAACATCTGCTGGTCGCTGGCAACCCCGAATTTCGGATCGAGAATCGGATGACGGTAGGCCACGCGCGGCTCCAAACGGAATTTGTCATGCGGCTTGCAGTATCTGCCGGAGTGGGTGAGCTGAAACCCAACGACCAAATCCTCGGTCGTGCCATGCCGCTCTTTATGCTCGGCGGCCAGCGCCTCGCGCAGCCTGGCCAGATCGGCTTTGTTCCGTTCAATAATGACGAGTTGATTCGGGTTCGCGCGCCCGTCGGGCCGCACCGCCATCGCCTCTCCCCCGCAGATGAGTTTCGCCCCGCTCTGGCCGAACCGCCTCCAGCGGCGCAGGACCTCTTCCGTGATGCCGCCGCAGGAGGTGCCATCCCACCCCTCCATCGGATGAATCGCATATCGGTTCCCAATGCGTTTGCCATTGATGGTGACATGGCTCAGAGGCTGAGCCAGCGGCGAGGCCGTGCCCATGGCGATGCCATCATCGCAAGGCAATTCCAGACCCAGCGAGGCCACGTGGTTGCGGAAATCCGCCACCGTTTTCAATGATGCAATTCGGACCATGGGTATCGGCCAAAGCTCTCGGCCGGCGTCGTCTTGCCGGATTGGCGGGGCTCGACCAAGCCGGCCGCCGGGAACTGCTCCAGGCGCAGGCGGCTGAGCTTGGCAACGATTCGCTCGACCATGGAGGCAAAATAGAAATCAATTTCTGTTTTGCAAGCAACCATGCTGCCATTTTGCTCGAAGAGCGGCTTACGGCTCCTGGCGGGAAGTCGCTACGCGGTGAAGAACAGGCGGCGTTGCGCATAAGGGTCTTGTCCGTATAGGGCGCGTAAAGGATCCAGTCCGAATCCGCTGGAAAACCGAGGATGGAAACATTCTCTGGGTACTGGCGGGATACGTTCGACAAACCGGGCAGCCGGCTTTAACGATTGATCGCGACCCGATAATCGGGTTAAGATTGAGGAAGGTTCGCGGAGTGCCTGCGCCCCGTGCTGCCTTGCCTTTTTAGGAGAGATAACGGTGAAAACAAACGTGGGAAGCAGTTGCACAGAAAAGGATCGTCTTTCAGGGACATTATCACACGCCGCGGCGAAGCTGGGGGATGGGCGCACCGGGTTCACACTCATCGAACTGCTAGTGGTCATCGCGATTATTGCCATTCTGGCCGCGATGTTGTTGCCGGCGCTCAGTTCGGCCAAAGAGAAGGGCAAGCGCATTGCTTGCCTGAGCAACTTGAAACAGATCGGCTTGGCCCTGGCATTGTACACCGACGACCGGCAAGACCGGATGCCCACCGCCCTGAACTATGGGGCGCGGCCAAATCAGCCGGGCACGGACGCTCCCAACACCGTCCAATTCACCGATATGTACGGCGGCGTGCCCAAGGATTTGGACCTGGGCAATCCTCGGGTGTGGTGGTGCCCCAGCGATCGCTTCAACATCCCCATCATTAAGAAGGGCATCATTTCCACCAACAGTTTTTCCTCTTACCGCTATCGGTTTGTCATCTGGGACAACACCGTTCGCTTCCCCGGGCTGAAGACTTCCGATTTCATGAAGCCGGCGGGCCAAATTATATGGCACGAGAACCAGGACCTGCATTACAAGCGGTTGCCCAGTTCCTACACCACCACTCAGCCCACTCTCAATGCCATTTACGCGGATTTTCACGCCGACCTATGGAGAGTCCAGTTCCGCCAGAACCGGCCTGAACATTACTACGACCCCAATTGGTTTACCTACGGCCCGGGCGGGGCATTGAATCGGGACAATCCGAATATCGGCTACGATGTCCATACCGGCTGGGACATGAACTGACCGGGAAGCGCATCCCGTCACCCACGGTAAAGGCCGAGCTGCTTGAGCTTCTCGCGGAGGGTGAACCGGGAGAGACCGAGCCAGCGCGCGGCTTTGCTTTGATTGCCCTCCGCTAAAGCGATGGCCTGCGTTAACAACTCACGCTCGGCCTCGGCCATCATGCGGGCGTGGGCGTCTCCCGACTCGCCTTGCCGCGCGCGGACGAGAAGCTCGGCGGCGAATGCGGCAAAAGGCGGGACGGTGGGCGCGGTCTCAGCGGAACGGGCGGAAAGGGTGCGGCGGACCGCTTCCGCGTCAATGGCCAATCCGCGGGCGGCCAGCAGCAGCCGCCGGGCGATATTCTCCAGTTCGCGGACGTTACCCGGCCAGGACTCGGCTTGGAGCAGGGCGATGGCTTCGGGGGAAATCGTGGGCATGGGAGCCGCAAAATCCGCGGAATACCTCCGGAGAAAGTGCCGGACCAGGAGCGGGATGTCCTCGCGGCGCTCCCGCAAGGGAGGCAGTGGAATGCAGACCACGTTGAGACGATGGAAGAGGTCCTCCCGAAACCCGCCGTTGCGGATCATGGATTCCAGGTTGCGGTGCGTGGCGGCGATGATACGCACATCGACCGAAATCTGCCCGGTTCCGCCTACACGCTGGAAGGTCTGCTGTTGAAGGACGCGCAGGAGCTTGACTTGGATCTGCGCCGACAAATCCCCGATTTCATCCAGGAACAATGTCCCCTTGTCGGCCTGTTCAAAACGCCCGATGCGCCGTTGATCGGCGCCGGTGAACGCGCCGCGCTCATGCCCGAAGAGCTCGCTTTCAAGCAGATTCTCCGGGACGGCCGCGCAGTTGATGGCAATGAAGGGGGCCTTGGCCCGGGCACTATGCTGGTAGATGGCGCGGGCGATGAGTTCTTTGCCCGTGCCGGTCTCGCCGCGGATCAGGACGGTGACCGGCTTGGCGGCGACGCGCCCGATTTCTTTGCAGACATTTTGCATCGGCAGACTATCGCCGACCAAGGCGGCGCCTGCCTGCGCGGGGCCGCCGGCCAGCACAACCGGTTCGCGCATCAGACGCCCCGCCTCAGCCGCCCGCTCCAGAACAGAGATGAGGCCCTCCATCTCGAAGGGTTTCTGCAAATAGTCGTATGCTCCGAGTTTGGTAGCCTCAATGGCCGTCTCAATCGTTCCATGCGCCGTCATGAGCACCACCGGCAAGCGCGAATGCGCCTGATGGAGGCGGCGGACCAATTCGAGGCCGCCCAGGCCGGGCAGCCGCAGGTCCGCGAGCACGACATCGCTCTCATCGCTCGCGGCGCGGCGCAGGCCCTCGTCGCCACGCTCGCAGATGCTAACCGCAAAGCCCCCGCCCGTGAGAACCTCTGCGAGGTTTGCGGCGAGGCGGGTGTCGTCTTCGATTAAGAGGATGCGTTTGGGAGAATCCATCTCATTTACCATTCCCGGACAGAGGCAGCACGACCCCAAAGGTTGTCCCGTGTCCGACGTGGGTCTGGTAACGGAGGGCGCCGCCCTGCTTTTCGACAATTTGGGCCGCAATGGAGAGGCCGAGGCCGGTGCCCGTCTCCTTGGTGCTGAAGAACGGATCAAAGAGCCGCTTCTCAACCTCCGGCGGGATTCCTCTGCCGGTATCACTGACCTCGATGATGACCGCCTCGGTGTCATGTCCGCCTAAAGTGGCGCGTGCTGGCCGCGCCCGGAGTGTGACGACGCCAGGGCCCTCGATCGATTCCGCCGCGTTGCGGACCAGATTCACGAGCACCTGCTTCAAATGTCCGCTGTCCGCCTGGATGACGAGCGCCGGGGCAGGCTCCAGCGTCAACTGCACCCTTCGGCTCTCCAAATCCGGCGCCATGAGCCCTTGCACCTCCTTGAGCACCGTTCCGACCGTCAGCGCCTCCCGCCGGGGTTCGGAGGGCCGGGCGAAACTCAAGACGTCCTGCACAATCCGCTCCAAACGGAGGATCTCGGCGCCGATGATGTCGGTGTCCTTCCGTGCGGCGGGCGCCTGCTGGAGGTGCTTTTCCAGCGTGTAGAGGCGGGCTTTGAGGGAGGTGAGGGGGTTGCGGATCTCATGCGCGATGCCGGCGGCAAGGGTGCCCAGAACGGCCAGTTTCTCCCGCTTCTTCAGCAGGCTTTGACTCTGCACCAGGCGGGTTCGCAGCGGGGCAACGGCGTCCCGATAGATCGCCCAGCCCAGTGCTCCCATGAGGAGGAGGATCGCCCCGACCTCGACCGTGAGAAACACCCTCAATTTCGCCAGCACGGCATTCGCATCGGCGAGGAACGCAGTCTCGGCCAAGCGGTGCGCGTCGGTGAGTCTTTGCACCAACTTCTGCATGTGATTTTGTTGCGTCTCGAACTCCTTAAGCTGAGAGAACTGAGCGGGTGTAACCAAGGCGGGCTGCTGGTTGGTGTGAACCGCCCGCGCGGCCGCGAGGTAGCCATCGTAGGCGCGGTTCAGCGCCTCGAAGGCGAGCTTCTCCTTTTCGGTCGTGAGAGGCGAGGCCGGATTCAAGCTGGGGTCGTTGTGGTCAATCCAGTGATCGAGCTTGGTGCTGGCGGTATCGAACTGATTCCAGAGGCGCGGGTCCCTCAGGACCGTATAGCGCAGCAGGGAATTATTGAGGTCGAGCAAGGCGCGGTGGACCTGGCTGGAGAGGCGGAAGCTTTCGAGCCGGGAGGCGGTGAACTTGGCCTCGAGGTACTGAATGCGCCGCCAGCCAAAGGAAAAACCGTAGAGCATCGCCCCGGCTGCCAGGGCCAGGGAGGCGATGAGCAGCCAGAGTCGAAAACCGAATGGTGATTTCATAAGTTGTATCCTGATATTCAGACAACCCCACGGCCAGGGAAGGCTCAAAGAAAGAACTCCACCGAGCGCCTCCCGCCAGGACCCCTGCTGTTCATCGGCCGATGGGGAAACATCACCCACTATCCACCATCCATCATTCGCCGCCGATGCCCGGGCCGCATTCCCGCACAGCCGTTCATTGGCCAATCTCTTACCACCCCGATGGTAAGCCGCTTATCGACCTGCGCCGATGGAGCTGCTGTCCGGAAGGCGCGACCCCTCGCAACCGGAGGCTGCACGGCTTTGGCATGAAACCTGCCAAAGCTCTTCGGTAGTCCGAGAATGCGACCCTGGCAAGAGCGACAGATGAAAAGGAAAAGATAAGGTGACTCCATGAACCCCAGGCAGTCTTGTTCCACGCCGCCGCGACAGGTTCCTGGGTTGGGCAACCCCTTGGGGACGCCTGACTCGGCCTGCCGCGCCAAGATACTCCTTGCTGACGATGATGAGCACATCCGCGAGGCGTGCCGGGAGGCGCTGGCCAAAGCCGGCTATGACGTAGAGGAAGTTTCCGATGGCGCGCGGGCCTGGCACATGCTCCAAGCGGGCCGATACGACCTGCTTTTGACCGACCATGACATGCCCTGCCTGACCGGCCTGGAGCTGGTCGAGAGGCTCCGCGCGGCGGGGAGCAAGATACCGGTGATTATCGCCTCAGGCGCTATGGCCTTTAGAGGGATGCCTGACTTTCCAGGTCTCCAACTGGCGGCGATCCTGGCCAAACCATTCACGCCTTCAGAATTGGTTGGCACCGTCAGACTCGTCTTGTGCCTGCCTCCCGTCCCGTTGGCCGGCCGGCCTGAACCTTCGGAGGCCGTCCCAATGGGCAAACGATTCCCACAGGCGCCCACTTTATCCCCCACCCCTTCCGCAGCCCAGAGCACTTCCAGCCGAAATATGAAGACCAATACCGTTTTGAATCCGTCCCGCCGGCAACTTAGGGCCTCAGGTGAATTGGGCCAGCCGACCGGATTACCGGCCCAAAGCCGCGTGCTGATTGTCGATGACGATGCCGTCGTCCGGGGCAGCTTGGCGGCGGTTCTCGAAAGCGAGGGCTTTCTGGTCGATGAGGCCAAGGACGGCCCCGAAGCGCTGGCCCGGGCTGCGGCGTTGGCTCCGGACCTGGTGTTGCTCGACCTGAACATGGAGGGGATGGATGGTTGGGCGACGTTCGAAAGGCTCAACCAACTGCGTCCCCTGGCGCCGGTGGTGGTCATCACCGCCCGGCCACATCAGTATGAGCGGGCAGTTCGTGCCGAGGTGGACGCGTTTATGGAGAAGCCGCTGAACATCCCGGTGCTGGTCAACGCCGCTAAAGAACTCACCGCCGCCGGGGAAGAACGCCGCTCTCGCCGGGAGCCGAGCGGCGCTCTCGTCACCCGCCGGCTTGACGCGGCGCCATCCACCTAAGTGCTCCATACCCATGAAGAATCCACGCACCCCAAACACTCCTCGCGGCGCCTCATCCACGCCAGTCGGCGAACCTCCCGCCGAATCGCCCTCCGCCGGTTCGGAGACAACCGCAGCCGGCCCGCGTCGCATTTTGCTGGTTGATGATGACAGGGCGGTGCGCGAGTCTCTGGGGGAGGTTCTGACTTCGGAGGGCTACGCCGTGCTTCCCGCCGAAGATGGTGAGAAGGCGCTGGAACTGGCGGCGCGGGAGCAGATCGACCTGGTCATGCTCGATCTCAATATGCCGGTCAAAAGCGGATGGGATACGCTCAAGCACTTGACGACCGAACAGCCGCTGCTCCCGGTGGTGGTTATCACCGCCAGACCAAACCAGGTCTTCACCGCCGTGGGAGCGGGTGTTGCGGCCCTCATCGAGAAACCCATCGACTGCCGCCACCTGCTCAAGACTATCCGCAAGCTCCTGGTTGAGCCGGTCGGACCGCGCATCGCGCGCTCCGTGGGCAAACCCGCGCCGTTCTATTACGGGCAGGCGCCTGGTTAGCTAGACGTTATCCGAAAAGGTCCGGTCCGGCTCACTTCATCGGCCA
Source organism: bacterium (assembly GCA_021784555.1). Taxonomy (GTDB): domain Bacteria; phylum Verrucomicrobiota; class Verrucomicrobiia; order Limisphaerales; family UBA8199; genus JAJYHY01. Next base: position 40,796 of record JAJYHY010000016.1, read on the forward strand.
CTTCATCGGTCACTTAATCGAGAATTGAGGAAACTCGATTAAGCGGTCGATTAAGTGACCCTTTTCGCAGAACCTCTAGTTGAGGTCTATTTTCCGCGTATTCCGCCTATTCCGCGGTGCCCAAGCCAGTCGCGCTGCTCTCCAATCGCCAATCGCCAATCGAAAATCACAAATCATGGAATTATTTTGCGTTTTTACTTGATAGCCAAGGGGTAATGCGGATTAAATCGACGACGAAGGCACCCTAAACCAACTATTCTTGTCGCCAGCCCCCCCCACGACAGCCCGTCCAAAAGATTTCGTAACTGCTCAGGTTGGTGACACGAGTGCGGACGCCCCCGTTAGGTGGTGATGGGAGCGCGGACGCCCTCGTCCGCCTCTCCGGGAGGCCGCACTCGCGGACGAGGGCGTCCGCGCTCCTATCCCATGCGTCCGGCAGCTTGGACTGAGCAATTACAAGATTTCTTTGTCCATTTAGGCGACTTGGTTCGACTCACCAGGAGAAAGGCATGGAAACCGACGCAAACCAACTAGCGCGAGCCGCCTGCGGGGGTGATACCGCCGCCGGCGGCCAACTCATCGAGCTGTATTATCGGCGGATTTACGCGTTTCTGCGCCGGCTGGCCGGCAATGACGCCGATGCCGCCGACCTGACCCAGCGCACCTTCGGACGGATATGGAAGGTATTGCCATCCTTTGAAGGCCGTTCCTCCGTGGCCTGCTGGATGCATGGCATCGCCTACCACGTGTATATCGACTGGAGGCGCGCCAGCTCGCGGATGGAATCGGCGCCCGACCGTTGGTGGCTGGCGCGCGCCGACGGCGGAGTGGCCCCTGATGAAGCCGCCGCCCAGAACGACCTGCGCGCCAACCTCTATGCCGCGGTTGACGGCCTGGAACCGGACGTTCACGAGACCGTTCATCTCCATTATTATCAGGGTCTTACATTGCAGGAAACGGCCGACGCCTTATGCGTCGCCACCAGCACCGTAAAATACCGCCTCCGCTCCGCCCTCGCGCAATTGCAACGCAAGCTAGCCTCGGACCCCATGCTGTTGAAAACCTCTACAATCCCAGGAACAATATGACTCAAATCGAAGAAATTCTCCGCCGCGCTCCCCATCCCCCGCCTCCGCCTGGATTGAAGCGGCGGCTCATCGAAGAGATGCATCTCAACTCCGCCACCAAGCCTGGGCGCACAACTCCGCCGGCCTTCCGCTCACGGGGTTGGTTCGCCCGCTGGTGGCCAATCCTCTTGCCGGCCACCGCCTCCCTGGCCTGCGCCATGGTCCTGACCCTCCGCCACACCGAGACCGGACTCCTGCGCAATAGCGTCAACCTCCTCTCCAAGAGCGCCGAGGCCGATCAGACAGCTTCTCGAGCCGTGGGCGCTGCCGCACGGAAAGAGGCTCCCGCCGATAGCGCCAGCGGGGTTCTCACCGAGCGGGAGGAGACGGCCAAGCTCAAGCAAGCCGTTCAGCGGCTTAAGACTGAGATCAGCCAATTGGAGAAACTCGCCGCGGAGAATAAACAGCTTCAGGCGCAACTCGCGATCGGCGTCCCCGGCATCTCGCCAGAGATGGCCAAAGCCCTCGAGGACGCTAGAGCAAGGGCTCAAAGCATCGCTTGCATCAATAACCTCAGGCAACTGGGCTTGGCCGTTAAGGAGTGGGAGATCGACCACGGACACGCCGCCCCAACGGACTTGCTCCTCATGACCAACGAAATGTCCACGCCAAAGCTCCTTTATTGTCCCGCCGACACATCCCGCCAGGCCGCAACCGACTGGCGCTCCTACAGCTCCGCCAATTGTTCCTATCAATACGTGGGCGCGGGCGCGCCGGACAACGAACCGACCCGCGTTTTATTCATCTGCCCGATTCACGGTAGCGTGCTCCTGAACGATGGCAGCGTCCAGCAGGGTGTGGCCAAGAACCATCCCGAGGACCTGGTCCGGATCGACGGGCATCTCTACCTTCAACAATGAACCGCCGGCGCGTCATTATTGGTCTGCTTTGGCTCCTGTGCCTGGCCTCGTTCTGGGCGGTTTTGGCGCAGCGGCACGCTATCGCCCATCTAAGAACGGAGCAGCAGACGATGCTCGCGAGCCTGGACTCTTCTGACGCGGCGATTTTGGCCGGCTCAAAGCAAGGCGCTCCGAGCGAAATTCTCTTGCAGACTGCCTCGCCTGAGCTGCTCCGGCTTCGCAGCCAGGTCAACGCCCTCACCCAACGCCGCCTGGAGCTGGACGGCGTTCAGGCGGAAAACGAGCGGCTTCAGGCGCAGGTCGCCGCGATGGAGACAAACAGCCCCGGATTTGTCGCGGGCTACATCAAGAAGACCGACGCCCAGTTTGCTGGGTTCAGCACGCCGGAAGCGACGATGCAAACGTGGCTTTGGGCGGTGCAACAGCAGGACCTCACCAACTTCCTCCGGGCGCTCACCCCGGACTGCGCACGGCGGTTTCACTCTCCGTTCGGGTCTCCTTCCAAAGACCCCTTCAGGGCATTGTTCGGCATGGGGATTGCGCGCCGAGAGGAGTTGCCCGACGGCACGGTGCAAATGATGATTCAGTTTTTCCCCAAATTCCCACCCCAAGAGATTCGTTTCCAGCGAATCGACGGTGACTGGAAGATGGACCTCCGCTAGCGACCAAGCCGCCGACGTGGCCCCGGCTATTTCAGAAACCAGCGCGTACGTCGGCGAAGGGGCGGCGAAAGGCAGAGTCTTCCGCGCGTGCCGAGTTCATAGCCCCAGCAACGAATTTGGCGCCGGAATGGGTGGCCGATCCAATGTCCCAGGTGGGACAGTAGAATGGACGCGGTTTTTTGTCCCACCTGGGACATTGAATCTACGACGGCAGAGAATCCGTGACCGGGTTAACGAAGTGAGCGCTCAGTCATTGGCCGTGTGGTATTTGCAAACTGAGTTTCCAGAGAGGTGTTGCCCGCTTGCCATTGTCCCACTGGGGCCGCGCAGAGGATTCAGGTGCGCGGGGCGGAGGAAAATGCTAGACCTGGGCCTTGGTGTGGCGTTAGTTGATAAGGCGCAGAGTCGAGTATGGATGAGCAGCAATTAGTAAAGCTATACATGGAGCTTACCGGGGTTCCGGAATCCGGAGCGCGGAGTGTTCTGATGTATATTGCCGTGCCGGATGAGGCCGAACCAACCCGGAATCAACTCAATGGTGTGGCCGACGGCCCGGAGGCGCAAGCGCTTGGGCCCGCGTCTTCCCCTGCGGGCATCACCGTTCCCAAGCAACGCGCGCCCAGACCAACGCTCTCGGTCGTGCAACTCTGGCTGGTGTTCGCCGCCTTGGGCCTGGCCACGATGCCGGCGCTCGCGCAACCCGCCTCCGCCGGTGGAGGGCGGTTGAAACCGTCGGCAGGGATGCAGGTTTTCCCGGGCGAGACGCCCGGGGAACTCGCCGGCGGGACGCCCGCGCGAGGCGGCCTGCCCGGGACATTGAACGGCGCTTCCGCCGGCAGCGCCCTGCCCACCAGCCCGCTTTCCCTGGCCGAGGCAGTGAACACCGCCCTTCAGCAAAACCCGAATATCCTCCGCGCGCAACAGGACCTGGAGGCAAACCAGGGAATCGTCATTCAGACGCGGGCCATCGCCATTCCCACCGTGAGCATCACGGGCAATTACCGTGCCGTGCAGCCGGGCGACATTGACACGATTTCCATTCCCGGCATTCCGAGCGGCGTCACCTTTGGCAACGACCAGACCTGGAGCTCCCAGATTCGGCTCACGCAAAACATCTATGAAGGGGGGCGCCTTCTGTCATCGCTGCGCAGCGCGCGGTTGCTCCGGCAACAGGCGCTTTTACAGTACCAGGTCACCGTTTCCGATACGGTGCTGGCGGTGCAACTTGCCTATTTCGACACGCTGTTGGCCGCCGAGCAAATCGCCGTCCAGCAGGCCTCCGTGGAGCTGCTGACCAACCAACTGGTCGATGCCCGCCGCCGGTTTGAGGCCGGCACCGTGCCGCGGTTCAACGTCCTCCGAGCCGAGGTCGAGCTGGCCAACGCGCGCCCCCGGCTCATCCGCGCCGAGAACGATTACCGTATCGACAAGAACAACCTGGCCAACGTCTTGGGATACAACCTGCCCAAAGGCGCCCAGGAGGAGATCCCGCTCAAACTCTCCGGCAAACTCGCCGCCCAGCCTTACAGGATCGACCTCGGCCGCGCCATCCGCCTGGCGCTCAAAGACCGCCCCGAGTTGAGCGTTTTGCGCAAAGCTCAATCTCTGCGCCGGGAGGACGTCGTCACCGCCAAGGCGGGTTACAAGCCCAGTCTCCAGGCCTTCGCCGGCTACGACGTTCACAATTCCATCTTTAGCCAGGACCTGACCTACGAGAACCACGGCTGGCTCACTGGCGTTCAGCTCAACTGGAACATTTTCGACGGTCTGCTGACCCGCGGACGCGTCAAGGAAGCCGTTGCCCGGTATGAGCGGGCGGGCATCGACCTGCAAGACGAAGCGCGCCAGATCGAGCTCCAGGTGCGCACCGCCCATTCCAGCTTCGTCGAGGCCGAACAGGTGCTCGAATCCGACAAACAGGTCGTGGCCGAAGCGGAGGAAGCCCTGCGTTTGGCCCAGGCCCGATACGACGCCGGCACGGCTACACAACTCGACGTTCTCAGCGCCCAAACCGCCCTGACCGACGCCCGCAACACCCAGGCCCAAGCCCTTCACGATTACATGACCGCCCGCGCCCGGCTCGAAAGAGCCATCGGCGCAAACCTGCCCGGACGGGCCGCCCAGTAGCATGCGGGCTTCCGCCGAATGAGAGAGGACGGCCCAACGTGCGAGGATCGCGGGCGGTGTTCCGGGACCGCTCTTGGATGGGGCCTGATGGTGGCCCTGGTTGCCGCCCTGTCTTCCGCGGCTTTTTGGAGGGTTTGCACGGGATTCTCCCCCTACGACGATATGGGCTACGTAATGCTCACGGAGAAGACCTTTTTCGCGGGGCACCCCCTCTACGATCAAACCTACACCCAGTACGGACCCGCCTACTATGCCTACAAGCGGCTGCTGCTCGCAATAACCGGCCAGCCTCTGTCGCACGACAGCACCCTCCTTTTCGCGGCTGCTTCCTGGGTGCTGATCTCGCTGTTGTGCGCCGGCTACGTGTGGCGGGCCACCCGCAATCTGTCCTTGGCCGCTGGGACCTTGCTCGGGGTCTTCGCCATCCTCGACGTGCTGAAGAACGAACCCGGCCATCCGGAAGGCTTCTGCGTGCTCCTGATGACGGCGGCCCTCTGTTGTGCTTCCTTCTTGAGGCGCGGACGGCGCACCTGGACTGTCCTGGGCGTTCTGGGTCTGTTAATCGGGCTGATGGGGATGACAAAAGCAAACGTGGGCGTTTTCGCGTGCCTGGCGTTTCTGCTCTGGCTGTTGCGCCTGGCCCCGGCAGGAAAGCTTAGAAGCCTCCTGTTCACGACGGCCTCGGCGGCGGCGCTGTTCCTTCCCATCGTCTTGATGCGGCGGCACCTGGCCGCTGCTGGGGCTTAGGGTCCATGCATTAATAACTTTGGTCGTGAAGGCGGAGTGAGCACAATATCAAGAGGTGGGTTCTCGCCGCAGGATGTGAGGTAATCCCTCA
>JAJYHY010000314.1 GCA_021784555.1 bacterium
GTTACGCCCTCTCAGGTGCGCCGCTGGGATACGCCAGGACCAGTTCGTGTTGGAGTTCGATGGGACTACCGGATTTGAGAACCACTTTGGCTCGGATGCGGAAGGTTCCCCAACCGCCAGTGCTCAACCGAAACTTGCTGCGCCGGTCTCGGATCGTACGCACGGGATTCGGGAAGGTTGGATGGAGCGTGTAGATGACCTGGCTGATTGCATCCAACTCGGCGTCGGCTCCTTCGATCCAAACCCACCATTCCCACCAGTCTTCCCCTTTGTAGTCAAAATCTTGCGCGATCTTTAGAGGCATACCGTTTCAGTTCCTTTCCAGAACAACATCCAGGGAATCCGTCGTTTGATAGGGTGATGTCCAAAGAGCATCCCTATGCCGGACTTGAACTTGGATCAGTGCTTGCCGTGGAACATCTTTTGCGACAACGAACAGGCCTTGATTGATCTTCCGAATCGGGGCTGGGATTTCGTTGCTTTCTCGATCCTCCACCAGGAAGCGATACGTGCAAAGCAGGTCAGGATTTCTGAGCAAAGGCCAAATCTCGCGCACAACCTGCTGTGGCAGCAGTTGCAACTGGATTCGGCTTCCTTTGTGCCATTTGGCTATTGCCCTTACGATTTCGACGAGCAGCAAGTCACGTTCCGCCCAGGAAAAGGGAATACGCTGCCGCCCGGTCAGCAAACCCTCTTGATCCTGCACCCCCTGTTCCCGGACCTCGACAATCGGGAGCCCACACTGAGCCGCGTGCTGCAGTTCGTCTCTCACCCATTGGTGGGTGGTCCATTCGCCGTTGGCAAGCTGGTCCCGCCGCGTGGCAAATCCGATGGCCGCACTGGCGTCGCTGATCTTGTCTTTTACTCCTGGGCCTATCTGCTGGCCATACAACTCTCTTCCGGTGACCACTTCGTCTCCGAAGGCCTCGATGATTGGAAACACGAGTTTCTCAACCCACTCATCTTCGGGGCGATAGGCATGTCCGACAAATATCTTCATATTAAACCAATGTCGATGAGTGCGGGCCTCATCCGCCACCTGCGCACCTCTGCAGTTCCCTTTCAATTTGGTCAGCCCACTCCACAACTTGACTCCGTGCTTGGCGGGCTTGGCGAATGAGCCGCAAGTTGCGGGCGGTCGTCTCCGGCTCCCAGTTCTCGCGAACAGCCGCGAGCGCATCAGTGAGCGCGGATTCCGCGGCCGCTTGCTCTTTGGCCAAAACCGCCAGCTCCAACCGCGTCGCGTAATCCCAATAATCCGGCTTGCCGCCGGCGATACGGCGCTCGACCGCGTAACTGACCACCGGCAACAATTGTTCTCGCACGGGCTCCGGCGGGTCCCGCAACGTCATCAAGGTGACTGCGTTGATTCCCGGATAAGCATCCCGCCAGTCGGCCTCAAACCCCCGCAGGTAAGCCGAGATAGCTTTGTCAAGCAAGCCGCGGGCCAAGGCCTGCTCTCCACGCTTCACCGCCGCTTCCCAGCGGTCCTTATAAACCCGGCCAAGGATTCCGTACGTTTCGCTGCTGGGACCACGCCGCTGAATCAGGTCCTGCAGGATTTGCTCGGCCCGCTCTCCTTGGTTTGCCCGGTTGAGCGCCAGCGCGAATTGCTCCTGCACCAGCACCGTTTCGGCGAGTGGCCGGGCCATCCTGTTTACGAGTGCAATCATTTCCGGCCACGCTCTAACTGCCCGATACGACAAGAAGAGGTCAACGGCCACGCCCGATTCCTGGTCGGCGATGTTCCCCAGTTGCGATTCAACTGCCTGTACCGCCTCAGGCCCTTGTTTACGCGCTTCAGTGAGACGTTCTTTGATCCTTGCAGCGTATTCGACGCGCCCCCTGAACGCGTCGGTTTTGAGCCGCTGCACATCTGGAAAACCTTCGACGAGCTGGAAGATAGGGCTGTCTTGGTCCCGGGATTGCTTAGCTGCGCTCAACCGGGCAACCAGCGCCTGCCGGGCCGCGGCCGGGTCAAGCGGCGTGCCGGCAGCATCAACAGCATACGGAAGAGCCCGAAGCAATGCGACATCAAAGGGGAGGCGGGATTTCTCCGAAAAAATCAGCACGGTCGTGGATGGCCTGACGGCGTGGCGGATGCCCAACTCGTAGAACACGTTAGCGTTGGCGGTAGTGAGATCCGCCACTGCGTACTCACACAGAATCAGGCGCTCGAACATTGGCTTATGGATAATCCCACCGGCTGCCTCCTCATCCGCCCGGAGCGGCTCCAGTTCCGCAGCCCGAATCGCCGGGGCGATGACGTCTGTGTAAATCGCATCGAAATCAATCATCAAGCCCACGGTGTCCGGTTTCCTCCCGAAAGGCATTAAGACAAAGCAAAGTGGGTAGTCCATAACGGGATCAGAAATTGGTCAGTTGAGGCTGTAAGCGGACTTCTGGTGTTTTCACGGACATAACAGCTCGTCAGGACGGTGGCGCCAAGGCACGGAGGTTCTGCCAGCGCGTAACCAATGCTTGACCAGGTTGACCAGCACTCTGGGTCTTGAGCAACCGATCGAGATCATACAATTGGACGACGGCGTTGGATCGCTCGGGACTAGGGGGTCCAAGGGAACGTGGCTCTGCAGTCGGTCATGAGCCACCTGGAAATTGCGATAGCCGGCCAAGTGCGCCTGTATCAAATAAACTTGCACCGGGTGGTTTGTGCCAACCAGTGCATATTGCTTAAGATTATTGGAGGCCAGATTGGGATCTCCGGTCATTTGCGCCGTCACGAACAGGACACCGGCGATACCCCCCGCAACCAAGCCGAGAACGAGGGTTGGAAGGACGGCTTGCCCCGCACCGGGCCTACCGCGAAGCCGATCTACCATGGGTCGCAATGCGGAGCCTGCGCCATCAGCGAGGAGAGGAGCCATAAACAGAATCCACACCGGGAAGGTTTTCATGCCCCAAACCAATGGTATGATCGCTAACGCTATAAGGAATAGCACCCCGAGCCATGCACCGCGCTTGGCAAGTTCGGCGCCAATTTCCTCCGTTACCCTTTTCGCTCTTGCCGGACCATTCATCGGCGGCGCGTGTGTTCGCTTCGGGTTGACATCACCAACAATTGCGATCAATGGTCCTGGCATAAGAGAACTGTCGGTCCGTTCCCACTATACGCTCTAGCGGGGAGCCGTCAAGGATAGAGGTCTGAGCACTGCGATTCAGACAGTGGGGCAGCGGATATGGGTGACATAAGCGGGTGGCGGCAAAGGCGACAACTCTGGGGGGCGTTGGCTGGAGGGCAAACGCGCAGCTCGGGAGCGATAAACATCGGCGTTGGGATCTTACATGGGGCGAGGATTAGGGATCGGAGTCAGGAGGCTTTCTTCCAGGAAATCGAGTTTGCGCAGGGCCTTTTGCCGAGCGGTGCCTTCTAATTGGATGGCCTCTCGGGTGAAGGTCACCACCGGCAGTTGAGTATAGGCCAACCCCAGATAGATGACGATCCACTGCTGCATCAGGTGCAGTTGCTGGGCCAAGCCCTCCGGAGTCAAATTGGCCAGGCTCTCCTCCAGGAACTTCCAGAGTCGCCATTGGCGCAACGTGTACGTTAAGAGCACCATCACCACTTGGGCGGTCACGGCGTTGAAGCTGCGCGAACGAAAATCGGTCAGGTCGTAGAAGCATTTGAGTTGGCGGTGCCGTTCCTCAATGGCCGGGCGTTTCCGGTAAAATCCCAGCAGGCGCAGGGGCTGGGTCAGTGGGCAGGTGCTCATCAAGGCCCAATCGTCATGGTGGCCGTCGGCGTAGTGATCCCGCAGGCAGACCACCGCGATGGGCACCGTGGCCGCCGTCCAACTGCGGAAGCCTTTAATCCAGCAATAATCGCTATGGGTGTGGCGCTCCTGAGCCGGGGGTGGCGGCAGAGCCTGTTTCTTTTCGGCCAGTGTCTTTTGCCGGTTGGCCTCGCGGCGGCGCAGGTGCTCTGGACGGCAAGCCGGGACGGGCACCACCGACGGGGGGGCTGGCGGGACGGCTTGCCAGGTCTCCCGTTGTGCCACCGCCCAGGCGTCGGCCCAGATATCCATTTTCTTCTTCATCGGGATGACCACCTCAATCCCCCACTGCTCTTTGCACCGGCTGATCTGCGCCCCATCGATGAAGCCCCGATCCAGGACCAGCCATTTAATAACCCCTTTGCCGACGGTCTGAACAAACCCCTCGACTAACTTGAAGAACGGTCCCACCTCATGCGCGTTGCCGGGCAGCAGCGCGGCGCCGGCATACACATGGGCGCACCCGCGCAAGTGCAGCAAGCTCACCCACTTATAGCAGCGCTGGCGATGGGCGCGCTGGCGCTGCTCGGCGGTGAGTTGGTCATAGTCGACCGGGTGGTTGTGCTCATCAAACCACATCACCACCGACCCCTCATAGGCCGGGTTGTCCGGCACGAACAAGTAGGAGCCGTCGCCAATGAAAAGGCCCTCCGGATCGAAAAACCCATAGGCCTGGAACACCTGCTGCACCGGCCCGTTATACCAGGCCATCCACTGCTCGGAGGACACATCCTTGACGTACTTGCGCAAAAAGTCCTGGTCGCAGGGCGTGGTGCGGGTATAGTGATTTTTGTCATTGAAGCCGTGGCACTCCAGCAGGATTTGCTGGGTCTTCTCATCCAGGTGCTTGGAGGCAAATCTCCGGGGGCAGGGCGCCCAGCAACCCGCCGCAACGCACCACCCGCTCAAACGCCAGGAAGGAGTTTGCCAGGTGCAGCTTCAAACTCAGGTTGGCCACCAACACAAACCACCGTGGCACCTCCTCCTTGGCCCGGTCGGTGGGCATCTCTTTGGCCAGCGCGTCCAGGATCTTTTCCTTGAAGCACAACTCGAAGAACTCCTTCTCATCGGCCTGGCCGATGATCTCGATCTGGTCGAACTCGCCGCGGCGCAAGGCCTCCAGCACCCGCTGGGGATGATGTTCGATGAAGGTTAGTTCAGGCGTGGGGTTGCTCCTTCTTTTCGGGCGAGGTTAAGAGCCGTTGCTCGGCCATCTGATCCACTATGGCCAGAAGGTACAGGTGGCGTTTGACCAGCACGGCCCGCGCGCGCTGGTAGCGGCGGTATTCGGCGGCCCATTGCCGGAGCTGGGCGCGCTGGGTTTTGGGCACGGTGTAAAGGCGGTCCTTGCCCTGCTCGCTGCGGGTCAGCACGTAGGTGGCGTGGAGCAGGCCGCGGGCGCAGCGGCAGTTGGGTTTGCCGCATTTGCGGCGGAGCAGATAGAAGGAGCCGCGCACCATCGGTAGAGGTCTGAGCAAACAATCACGGCAAAAACGGTGTTTTCGTAAGTAGCGTGACAGAAGGCAGTTACGACTTGGCCGATTTAAAATAATTTCTGGTGGGTTTTTTCGACGGCCCATTTCTGGTATTGATGTCGCCCAGAAGGGGCGCGTGCGATGAATGAGGTGGATTTTCCGGGATGGCGGCCAGATAAGTCAATCCAACTGATCGAGGGCGAGGGGCTGACCCAAGTCTTGGTGAAGGGCAAACCGTATATGCGTTGGCGCGTGGGCGATGAAGGCTGCGCCCGGTTGGCCATGGTGCAGTTGTACGAGTGCGGGTTGGGGACGGAGCAAGATTTGGCGGAGGCGTTTGGACGGCATGTGAACTCGCTGCAGAGATACCTGGCCGACTTCGCGCAGGAGGGGATGCGGGGCTTGATACCGGAGCGCCGGGAGCCCAAAGCCCGGTGGAAGCTCACGACGGAGTTGCGCGGCAAAATCTTGCTGATCGTTTTGCGGGAAGGCATCTGGAAACTGGAAGCGATTCAGCAAAGGTTGATGGAAGTCTGGCACCAGACGCTCAGCCTGCCCAGTATCCAAGAGGTGTTGGAAGATAACGGCCTGGGCGATGCCAGAGGCAGGGGTGTCGGGGGTGGAGTCGTCCAAGGCGAGCTCTTTGGCCCCGGACGGGAGCCGCAGTTGGTTCTGCCCTTGGAGGTTCCCGGCCCACGCTGCAAGGAGCAAGTCGAGGTCAGCGGCCGGTGGGAAAATGAGACGGTGGAGACCCAAGCCGACAGCGCGGGGAGCCAGGCTCAGACTGAAGCCGGGGCGAGGGAGAGAGGACCGCGGCGCCACTGCTCGCCGGCGCAGCGGGTCTATTTGGATCAGTTGGAACAAGGCGCTTACAACGCGTATGCTGGCGGACTGCTCTTTGCGCCGTTGCTGGCCGGGTATCGTTTTGTGCCGACGCTGAGCCGCGTCATCACGATTGCGGCCCACGAAGGTTACAGCCTGGGGGAACTGGGGCTGGGCAATCCGTATTCCCTGGCCTCCTTGCCAAAGGCGTTGCGGCGCTTTCTACACCAGGTGAGGGAGTTGGGCAAAGGCGAAGCGTTGGCCGATGAGTTTGCCCTCACTTATTTGCAGACCGGCATGGCCGAGTGGGGGGTGATGTACATCGACGGTCATTTCATGCCCTACTATGGGCTGCATCCGATCAGCAAGGGATGGCACGGCGTGCGCCAGATACCGATGAAAGGCAGCTATAATTTTCTGGCGGTGGACGAGCACTTCGCTCCGTGGCTCTTCCTGATCCGGTCCTGTTCGGAAGGCTTGCTGCAAAAGATCCCGGAGTTGGTGGAGAAAGCCAAAGAGATTGGGAAGCAAGCCGGAGTGAGCCCGGAGCGGCTGGATAAGCTGATCGTGGTCTTTGATCGGGAGGGTTATTGCGCGGAGCTGTACCGTTACCTGGACGGCCGAGATCAGGGAGCGGGGAAACGGCGGGCGCTGTTCATCAGTTGGGCTGAGTATGCCGACAAATGGGTGAATGATCTGGAGGAGGGGCAGTTCGACCACACGGCGCACGTAAGCTACGAGATTCGGAAGGCCCAAGACATCTCCTACCTGGGGACCACACGCCCGATGAATAAATACGGAAAAATTCGCGCGGTGGTGATCCAGAGCCGAGCGGATAAAAAGCGGGCGGCCATTTACACCAACGGCAGTGTGGAGGAAATCAGTGGTGAGCGGATTGTGCAGTTGCCCTGTCGGCGTTGGGGAGAAGAGGATGCCATCAAGGAACTGCTGCACCAGCACCTGATCGACTACACGCCCGGCTACGTCATGGAGGAGTTGGAGAAGCAACCTCTGGTGGACAATCCGCGCCTTAAGGAGTTAAAGAAAGAGCGGGCGGGTCTGGTCAGTGAATTAAACCGCCTAAAGATCGAATTAGCTGAGCACCTGCTTAAGCGGCCGGCCAAAAAACGCCGCAAACCATCCCGAAGCCAAAAGGAGGTGCTGGACGACATCGCGGTGGCGGAGAGCAAGATTCTGCTGATGGATCAGCAGGTGGACAAGCTGCCGGCCGAGATCCGTTTTGATGAGGCTCACGCCGAGGAACAGCTCTTGAAACTCAATCACGAGAAGAAGCGCTTTCTGGATTGCATCAAGGTGTTTGCCTGCAACCTTCAAGCCCAGATGTGTCGCCTGCTGATGAAACACTATGATCGGGAGAAAGAGGTCGTGCCGGCGCTGGCGATGATTGTCGAGAGAACAGGCTATGTGAGACTGGAGGCAGGACAGTTGGAAGTTACCTTGAGGAGATTCACGAACCGGGAAATCGATTATGCGGCCCGGCATCTCTGCGAAGACCTCAACGCCATGCACCCGGCCACCCTGGACAAATTCCAGTTTCCGATCCGTTACCGCGTCCAATAGCGAACGAACCGGAAATTTTCTTAAAGGACGCGGAAGGGTGATTGTTTGCTCAGACCTCTACAAGGAAGAATACGTCAGTCCGTTAGTCAAGGGCACATCTTGCCCGTACCACCGTTAGGCCGCGAACCAGATTTCCTCCCAGTGGTTATTGTGCCGTGCGCCGATGAGTGCTTCCAGATTGCCGAGACCCCTGTTGGTCCAGAATTGCCCACGCCGTTTGTAGCGGCCTTGTTTCCCACCACAGGCTGACTCCACCGCTCCGCTGCCAATCGGCCAGCCTTGGTCAGCGATTTCCTCGTAGTTCATTCGCCCAGCGTTGTTGGCAAAATAGGTCTGCGCTTCCTCTACGGTCTCGCCCGCCTGTCCCGCCGGAACGCCCAGGCCGGCGATGCAGTCCAAGCATTTCTGCTCCTGGCCATGGCGTAATTCATGCAAGCGCGCCTCCACCCAAGGCCGGGCCTGCTCCTCGCCAAAGAGGGCGCGGCCCAGCTCCCAGACATGCTCGCTGGCATGATAGAAATCGAGCAACCCCTCGGCCGTGACCCACCGATCCCCGGCCACATTCCAAATCCAATGCGCTCCATCCCCCAGCACCAAAATCCACTTGGCTCGGCCCAGACCTCGCCGCAGCGCTTCCCAATGCAGGCGCCGCCCTAACTCGGGCCCTTCGCCCTGCCAGCCGATCACCACCTTCTCCTGAATCACACCCCGCTGGCGTTTGCCTTTGCCTTTGTGCGAGGACTGATCGTGCCAGTAGAACACCCCGGTCTTCGCTTCGTGCCATTCCACCCGCTTTTTCTCAGTCTTTTTCTTGCCCCAGCCGGGCCCTCGATAGCGCGCCATCCAGCCGTCGAGCATGAAAATCGCCAGTTGCGCCGAGGCCCGTGGCAGCGTCAATTGTTCCGGCAGGCTCTCCAATCTAGCTTGGGTCTGCTGTTCCGCGCGTTCCCCCAGACGCTGGGTCAACCGATGCAGCGTCGAGTCATCCACCGCACACCCCTACTTCTGCGCCACCTCCGCCGCTTCCCGGTAGGAAGTGGTCGCCGTCACCGTGAAGGCCAATTTATCCTCCAGCCCGGGGTTCATCTCCTGATGGGGCTGGAAGCCCCACTGTTCTCGGACGGGATAGCCCCAACTGCCCTCCGCCGGATTGAGCCCATACCAAGTCCGGGTCTCAATCTGCCCGACCACCGTCCGCACCGGCATCCATTGGATGCGCCGGTGCCACGCCGCTTGCCCGCTGAGGGGGAAAAACCGACCTCGCTCGGTCGGCTTCGGCTTGCAACTTCTCCTGAAGTCTCTTCCTCATCCGCTCTCGCCCTTCGGTTTCGACTTCCATCTCGATTTCTTTGAACGAACGGATCCGTGCCGGATCCACCACTTTCTCTGGCAACTTCACTACTCTTTTTCCGCCTCCTGCAAAGAAACTGTGGGTAATTGCCGGGGGGCGTCCCGATTGGAAGGGCCTATGAAGTGAGACCCGACAAAGCCGCCGCAGGCAGCAATGACGGGCCTTTTCTCGTTCTTCAACGGGAGTATAGCCCCGGGATCGTTTCAGTGCAATCCGACTGGACCTGCAATGCAATTCGGCATACAAATCTGCAAGGCCAGTTCCGAGATATACTGCCTTGATTACAAGCGACTTGCGCATGATTCGCGTTGTCTCGTACCCACAGGTTCTTTTACAGAACCTACTTTCCTTACGCTGACGTTTCTTCCCCTCCCCAAACCGAGGATCCCAATCACCCCTCAGTTTACCAAATCGGTGGTACAGTCAAGATGTGCCCGTTAGTCAAGATACGCCGGCGTCGGCGAAAAGGCGGCAATTTCATGCCGGCTCTCACTGGGGCGCCCGAGAACAGTCCAACCGAGTCCACTTCTACCTTGCGTGAGGCGCGGCGGCGGCTAAGCTGGCACCACTATCCAATGCAGGACGCTTTTAGCGAAAAGGCACGCGAAGTGGCGATTTCCTTCGCCACGCCGGACTCTGAGGCAGCCCGGGAGATCGCCGACCGGCTTAGGCGGCGGAAGGTGGACGTCTATCTCTACCTCCATTCGCCCGAAGAGACTCTGGGTGATCTGTTGGAGCCAACCCTCCATCGAATTTACAGCGAAGCGTCGCTGGTGATCGTCCTCTTCTCGAAGCACTATCGGACCCGATATACGGAGGTCGAACTGGAGGCTGCTCTCCGGGGAAAGGCGGCTCAGAGTGGCATTATACCTGTCCTCCTCGACGGCACCGAATTGCCGGCAGCTCTTTCGGCGCGGGGTTTCTGGAGTTTGAGCCAGGGCAGCGACCAGTTAATCACCAGTGTGCTCAAAAAGCTCGGACGGTTCTCAATCACGCTGCCATTCCTGGCGTCGGCCACCCTGCTGCTCACCGGCGCTGCCGTCGTTTGTTTCCTCCTCGTACTCGGGCTGATCTTCCCCCCTAATCGGGGCGGGGACCCTGGGGGGCGATTGCTCGCCTAACTCGTTGTCACTCCCGCCCTTTACGCGGATTGCGCAGGCGGTTTTTATTCGGCTTTTTTAGGCAC
>JAJYHY010000315.1 GCA_021784555.1 bacterium
CGGGCTTGATGGTGCTTGCTCATCGGTCTAGGGGTCCAGTGAATGCCGACCGAGCCGGCCTGCTCTCACGCTCCTTCCCTATCGGCGAAGAAGTTGTCGTGCTGGGGGCCGGCGGTCACACGAAGGTGATACTGAGCGTTTTGTTGGAAGCGGAGGTAAGGGTTGCCGGCATTTACGATGATGATCCGGCCAAAACGGGAGCGGCGGTTCGCCATGTGCCCGTACTGGGAACGATCTCCGGGTTGCACGATACGAGGGGGCACTGGTGCGTGGTCGGTGTGGGGGATAATGCCACGCGGCACGATATCGCTGTGCGGTTTGCTTCGGCAGACTGGCTGACAATCGTTCATCCGGCGGCTTACGTTCATCCCTCAGCCTGCCTGGGGCCGGGAACCGTGGTTTTGGCCGGCGCCGTCGTCAACGCTGGCGCGTGCGTGGGCCGACACTGCATCATTAATACTGGCGCAACAGTCGGCGAGGATTGTGTGGTAGGAGATTTTTGCCACGTTGGCCCAGGTTGCAGGTTGGGCAGAACGGTCAAGGCGGCCGACGGGGTGTTTATGGGGATTAGCAGCGTCGCGGCGCACAACGTGGCCGTCGGGGCCTGGACCATGATCGCTGCCGGCGCTGCGGTCACGACTGATATGCCGGAGCGGGTCGTCGCTGTTGGCGTGCCCGCAAGAGTACAGCGGAGGCTGGAAACGTGAAGGACGACCTGGGTCCGTATCTTCGCCGGACGGCCTTCTGGATGGCGGACAGGCTTCGGCGCCCGGCTGTTCATAGGCAATTGCGTGATATCGCGGACCAATTGTTTGTTGGGGCGGAAGGTGACGCGGTGAAGCGAGAGCGGCTCCAGTCGCTCCTAGAGCATGCCGCGAGTACCACGATGCATTATCGAGAGTGGTCCGGTTGCACCGATCTTGGCGATTTTCCCGTGCTCCGGAAGTCGGAGATCTCCGAAAACAAAGGGGCCTTTGAGTCCACCACCTACGCAGGCCAGCAGTTGCCGCTCATGTCCACCTCAGGTTCCACGGGCACGCCGATGCAGTTCAGGCTTTCCCGATTGAAGCGTTGCCGACAAAAAGCCGAGATCATCTACTTCAGCGGGTTGGCGGGTTTCAAACTAGGCATGCGGCACGCCAATGTAAGGATTATTCGGAACAAGCGGCCGCTGCGCTATTGGATGGAGAACCAGGTGTTGTTCGATCCCTCGGTTATTGATGAGTTCTGGCTTGTTCAGGCCAGACGGGAGCTCAAAGATCCGGCTATGGTGTTCCTCACCGGGTACGCCCGTCCGATTAGCATCCTCGCCAAATATTGCGCGGAGGAGGGGGATGAAGCTGGCATGTTTTCGTTGAAATCGGTCGTGCCGACTGCGGAGGGCCTCACGGTTGATGAACGACACACGATCGAAAGGGTATTCGGGTGTCCGGTAATCAACCGATATGCGTCGCAGGAATTCGGCGTGCTGGCCCAGGAATGCCCTAGCGGCAGGCTTCACCTCAACACCGCCAGTTATGTCATAGAAATCCTGGCGCTTAATGACGACCACCCGGCGCCACCGGGCCAAGTGGGACGGGTTGTCGTCACCGACCTGTTTTCTCACGCCATGCCGCTGATCCGGTACGACATTGGCGACCTGGCCATATTGAGCCCAGACCGCTGTCCTTGCGGAGATCCGACGCCAACGCTGGCGCAACTTCAAGGCCGGCTCGTTGAGATGATTTTGGACACCCGCAGCCAGATGATATCGCCTTTTGTTCTAGTGAATAATCTCCGGGAGGTGAAGGGCATCTCTCAGTTCCGCTTCATTCAAAGCGCGAGGGACCGGTACGAGCTGATGTTGGCGACGGCGGCGACTTTTCAGGACGAAGCCGTTGTGAAGCAGCTTTTGCGGAAATATCTTGGCGAAGAAGCGAATGTAGTTGTCGGCCGCGTTAAGGAGATTCCGCCCCTGGCTTCAGGCAAGCGGCCATACATCATCAACGAGTATTTGAAGGAGTCTCTTCGAGGCGGGGCGTGGAATCTCAACTTTACCCAAAAAATCTGAGCCTAAACAAATCAGCCGGGGCAACTTCTTCAGAAACCGTGGAATGCCCCAAGAAGCTGGACCGGGGGGGCAAACCACGCAGGGGTGGCCTGTTTATAGCGAAGGTTGTGGAGCGAATTGTCCCTTCTTGTTTTTCGGCGGCGCGCGGAATGTCGAGAGGGGATCCACGAGTTCGAGCGTGCGTTGAGTTACTGGGCGCCGCGCCGCCGAAAAACAAGAAGGGAGGGCGTAGGGCAGGCACGGCGATCTATAAACAGGCCACCCCTAGCGGGGTTTGGGGCCGGGCTGTATGTAGAGGGGCGGAGTGGCGGGGGGGGCCAGGTGTATTCGACATCCGGCCTAATTGGCGCTCCATCGCGGCATCCCCGGCCTCTGCATGCGGGCGTTGCCCATTTGTGGGGAAAGTTGAGGGCTGCACAGTGGGCAATCGGCTTCCGTCAGCGTGGCAGAGGCTGTCTCGTCCTAGGCACGAGATGTCCTGAGCCTGGACATGACCAGAGCTCATGGGTTGGAAGCCGGATCTCCGATTCCCGCCCCCAGGCGTTGCCCAACCCGAAGGACTGCGCACTAGGCGCGAATTGGCTGTGTTCCGTGAGGTCGCAGCTCGACAATCCGCAGGTCCGGCACTAAATATGCTGGAGGTTGATATGCCAACGAATGAACACTGCCGAACTGACATTAGGGGGATCCCTGCATGACGCGCCGGACGCGAAAAAGAGAGGGATCATGCAAGGGCGTCCGAGGAACGCGTTCAAGGCCGCAGCGGCGGCCTCGCTTTGCCTGATCCTGGGAACCGGTTTCCTGGAGGCAACGACGTATTATATCTCTAATGCCGGAAACGACGCAAACAGCGGCACATCCACGAATGCGTCTTGGAAAACGGTCCAGCACGTGTACGACGTTCAAGGAAATCTCAAGGCCGGAGATTCCGTCTTGCTACACGCGGGTGAAAGTTTTGATGGCCCCCTGTCTATTAGCACGACCAAACAGCCTGGCACAGCAGGCAATCCCCTCACAATCGGCCGCTATGGTACCGGCGCGGACCCGGTTATTTACGGCGACCACCCGACCGCGACGTGGGCTGCCGTGGATGGTTTCGCGGGGCTGTACAAAAGCTCGGTCTTGGCGACGGTCGTTAACGTCGAAAGGGTCTTCGACATTAACGGACACGAGTACCACAAGGTCCCTCTAGGGACTAATGACCTAAATGCATGGTTGGGAGGCTTCACAAACGGTTCCTGGGGAGTGCCTCCTTCTCGAAACGTTGTTTATGTCCGCACCAGAGATGACGGCACGCCTCCGAAGATGCATTTAATGGAGTTTGGTGTCGTCGGTGTTCCAGGTTATTGCGTGGTTCAGAATGTCGAAATGTGTAACGGCGGGAAGGGCATAGAGACAACTGGTGAAGGTACGGTTATCCGGGATAATTACATTCATGACTGCTATGCGACTGGGATTATGCTTTGGAATGCCTGGGGGGATCAGGTTTATAGCAATAGGGTAGAGCGAACAGGTTACACTCAGATTTACCTTCAGAACGGCGGGGGTAACTGGATTCACCACAACGTTTGCTCGTATACTGGCACGGATTTGGGGAATACGGCGACCATCATTGCAGGCAACTGTGTCGTAACGAACCAGGAGAATTGCAGCATGGGGCTACAGCAGGGAACGAATAACCTTATCGAGTGGAACACTTTTTCTTATAGCCGCGGCGACTTTATTGATTGGTACTTGGAGGCCAACGCCGAAGTGAGATATAATTATGGCTTCCACTCTGGCATGGCTACCGCCCCTTGCGGCACGGGAATCAAGGTGCATGACAACATTTTCGATCTTGATAGCGCTGGTTCGGGGTTTAGCCCCTCGCATGTCTATGACCCCGTTAACAGCCCCATGCCGGACAGCGGCCCAGTTGTCATCTACAACAATGTGATCTACGACTTCAGGGGTTGCGCTTTTTACACCGCTGGGGCGGGTGCCAGTGGCGTGATCATCCGCAATAACATTGCCGCCACCTCGTTCGTTAGCGATCTGCCGGTCAGCGGGTCAACGACTAGCACTGGGGTGGATTCTGATTACAACGTATTTTATAGTAGTGGGGCGCCTATGGTGTGGCACTGGAACCAGGGCGGATCGCTAACGACGCTGGCAGCGTGGAGGGCTGCCACTGGTCAGGATGTCCATTCTGTTTACGCGGATCCCCAATTCGTTTTGGCTAGTCCAGCTTCGCCAGCGGACTTCCAGGTGAAATCTACCTCGCCGTGCATTAGGGCGGGCGAGAACCTAAGAGATGCTGGCATCGTGCCCACGTCGACGCAGTACCAGGACTATCTCGGCGTTCCGATCCCGCAAGGAGGAGGTGCGGACATCGGACCGTACCAATTCAGTTCGGTCGCCCCGCCTTCGAGCCTTCGGGTGAATGGCCCCAACTGACCTCCATGTCTACCTCATCGGCTCGGCGTGGCCGTCGGGATATAGTCCGCTATTTCTCCGGGGGATCCGCGTTTCGGCCACAATCGTTCCCACACGCGAGCTAGGGATTCACAGGGAGGGTTGGCATAGAGCTCAGGACACCTCCGGCGCTCAATGAAGAGAGTTCTTGATCTCATCTTTGTCGTGCTCATCGCTCCTTTGTGGATGCCCATCGTGGGTGTCCTCGCTTTGCTGGTTCGAGTGAGGCTCGGTCGTCCGGTCCTGTTTCGGCAGGTTCGGCCGGGCTTTCGGGGCCAGCCATTCCAGTTGCTGAAGTTTCGGTCCATGACTGAAGACCGCGATAGCAGGGGCAACTACCTTCCTAATGAGGAGCGGCTGACGCGCTTCGGCGGTTGGTTACGCTCCTCCAGCCTGGATGAGCTTCCCGAATTGCTCAATGTGCTGCGCGGGGAGATGAGCTTGGTTGGCCCTCGACCGCTTTTGGTGCAGTACCTGTCCCGTTACACTCCAGAGCAGGCGCGGCGGCACGAAGTCAAGCCCGGCATCACTGGCTGGGCTCAGGTGAACGGACGCAACGCCATTAGCTGGGAAGAAAAGTTCGAGTTGGATGTCTGGTATGTGGACCATCAAACGATCTGGCTGGATCTCCGGATTCTCTGGCTCACTGTCTGGGGCGTACTGCGGCGGCGGGGAATCAATCCTGCGGGCAAGGTCGGGGCTCCGGAGTTTATGGGCAGCGCTCGCGAATGAAGGAAGTGGTACTCTGCGGGGCGGGCGGCCATGCCAAATCGGTGTTGCATCTCCTCCGGCTGCTGGGATATACGGTGCCCTATATTTTGGACGAAGACTTCGGCACGGTCCCATCGGTTAACGGCGTGCCGGTTCGCGGCCCATTGAGCCTGCTGCCCGACAGGGAAGACGTCTTCGCTTTTCTGGCTATCGCCGACAATCAGAAGCGGGAGGAGGTGGCGGCACGGTTCAGGAACGTCAACTGGGTAACGCTTGTCCACCCTGCGGCCTGGATAGATCCTTCGGCCAGGCTTGGCGCCGGGAGCTACGTCGCCGCCGGCGCCATTGTCAACGCGGAAGCGGTATTGGGTAACCACGTCATTGTGGATAGCGGGGCATCCGTCGGACACGACTGCATCGTGGAGGACTTTGTCCAACTGGAGTCCGGCGTGCGCATGGGCGGAGGTGCATACGTTTCGCGAGGCGCGCTCTGCGAGATCGGCTCCGCCGTCATCCCGAACTGTTCTATCGGAGCCGGCGCCAGGCTGGGTCCGCGGGCGGTGGCCATCCGGCCGGTTCCCGCAGGCGCGAGCTACGCTGGCGTCCCCGCGAAGCCCGCGCAAGACAGGCCTGATGCGAGAAGCCCTGAAGTGGACGAAGCGGGGACGATTCAGCAAGGCACAGGCGGGCATGCCACCGAGCGCAGGCGGGTAACGATCCTGATTTCGTCGGCCGGTCGGAGAGTCGAGTTGATACGGTGTTTTCGGGCCGACGCCAAATCACTGGGTTTGGAACTTCGTGTGGTGGCGGTCGATGTGGACCCCGAGATGAGCTCCGCCTGCCAGGCGGCGGACAAGTGTTATGGAGTAGCGCCGTGCGGGAGTCCGGAGTTCCTGTCCGACTTGCTTCACATCTGCGAAAGAGAGGAAGTGAAGCTCTTGGTGCCGACTATCGACCCTGAACTGTCAATCCTTGCGGAGCAGAGACAAAAGTTTGAAGCTTTAGGCACTCGTCCCCTGGTTTCCTCGCCGGCAGTGGTTCGTATAGCTCGTGACAAGTTTGCCACCGCCGAATTTCTCAGGCGAAATGGACTGCCAGCGCCCAGGACTGCTCGAATTCGCGAACTTCTCCGGCATCCGGACGCTCTGACCTGGCCGACGATTCTCAAGCCGGCCCATGGCAGCGCTTCTATCGGCATCTGCGTTGCGCGGAACATTGAGGAGGCCGCGGAGGTTGCAAAAAACCGCGAGGACTATGTGGCGCAGGAGCTCCTTAAGGGGCGAGAGTTTACCGTAAATCTCTTCTTCGACAAAAATGGCAAGCTGCGCTCCGCTGTGCCTCATGAGCGCTGCGAAGTCAGGGCCGGAGAGGTCAGCAAGGGGACCACTCGTCGCGAATCCAGGCTCCTGGATCTGGCCTGGCGGCTCGGGTCCGTCCTTGAAGGTGCTGTCGGAGTATTCTGTTTTCAGGCGATGATGCCGGAGGGCGGGGAGCCTATTGTGTTCGAAATCAACGCCCGCTTCGGCGGGGGATATCCCGTCGCCCATCAAGCAGGCGCTACTTTCACGAAATGGTTGCTTGAGGAGGTGACCGGCTTGCCTTCTTCCGCCAACGACTGCTGGGACGATGGATTGACCATGCTCCGTTACGACGCGGCAGTCTTCCGCCGGAACGGTGCAGAAAAATGATACGCGCGCTGGTATTCGATCTGGATGACACGCTCTTTCCGGAGCGGGAATTCGTCCTGAGCGGCTTTGAGGCTGTGGATTCATGGCTCCGTGTGGAAAAGGCCATTACCGGCTTTGCAGAGAAGGCGTTAGCCGAGTTTAGCAGCGGAGCGCGCGGGGACATTTTCAACCGCGCTTTGAGTGGTTTGGGGATTGCTGATGACCCGTGTCTGGTCCGACAAATGGTCGAGGTTTATCGAGACCATTACCCCCACATCAGCCTTTTTCCGGACGCTGACTGGGCGTTGGATCATTTCGCGCCCGCTGTTCGGCTTGGGCTGCTTACCGACGGATACCTCAAGGTCCAACAACGAAAAGTCGCTGCCCTGGGCATTGCGGATCGATTTGAGGCCATTGTGTATTCCGACCGTTTTGGGCGGGAGGGCTGGAAGCCTAGTCCACTGCCATACAAGGAGATCGCCAAAGAGCTCTGCTGCGAACCATTTGAGTGTGTTTATGTCGGCGACAACTCGGCTAAGGATTTTGTAACCGCGAGGCAGTTGGGTTGGCTGACGATTCGCGTTCGGCGTTCCGGGACTGAGTGGTTCGCTGTTAGCTTGGATGGCGCCCATGAGGCAGACAAGGAGATCAAGTGCCTCCTGGAACTAGGCGCGATGTTCCAGCATAGCGGGCACAAAACATCCCCGTTGCACGGTGCCAATCGCTGAACAATCGGTTCCAGCCGGAGGGGCGTGAACCAGCAGATTCGACTTTCTATCGTCGTCCCGATGTACAACGCGGGCCCGTACCTGGAGCCGTGCGTCCGTTCCTTGTTAGACCAGGACCTTGAGCCTCCGGAATACGAGATTCTCCTTGTAAACGACGGTTCCACAGACGACACCTTGCAGGTTGCGGAGCGGCTCAACGCAAGGCACCCCAACATCAGGATCATATCGCAGCAGAACAAGGGTCAAGGCGCGGCACGAAATCTAGGGTTTGAGCGGTCACAAGGAGAGTTCGTATGGTTCGTGGATGCAGACGATATAGTCGCCAGGCGGTGCCTTGGAACACTTTTGCGGATATTGCAAAGCCACAATCTGGATTTAGTGACCTTCGACATCCTGCGCGTGCTGGATCGAACGGTGCCGGAGGGCTTTGGATTTGTCGCCGATGCACCCTTAGAGCGAGCAGAATCGGGAGTTCAGTACATTGCGAGCCACAATTATGACAACGGGCCCTGGGGATACATAATCCGTGCGGAGTACTTACGAGAACGAAATGTTAGGTTTGTGGAGGGTCACTGGTGTGAGGATGGTATGTTTTCGCTGTCTGCCATTGCTGGCGCGCGGAGGGTGGCGAAGCTTCCCGTGCAGGTTTACGGATATGTTCTAAATCCGAACTCGACTACATCCAGCAAGAGTCGGTTTCATCAGCGGACGATGCTTGGGGACTTTCTATATGCAGTAGATTATTTTGACCATTTTATGGAGGGTACACGCCAAGCGATGGACGAGGTACCGGGCTTCAGGAAGCGGGTCGCCTGTAGGCGCGACAGTTACGTCTTCTTCTTGCTGATCCGTCTTCTCAGGGCGCGCTTGGGGTACGCCTACACCAAGACCATTTACAAAACCCTCCTCGCCAAGGGGAGAATCCCAGTCCGAGATCTCTGCGGAGAGGACTACCCCGGAGTAAAGTACAGGCTGCTCAGTTCTTTCGTGAGCTGCCCTGTGCTCTTCCTGGGCCTCGGCTGGATCCTGAATGCGCTCAGACCTGCGAAGAAGGAATGATATGACCAACAAGCTCGTCAAGTCTCTCGCTATGAGAGCTGTGTCCATGGGACTTAGACTTCCAGAGGGACAATTGGATCGGATCTCAGAACTCTCTCACCTTAGGGCATTGCTTGGTGACTTGGGCATAAACTGCGTCTTGGACGTAGGCGCTAATCGTGGACAATTTGCCACCGAGCTCCGAGCTATTGGCTATACCGGGCACATTATCTCCTTTGAACCCGTGGAGCGGGAGTTTGTCGAGGCGTCCCGCCGGCTTGCTGGAGATCCGAAGTGGAAGGGGTATCAGATCGCGCTCGGTAGCGAGGAAATGGAGAGCAAGATAAACGTTACGCAGCGAAGTGATCTGAGCTCGTTGCTGAGGCTGCGGGACTCGGGTACAGTACTCCATCGTCAGGATGTATCTGTCAGGCGACTGGACGGTATTTTGCCGGCCCTTGTCGAGCAGATTCCGTCTGCCCGGATATTCCTGAAGATGGATACACAGGGCTTTGATGTCGAGGTGTTTAGGGGAGCCAGTGGGTGCATTAAGAGCGTTCTCGGGCTGCAATCGGAGCTTTCCATAACACCTATATACGAAAGGATGCCCCACTACATACAGGCCCTCGCCGAGTATGAGGCTCTGGGCTTCGAGCTCTATAATATATCCCCCGTGGCACGGATGTTCGGCAAGGGGCTCGTGGAAGTGAATTGCTTTATGAAGCGGTCGCCGTCGCGACCGAAAGCCGGCATGGATAAAGAGACCGCCGTCTATCTCAAGCATTTAGCCGCTGGCTTGTGACGTAGCCCTTGTAGCGCTCCGCGTCATTTGCTTCCATAGGTTAAACGATGACCCAATGGGCGGAATGTGCGCTTGACCCTGTGGCCCTGTTTTGGCTGGGGCTGTGTTGTTGCGCGGGCTGGTTTGGCTGGAAACGGAGGTGGCGTTATGCGGTCACGGTGGCGGCGCCGGCGGTGCTCCTGTTTCTCGTCGGGAGCCTGCCATGGCCTGAGGCGCTCGTGGCGGCGCGGGAGGCGCCATACGCCCGAGACACCGTTGCCAGGGTGACGCGGGCGGATGCGGTCGTGATGCTGGGGGGCTTCCTCGATCCGTCGAGTCATGACACCTTCGGCGTGGCGCTTCGCGCCGGGGCGCAGCGCCTCATTACCGCCTTGGAGGTGGCCCGGATTGCTAAGGCCAAGGCGCTTGTGCTGGGGGGCAGCGGCCCGATGCCCGGAAGGCCTGGCGTGCCTGCCGCCTCGTGCTTAGGTGAGTGGGTGCGGGAACGGCATCTCTGCTCCGCGGAGATTCTCAACCTGGGAATTTGCGGGAATACGCACGATGAAGCGGTGCGGCTGCACGAATTGCAGGTTGAGCGAGGATGGAAGCGAATTGCGATCGTCACGTCGGCGCTTCATATACGGCGGGCGGAGGCCACGTTTCGCAAGCTGGACGGGCCGGTGGTCGCTGTGGCGTGTGACTTTCGGGTTTACGGCGTTCCGCAGGAG
>JAJYHY010000316.1 GCA_021784555.1 bacterium
CGGCTGCAAGTCCTCGTGCGCGCGGGCAAAGGCGACAAGGACCGCGTAACCGTTTTGCCCGAGAGCCTGGTGGAGGCCTTGCGGGCGCACCGGGACCGGCTGCGAGGGCTTTTCGACCAAGACCGCGGCGCCTCTCTGGCGGGAGTGTGGCTGCCCGAAGCGCTGGAGCGCAAATACCCCCGCGCGGGTTTGGCCTGGGAATGGCAGTGGTTTTTCCCCTCGCGGCAGACGATGCGGGACCCCCACTCGGGGCTCAAACGGCGCCACCACGTGCTGGACGCGAGTTTCCAACACGCAATTCGCCAGGCCGCCAAAGCCGCGCGCCTCAACAAGCGGGTCACGCCGCACACGCTCCGCCACTCGTTTGCGACGCACCTGCTGGAGTCGGGGGCCGACATCCGGACGGTTCAGGACCTGCTCGGGCACGCCGACGTGGCAACCACGCAGATCTACACGCACGTCATGAACAAGCCCGGCCTCGGCGTGCGCAGCCCATTGGATGAGCCCAAGGGATGACGGGTTCGTCGCAGGGGGCGCATCATATTGGCTGCCCTTCACCTCACGACTTCGCTTCGGTCACGCTCGGAGCCGCGGTAGGTTCAGCCGCCTGGAGCTGCTCATCTTATAACGTCCGGGGCCGCCGCAACCGCTTCGTCCAACCAGCGCGGCATGAATCCATGCACCACGACACATTTTATGGCGGATCTCTCAACAGTCGGACACCAAGACAACGAAAACCCTTCGTTTCCTTTGTTACCTTCTGTTCAATTCCGGGCAGCTTCTAATCCTCCTGTTCCTCCCCGGCTGCACCCTTGCCCCGCTCAAAGGCGGTCGCGCCACCACCACCGGCCCCATCACCCAATCCCTCGCCCAGGGAGAAAACCCCGCCACGCCCAACCAGCCAACCCGCCAAACGCCGCCCCCACAGCCCCGCCTCACCTCCGGCAGATCCAGAAAACCCTCTACGGCAACCCCGATCCGCACCAAACCGCACCAAACCGCAGCTATCCGCAGCTATCCGCAGCTATCCGCACCATTCCGCACCTAAAATCTTTTCACCCCCCTCACCCCACCACCCCCTATTTCAGCATTTCAGCTTTCGGACTCCCCACCCATCCACCCCCTTCTCCGCCAACTCCGCAACCTCCTAACCCAATAACCCCCATCAGCATTTCAGCATTTCGGCGTTTCAGCATTTTCCCCCTATCTCCCAACTCCCAACTCCGCAACCTCTTAACCCTCTAACAAATGCGAAATCCGCAATCCCAAGCAAAAGCAAACCCCCGAATGAAACCCCCTCTCACTAGCACCCCGCCTTTAGCCCGGTGCCACCATCCAGCCAACCACTCCGCAACTGTTTTAACAGCTTCTCCCCTCCCACCCACAAACTGATTTCTGCTTTCCCATTTCTACCTTCTGCTTTTCCACACCATGAACACTCCAATCTCCACCCTCGCTCCCGCCGTTCCCACCCCCGACCTCAGCGAGCTCTCCACCCTCCTCACCGAGATCAAATCCGGCTGGGCCAACATCAAAGACCTCCCCGCCACCCTCGAAACCCTCCAGGACCACAACGCCCAGCTCTCCCAGCACGTCACCGACCTCCGCCGCCTGGTCGCCTCCCGCCCGTCCGTCGCCTCCGCCCCCGCCATTCACCAATCCCGTCACCTCCCCGCCCCCTCCGACGACTGCGCCGAATTCATCGCCGCCCAGTTCATCGCCCACTGCGAACGCTCCGGCAGACTCGACGCCCTCACCGGTCGCCTCTCCGCCTATTACCTCGACACCACCTGGGAAGCCCGCCTGCCCGGCTTCCGCACCAACTCCGACCCCAACATCTACCAGCGCCGAACCGACGGCGCCGCCGTCCTGGACGGTTACCCCATCGTCTGGACCGACGTCCTGACGCTCTACGGCACCGCCGCCACTCCCGACCTGCCCCTCGCCGTCTTCGGCGCCCTCTCCTTCTGGTGGTTCGGCGAGCACGGTTCTCCCCGCCTCGACACCTCCATCGACGTCTTCTTCGCCAACGACCAACTCGCCGTCCGCTTCATCGAAGAAATCGACTTCGACTATTGCGCCTCCAACGCCACCGCCGCATTGCTCACTGCCGCCGTATGACCAAACAGAGCGACCCAGGGCCGGGGCGGCGCGGCCGTCTTCGCCTGCAAGTGCCAGGGCCGCCATGCCGCGCCCTCCCGCGCGCGTCTCCGTGGAGCTCCTTTCTGCTTGCCCAAACGATATTCCGGGAGGCAAGATAAGTCAGCGTTGAACCCTTTCAGATGTTCCGCTACTTTGGTATGGCAACCTTGGGGCTAGATTGCCAGGAAGGTAATCCGATCAGCCAATGGCCGCGATCGCAAGAGCCCACACAGGACGGCCCGGGAGGGCGGCCGTGGTGCATATTGAAAGCGATGGGCATAAGTGCGATAACAACAGGACGACCTTGAAATGACACCTTTGAAGATTCCCAAGTCTGCCCATGAGGCGATTCAGGCCCTGATTCGCCTGAGCGCCGGCGATTTTTCGGCCTTATTGGAGGCTTTAACGCGAGCCGAACC
This sequence comes from bacterium, assembly GCA_021784555.1. Lineage (GTDB taxonomy): Bacteria > Verrucomicrobiota > Verrucomicrobiia > Limisphaerales > UBA8199 > JAJYHY01. The sequence goes on from JAJYHY010000316.1 coordinate 2,562, forward strand.
GGCGCTCGACACGGACAAATTCTGGACCCACGTCGCGCCTCACGCCAAGCAACTCGATGGAGCGCTCATACAATCCATTCTCCGTGAGGTTTTCGAAATGGCGGAAGTGCGAACCAGCGAAGAAGTAGATGACTTTGCCGAGGCCATCGCAGAGGCCGCCTCAGAAGCCAGGTCGGAGGGTTTTCCCTTTGATGAGAACGATAGAAAAACCCTCAAAGATCGTCTAGTTAAAATCTTCGAAGGCAGTGGGGGTCTTGAAATCACAATGAAGGCAGCGGGCGTAGTCGCCGACCAAGACCACCTTTTCCTTCAGGGGCGAGTGCTAACTGACATTCGGCCCGTATTTGACAGGGAGGGAAAATCCGTGGACGCTGCGGTCATCGTCCACAACCTGCGCATTCACTACGCAGAGAGCGCCGACGATAAGGATTTCTACGTCGCCTTGGATACGGGTGACCTCAGGTCGCTTCGCGCGGCACTAGATCGCGCTGAAAAGAAGGCCGAATGCCTTCAAATCCTCCTAAAGAATTCCGTAGTCCCATATCTCGATCCCAAGGAATGAATATGCCTGCCGTCCAACACCTGCGCGCCAGAGCTCGTAAAATCCGCACCGCCGACGCGCGATATTGCCGCTCGTCTGATTGGTGGAAGGACCCTCGCTACAATTTCAGCTCCACGGAAGCCCCCTCGCCGCCTCAAGGTGCTCAACGCAGGCGTGCCGCGCCACTTTACAGAGCGGCCCGCTACAAAATACGCAAGAACTGGACGTTTGTAATTCTCTCACCCGGCGCACCAAGAGCATTTGCCTCTAGAGAGCTTCAGGCGGAGTTTCATGCACTCGTAGATCAGTGGCAGACGGAAACCTCTTTTCACTCCTCCTTGGGGGAGATATTTACAAACCAAGCGTATCAAAGGATAATGGCCATGGGGCGCGACGCACTCCCGTTGATTCTCGCGGAACTGCGAAGGAAACCCGGCCACTGGTTTTACGCACTGGAGAAAATCGCTGGCAGAGACATGGCGGAGGGAGCAAAGACCTTTGCGGAAGCTAGGACGGCGTGGTTGCGATGGGGCCGCGACAACAATTACATGCGGCGGCTATGAGGGACTGCTCCTGGTTGCTGGAAGCGAGGGAGGATTTCCCGAACGTTCGCCTCGGCAGCTTCTGTTGTGCCAGCGACCGCACGCGGGATAGGGATGATAAGTACAACTGCATAGCGTGGGCTGTTGGCAAAAAGGACACCTTCTGGTGGCCCCAGAAACTCGCCGGCTACTATTGGCCGAACGGTCTTCCCCGTGAGCCTCTGAATAGAGAGACCGTCGAGAACTTTCTGAGGGCATTTGAAACCGAGGGCTTTCAACGGTGCGAGCATGCAGAATTTGAAAGTGGATTTGAGAAGGTCGCCCTCTACGTGAATCATCTTGAAGTCCCAAAGCACGCGGCACGCTCATTGCCTAACGGTGGATGGACGAGCAAGCTTGGGGATGACGAGGACATCGAACACCCAACACTCGGAGTCCTGGAGGGTCACGCTTACGGAAGGGCCAAATACTTCCTAAAGAGGCCGTGCCCAGGACGTCCGAACGAGCCAGCGAAACAACCGCCTCCGCCCCCCGCTGAGGGGCCCGTCCCTCCCATAACTCCCATTCCCCCCCCTCTCAAATCTCAGGTCTGAGGTCTGCTATCGCCGCCGCAACGGCCGGCACCGCGCGCGAAATCCTCTGGCCACCGATCGCCCAATGCTCATGATTACCAACGTCCAACACCGTGACCCGTACGACGTGGCCCGCGAACTAACCTCGATCCTCGGCCGCATTACCGAAAAGCCGCTCATCCTCCTGTTCGACGCCTGGGAGCAATCGGCCTCAGTCGAGAATGACCGCAAGATTCTCGTGGCATTCCTGTCCCACCCAGACGACTGGCCCCGCTGCCATATCATACTTGGTCTCCGGCACCCTGAGCTGCGGCGCGCTGACCCCGCCGATCACGGGTGCGAAGCCGCAAAACACCTCTGCAGCTCAGCGCCCGGCACTGCGGAACTTTACGAACTCCCGCCGATGCACCTGGAGAGCGCCCTGGAACAACACAACCTCACCGCCTTCGTCCGCACAAGAATCCCCCCCGCGCGCCAGACTGCGGATGCGAACCTCCTCTCCATGGTCCAAGGCTTCCCGGGTGTACTGGACTTTTGGGCGCAAAGCGCGGCGCAAATCTGGAACGACACCGACATGCAGCGCTACGCCGAGGACGCCCAGGCCTGCCGCTACCGCGAGTTTGATTCCCTTCTCCCAAACCTCCAACCCCAGGAGCGCACCCTCGCAACTCGCCTTGCGCTGGCGCCCCGCCTGGACACCACGACCTGGCCGGTCCTTCAGCACGTCTTCCTCCACGATCTTCCACCCCACCTCCTCGGCACACTCTCCCTCAAGGGCGTCCTGCTCGGAGAGGAGACTCCTGACTACGGCCACGAGACGCGGCACTTCGCCGCCCGCCGCTGGTTTCTCCGCCACACCAAGCACGAAGCGCTCGCGGAAATAAACGCCATCCTCCCTCCGCCTCGCGGGGAACGCGCGCTCCGTCCAAGAGGGCGCTCGCCCGTTCATTGTCACAATTCTGGCGATGAGTGAGCACGCCCTCGGCCTGGACCTCGCCCCCGACGCTGAAGCTGTCTGCCTAAGCGCTCGAGCGATCTCCGGCCAAGAGGTCGATGCCCGGCGCCTCCTCGCCCGTATAAGGACGGCTGGAGAAGCCCCCGCGAGCATCAGCCTGCTCTTGGCAATGGCCCTGTTCAACACGCTCAATCATGCCAAGGAGGAGAACGACCTCCAACGGCGCGACCGGCTCCTAGACGAGCTATGCGCCCTGGCCCAGGCTCACCCGGAAGAGGCGGTGATCCAGCACCTACTCAAGACGCATTGAGAAGCACCGGTTAGCTGTTTTGAACGCGACAACAGACCGCCTCCCAGCCTATGAGCATTACAAAAGTTCACATCACTAAACATTCGTCAGACACTTCCAACACTGTCGGCTATGCCGAGGGAACTCTGAACGGGCGCGAGTTCACCGCCTCGTGGGCACGATGGTGCCCGCTCGGCGCGATCTTTTACGACACCTGGCTCGATGCGACAGACGCCCAGGTGAGGGCGATCACAGACGCCTTAGCCAACGCCGGCGCCCTCCCTATCCCGGCGCCGCCGACCAGGTTGGGGAGACCTGACCAATGACGCCACATCCCGACTTCCCGCGCTTCTTGGATGTGCTGAAGAACCACCCCACGCTGTTCATCTCGTGGAAGGGCGGCGTCTTCCGTCAGACCCTCCCACGCTGGGCGTCGCTCCCCTACCGGTTTACCGGCGTGGGCGCCGCTCTTGCCGGCGGGAGATGGAGCGTGCGGCACCTGATACCGGCTGTTCACGGAAGCACCGACCTGTCCACCCTCGGGGCGGAAGCGTACTACCTTCAAGCACGGATTATGAGAGTAAGAATATGCACATCTGCACGCACATCTGCTTGCTTCTGACCCGGTGGCCGCGTATCCTGGACTCATGAGTTACCAAAAACCCAACAAAATCAAAATCGAGGTCACGAAACCGAAGAATTGGTCGTCCGTCAAAAACATCAAGACTGTCAAGACTGCCAGCGTCAAAATCAAGGCAAAGTCGGCGACGCCGAAAGCAAAGGTACATTACGGCGCTCACAAGCCTTCGACGTCACAGTTCCACGATGCCGGTCCCGAAACGGAGCTGGCCCCGCCCTCACCGGTCGGCATCGGGTCCGCACACCTCCAGCAGGAGCACGAACTCGCCGCCCAACTCCTCACCCAAATCGCCGACGACAGCCCCGACGTCAACTCCCTATGCGACACCTACGGGCTTCGCCGCGAAGAATTGGGCCGGTTGACCGGGTTCTCCCTCCGCGCCATGGCGGGATGGGCGAGCGGCAAACCGCCGAGCCACCCCGCGAAAAGGCGGCTGCACGAAGTCCGCCGCTTGCTCGATGCTTTGGCCGAAATCGTCGAACCCGAGAGCATCCCCCGGTGGCTCCATCGCCCCAACTCGGCCTTCGACCGCTTAACCCCGCTGCAGGTCATCGAACTCGGCGAGATCGACCGCCTCTGGGCCATGGTTCACGACCTGCGGTCCGGCCAACCGGACTGAACCCAACCAATCACTCTCCACGCTCCACCAAAACCTAACCACCCATTCATGAAACCTACACAATTAGCAAACGTCCTCATCAGAATCCTCGGTCTCTCGGTCCTTATCCACAGCATCCCCGGCATCATCAGCGCCCTGGCCAACTTCGGACGCGCCGGAATGGTCGGAGGTGTCGAGGCCTACTCCCTCTCGTCCATTCTCATGGCCGTCGTCGGCTTCCTGCTCATCAGCAACAGTCGAACCGTCACCGAGCGCCTATTCAAGAACGAGCCGGAATAGCTCGCACTTTTGTTCCCTTCGTTACCTTCTGTTCAATCCCCATTTCCGCTTTCTGCTTTCACAATTTCTGCTTTCCCTTCCCACGCTCACCTCCCTCCCCACCCTCAAATCCCGCCTGGTTATCCAGGACACCGACACCCAGTCGCATCTGGCCCACCGCCGACAGCTACACTCAATTCGCCGACATCAACCTCCTGCCCAGCGTCCGCGCCGTCCTCGACCGCCGCCAGCGATGCACACTCTGATCCGCCTCCACGAGCACGTCCCGGGCCAGAATTATCGCTTGTGTTGGCGGGCCCCAATGCGAGAAGCTAAGGCACCATGACAAACCGCAGGATATTCCTCAAAAAGGTTGGGCTTGGAACGACAGGGCTGGGACTGATGTCTTTGGCGGCGGCCCGACCGATAGCAACCCAGGGTGAACGAGCGCCCCTTTTAGCGAAAGCTGGCGGTGGTCTGCCACGCAGCACACCGGAGTCTCAAGGCGTATCCTCGGAGGGAATTCTGGAATTCGTCAATGCGATTGGCCGGAGCAGGCATGAGTTCCACAGCTTCATGGTGGTGCGCCATGGAAAAGTTGTCGCCGAAGGCTGGTGGTCGCCGTACCGGGCTGAGTTCAACCACGCGATGTACTCCCTGAGCAAGAGTTTCACTTCAACCGCGGTCGGGTTGGCCATAGCCGAGGGCAAGCTCACCGTCGAGGACCGCGTAGTGACCTTTTTCCCGGAAGAGTTGCCGGAAAAGGTCAGCGAAAACCTGGCGGCCCTGCGCGTGAAACATTTGCTGACGATGTCGGCCGGACAGGACCCCGAACCGACGTGGGAAATTGTCAAGCACAAGAACTGGGTCAAGGCCTTTCTGGCGTGGCCCTTCCCCCATCCCCCGGGCAGCGTGTTCTTATACAATAGCTCCGCCACTTACATGCTTTCGGCCATCGTTCAGAAGGTGACCGGACAGAAGGTTGTCGATTACCTGGCGCCAAGGCTATTCGAGCCGCTGGACATCCCTGGAGTGACTTGGGAGACCTGCCCGCGGGGCATCAATACGGGCGGTTGGGGCCTGAATATTCGCACCGAGGGCCTGGCCAAATTCGGCCAGTTGTATTTACAAAAAGGCGCCTGGAAGGGCCTGCAGTTGCTGCCGGCTAAATGGGTCGAGCAGGCCACCACCTTCAAGATCCAACAGCCCTATCCCGCCCACCCCAGCCGGCCCAACTCTGAGAACGACTGGCTCCAGGGCTACTGCTACCAGTTCTGGCGCTGCACGCACAGGGCCTTCCGCGGAGACGGGGCCTTTGGTCAATATACCATCGTCATGCCGGAGAAAGACGCGGTCGTCGCGATTACCAGCGAGACCAGCGACATGCAGGGCGAACTGGACCTCGTTTGGAAGCACCTGTTGACAGCCATGAAAGACGAACCGTTACCGCCAAACCCCGAAGGCCAGGCTCGGCTCCGCCAAGCGCTCGCCTCCCTGGTTCTCCCCCTGCCCGCGGGAAATCCCTCTTCGCCGCTTGCTGGGCGGCTTTCTGGCAGACGTTTCAGGATGGATGAGAACACGCTTGGCATTCGCGGCGGCCAGTTCACTTTCCACAAAGATGCGTGCTTGTTCATGCTCGCCGATGCCCGCGGGGAGTATCCGATTACCTGCGGCATCGGTCATTGGGCGCCGGGACAAACCGCCCTGCCCGGAACCCCGCCCCGCCTGGTTTCAGGCGGCGCCCCCAAACCGGGGACGCCTTCCCGGATTGCGTCCGCCGCCGCCTGGAAGGAGGGCGACACCCTGAGCATCCTGATACGGTATTGTGAAACGCCGCATCATGACAACGTGACTTGCCGCTTCAATGGAAATGAACTTGAAATTCAGTTTATAAACAGCATGGCCGCCATGAGTCCGCATCCCAACGACCCGCGTCCGGTGCTCAAGGGGCAACTGCTCACGTAGAATCTCACTCCGTTCCGATCTCCCGAGACAGAAGATTAAAATGAAAACGATGTTTGCTCTCATGGCGATTGTTGGTTGGACCACAGCCCTTCACGCGCACCCCACGAACCCCTTTCCCCTGTGGCCCAATGGGGCGCCCGGCGCGCTCGGCGATGCCAGCAAGGATATCCCGACGCTCACGCCTTATTTCCCGGACCCGTCGAAGGCGACCGGCGCGGCGATGGTCATCTGTCCGGGCGGCGGTTACGCCATGCTGGCGTCGCATGAAGGCAAAGACTATGCCCGGTGGTTCAACGAAAACGGCATCGCCGGTTTTGTGTTGAAATACCGCCTTGGCTCCGCAGGCTACCACTACCCGGCCATGTTTGAGGACGTGACTCGCGCCATGCGCATCGTCCGGGCGCACGCCAAGGAATGGAATCTCGACCCGCACCGTATCGGCATCATCGGTTCATCCGCGGGCGGCCACTTGGCTTCGACCCTGCTCACCCATTTCGACGCCGGCAACCCGGATTCTCCGGACCCCATCGAGAGGCAGAGCTCGCGCCCCGACATCGGGATTCTCTGCTATGCCGTCATCACGATGGGCAGATTCACGCATCAGGGCACCAAGTTCAATCTGCTGGGCGACAATCCCTCTCCGGAACTGGTGCGGAAACTCTCCAACGAACTGCAGGTCACCAGCAACACTCCGCCGTGCTTTATCTGGGCTACTTATGAGGACAATGTCGTGCCGGTCGAGAACAGCCTGATGTTCGCCGAAGCCCTCCGCAAAGCCCACGTTCCATTCGCGCTGCATATCTTTGAAAAAGGCGGGCATGGACTGGGCCTTGGCAGTTCTCACTGGGACCCGGCCCATCGCCACCCCTGGACAAGGGACTGCCTCTATTGGTTGAACGTGCAGGGATTCCTTGAGAGAAAATGACGATAGGAGCAGGCACCCCCGCTGGGGGCTGTTCCATGGAAGAAACTTTCCGTGGTTGTCGCACGGGAGGCAAAAACCGTTGCTTTCCAACCTGCTCCAACACAAGCAGTTCCAAAAGGAGTTTCTTAAAAGGCCCTTAGTGGATGGAACCTGGGTGCTACGGGGCTTGTTACAAACTTGTCTTTGACCTTTTCTTCGGCTAGAAGGGAGGGCAATCATGCAAGACGACACCGGTCAACCGCTTCACAACCCGCACGACAGGTTCTTCAAAGAGATTTTCGG
>JAJYHY010000317.1 GCA_021784555.1 bacterium
GAAAAACCAATTGCCCAGGCGGCGGCTGATGAGATTGGTGTGTTTGCCGATGAATCCCAGGCCGGCGCGCTGAGCCAAATCGCGCTCCAGCACCGGCCCGGTATCGACATACCACAGCGCGCGCGCGCCCTCTCCGGCCAGGGAGCGCATGAACTCGGCTAGTCCTTTCAAGCGTTCGCCCAGGACATCATGATAATCCCGGAAGCGCGCGTACCGGGCTACGACACCACGGGGAGGCGTCACGGACTGCCCCGGAACACCTTGGGCGGAAGGCCGCTCGAGACCGGCATCGAGCCGGGCGGCATAACTGGCCGCCAGTGTTACGATGCTGCGGGCCCCTGGAAGGACTTGTTGAGGATCAACCCGCTTGTGCGCATTGCGAGCCAGGTAAGCCATCTGGCCTTGCAGCCCTTCCTCCAGCCAACCCCGAAGTTGGGGCGCCGAGGCCGGTGGCAGCGCGCTGGTGAATCGGCAGTCGTCGAACCCTAATTCGCGCGCCCGGAGTTGGATGGCCTCTTTCAAGGATGCGCCGCCTGCGCGAGATGGTATTGATGCACTACCTGGGTGGCCACCTCGCGAATCGAGCGCAGTTCCGTATTCACCAACACGTCGGCTTGGCGGTAACACGGCTCGCGCACCTGGAGCAGCCGACGGATTTGCTCCAGCGGGTGGGGTTCGTTCAAGAGCGGACGGTGGCTGTGGCCGCTCACCCGCCGGTGGATGGTTTCGGGCGAGGCCCAAAGGCAGACCACCAGCGAATGGCCCTTGAGGCTTGCCAGGTTCGCCGGGTCCGCCGGCAGCCCCCCGCCGGTGGCGATGACCGTCTTGGTGCGATGCGCCAATTCTTCGACTATCTTCCTTTCCCATTGCCTGAAAGCCGCTTCGCCCTGCCGTGCGAAAATGTCCGAAATCGTCATCCCGGCGCGGGCCTCAATGACGGTGTCCGTGTCCAAAAACGTGAACCGCAAGGCCTCGGCTGTCAACCGGCCAACGGAGGACTTTCCCGAACCCATGAAACCGATCAACGTGAGGTTATGAATGGAGCGGGTGCCGGTCACGGCTCTGAAATAGCGTGTTTCCCCATCCTTGGCACGCAATTTCTTACGGGCTCTTGCGGGCATGAGTCGTTCACACGGCTCATAGCAGCCGTCGCTCGGATTTGCGGTGTGCCCTACGGCTTTGTCACTGGCCGTGCCTGAAGTCCAGCGCGGCGCGCACCCCCGCGCATAGCGCCGCCACGCGCGTCTCCAGCGGGAAATCAGAGGGCGCCTCCAGCGTGTAAGAGAGCGCCGTCTTGTGAGTCAGCAAGAAGAATGCCTCTGGCCATTCGGGCCGTGAACGCGGGTCGATGCTGGGCCGAATGAGGCCGCCCCGGGCGGCTCTGCCCTCGATGATTTCGGAGGAATCAATAGGGCAGACCTCGCTCACTCGCTCCAGAATGGCTGGGGCGGCGGAAGGCGCCTCATCGGGATTCAGTTCGTAGAGGTAGAAACCTTGGGCTTCCCAATCCTCGTGCAGGCAAAGGCAGAGATCGAATCGGGGCTGGCGATCAAGCCAGGCAATGTGGGCGATGATCTCCATGGCCTGGGGCTTACGGTATTCCCGGTTGAGGTCCGCGCCCACGGCATTCTCACGCCGATTGGCGGCGAAACCGGTCGGATTCAAACAGGGGCAGAGCCAAAGTGCCACGTCTGGAGGCCATCTGTCTTCGCGCAGCAGACGGCGAGCGGCCAAGGGGCTGGCGGGCTCATCGCCATGAATGCCCGCCGAGATATAAACCCGCCTGGGACTGGCCTCACTCTCGCGGGGCGCGCGCTTTAGCGCCAGGAGCCGCAGGCCGGGCGCCGCCTCGATATGCTCGGAGGCCCAGCCGTGCTCCTGCGCGGCTTCGGCACAATCGCCAACTACCGTCTCAATGTCAATCCTCTCGCCGAAATAGCCGTTTATGTTCCGCCCTAAACGGCGCAACTCGGCCACGGTCTTTGCGGCGGTAGGCGAAGGCTCACCGCGTGCTTCATCCCTCGCTCCTTTCACGGTCAACAATCCATTTAGGCGGGCGCCATCTCCGTCGTTTGTGGAGCAATCTCGGCGTCCGGCTCAACATCCTTTCCGTGACCGGCGGCGGTTCTCGCAACCGGTCGCTCCATAGCGTCAGACTCTTCCCAGTCGGTCTCCAGCCCGAGGTCTTTGAGCATCTGCAGGTCTCTCTCCACCGGCTGGTTCAGCGTGGTCAGATAGTTGCCCACCATCATCGCGCTCGCTCCGGCCATAAACATCATGCCTTGGAGGTCCCGCAAATTGACGGCTCGCCCCCCGGCCACCATGATCTCCCGCCGGGGCAGAATAAAGCGGAAGCAGGCAATCGACTGCAGAATCTTGAGCGGCGCCAGGGGCGGCAGGTTGGCGAACGGGGTTCCGCTGATTGGATTGAGAACGTTGATCGGAATAAAATCAACTTCGAGGTCTCTCAGCGCGAACGCCAATTCACAGCGGTCCTCCACACTTTCCCCCATCCCCAAAATGCCCCCCGAGCAGACCGAAACACCGGCTCGTTTCAGGTGACGAATCGTCTGGAGACGCTCCTCGTATGAATGTGTATCACAAACCTTCGAAAAAAAGCCGCGCGAGGTCTCCAGGTTGTGGTTGTAGCACTCCAAACCGGATGCCTTGAGCCGCTCGGCCACCGCCTGGCTCCGAATAATCCCCAACGAGGCATCCGGCCTGGCCTTGCCGCTGTGGCGTAGCGCGTCAAGGCTCTCGCAAATCTGGTCGAGGACCGGCCCTTCATCCAGCCCTCGCCAGGCCGCCACAAGGCCGAGCGCCGTAACGCCATTCGCCGCCGTCTCCTCCGCTGCCTGCAATACCGCCTCCTTATCCACCAGCCCATAACGGGGCGCCTCCGTTTGGTAGGCGGCGGATTGCGAGCAGAAGCGGCAGTTTTCCGAGCAGCCCCCGGACTTGATATTGACGATGGAACACAGGTGGACCTTGCTGCCTTTGAAGTGCTCCCGGATGCGATTCGCCCACGCCAGCAAATCATACACGTCGGCCGTCTCCTCAAGGTGGAACAGCCACAGGGCCTCCTCACGCGTGACGGCGCCGCCGCCGACCACCCGCCGGCCCAGTTCCGATATCCGTAGATGATTTGTTGCGTCAATCGATTGCCTGCTCATGGTTGACACCATAGGCTCTCCGCCCGCAGCCGGCAAGCGCAGGGCAGTCAGATCTCTTGCGGCGGCGTCTGCTGAAGGCGGCGTATCCTACGGATTTGGGCCTGGCTTGGTCGAGAATGAGGGAGCCAACGAGTATGTTAGGAGTGCGGGGTCGCTGACGCATTCCATCGTGATGGCCGCGTCGGACCGGGAGGCGGTGGCGCGGCCTAAGAAATCTGCCTTCGCGAGAATTGGCTAAATCCGTGCTCGAAAGAGGTCGAGAAATGAACCCAAAATTGAAGGACTTGCGGCTTGAGGTGTTTGACACACGATAAGCATCAGCCCAAAGCAAAGCGAGACAACGGCCTCGTTTCGGAAGCCGTTGACGAGCCTTCCCAACCAAGGTTGTGGCGTTCAAGAGCCACCGAGTGGAGAATCGAGTTTGGCGGGTGCGATCAAAAGTGCCGGTCGGGCGCGGGGTCAGTCCTCACTTTTTCCGCGGGGCGGGAAGGAGGAGTGGCGGAAGAAGATGCAGGACTGACCCCGACGTCCGACGGTTTCAATCACACCCGACTCTGGCGTGGACCTTGACTGGCATCAGTGGAAAAAGTAATTTGTAAGCCGGTTGTGGTGGTCGTAGCTCAGCCCGGTTAGAGCCCCAGATTGTGGATCTGGCTGTCGCGGGTTCAAATCCCGTCGACCACCCCATCTGCCGGACAGCCAGGTGACCTCGGGGTGACCACAAACATGAACACAAGCCAAAAAGTGCAGCGGTTCAAGGCCTTAAAACGCAAACAATTGCGCCGAAAGCACGCCAAGGGGAGAATCAAGCTTGCTGACTTCACGCTGGCCGCCGCGAACAGAATCAAACGCCAACCATTGGATGTGAGCCGGGTTGAGGTTCTGGACTATGAGATTAGCCCCGATACCTGAGCAAGTCCTGCCAAAGAGGCGCGTCTTTGTTCCTTCGGATTTCGACAGCGTCATCCAACACATCCCGGAAGGCTGTGCTTTGGTTGGAGGTCAGGCTGTTGCCTGGTGGCAGCAGCAATACTGCGCGTCTGACACTCCCATCACAAGCGGCGACATTGACTTTTGGGGTTACAGAGAAGATTTGGAAACCTCACTCGTGCTGGCAAAACTCCATGCGGTCCGGGCCTTCGATCAGGAAGGACGGCAAGACGAACTTCACCTCAAGACCAGCTTGGTTACGGCCAACGGCTTCATGACGCAATTGCTTGGCGATGGCCAAGTCAGACAGGTGCTCTGGAATATTGAGCGTTTGATCGCCGCCAGCCAGTACAAACCCTATCGACGATTGGAAGAGCAACGCGGCTTCAGAATTCTTTCAGCCGTCCCTCTCCAGCGAATTCAAGAATCCGTCCAGAACAAGTCGTTGCCTGAAAACGACCGAAATCGCTTGCATAATTTCCAAAGTGTAAGGTGGCCACAGGTGGAGAGAAGAATCGCGACTTAATTGCTCGTGCGCAGGCCAGCGGCCCTATAAGATGCGGCGGATATGCGACCATTTGACAGCCTGGATGCGCGGGAGATACTCGCGCTGGCCATCTCGCTCGAGGAGGAGGATGCCCGGATTTACGAGGACATCGCCGAGGGCCTGAGGGAGAATTATCCGGACAAGGCCGGGCAATTCAGCCGGCTTCGGGAAGAGGAGGATTCGCACCGGCACCGCTTGCTCGACGTCTATCGCCAACGGTTCGGTGATCACGTGCCCCTCATCCGGCGCCAGGACGTGCGCGGCTTTGTCCGCCGCCGCCCGGTGTGGCTGGTGCGCCCGCTCGGGCTCACTGCCGTGCAGAGGGAAGCCGAGACGATGGAATTGGAGACCAAACGCTTTTATGAAGCGGCTGCCCGGCGAACGACCGATACACGCGTTCGGCAGTTGCTGGGTGATCTGGCGGAGGAGGAACGGCATCATGCGCACACGGCGGGGCGGATAGCCGCGACACGCCTGAGCGAGGAGGAATCGGCGCAACGGAAGCGGTTGTTCATCCTCCAAGTGATCCAGCCGGGCCTGGCCGGTTTGATGGACGGCTCGGTCTCGACGCTGGCGCCTCTGTTTGCCGCCGCCTTCGCCACCCACAACAGCTTCGATACCCTCCGAGTAGGCTTGGCGGCAAGCGTTGGCGCGGGCATCAGCATGGGCTTCGCCGAGGCCCTATCCGACGACGGCAGCCTGACCGGGCGCGGCCATCCCTGGGCGCGGGGGACGATTTGCGGACTGATGACGGCCTTGGGCGGGCTTGGCCACAGCTTGCCCTATCTCATCCGGGACGTGCGCGTGGCCACGTGGATAGCCGTGACGGTAGTATGCGTCGAACTGAGCGTGATTGCGTGGGTGCGTCACCGGTTTATGGACACCTCGTGGGCCTCCGCGGCCATCCAGGTCGTGCTGGGGGGAATCCTGGTGTTTGCGGTCGGCATCCTTATCGGCAGCTCGTGAGCCTGGCCGTGCTCCCCTGCCTGCTCTATGAAGACGAGCATCTGCTGGTGGTGAACAAGCCGCCCGGCGTGAGCACTCATGCGCCCAGCCCTTACGCCGGCGAGGGCCTCTACGACTGGCTTCGAAACCGCGAAGAGCGGTGGGCCAACCTGGCCATTATTCACCGGCTGGACAAGGGCACTTCCGGAGTGCTCGCCTTCTCAAAAACATCCCTCGCCAGCCGCTCGCTCACGGAGCAATTCACCCAGCGCGCAGTTCGCAAGCGATACCTCCTGTTGACGGATCGACCCATTCCCCAGGACCATCTCACGATCAAGACCGGTCTTGTTCGCGTCGGAGCACAATACCAGGCCCGCCCCGCCCGCCTCGGAGGCACGCTGGCGGAAACCCGCTTCCGCAAGCTCGAGCCGGCTGAGCGGGCGCGCTATCGCACCGCCGCAGCGGATGAGCATGGACTTCGACTCAGAGGTATCGCCATGCCCGCGGGATCTGAGTTCTCAAATCTCAAATCTCAGCTCGCCGACGCCTGTCCGACTAACCCAGGGTCTAAAAGCCCCGGGACCGGCGCAGGGTCGGATGCCCTCCGCTGCGAAGTCTTGCGACCTGATTCCTGCAATTGGCTGGAGGCCGAGCCGCTTACTGGCCGTACCCACCAAATCCGCGTCCACGCCGCCGGGGCCGGGTTTCCCGTCCTGGGCGATATTGATTACGGGGGAACGCCGGCGCCACGTCTGTATCTGCACGCGGCGGAACTCCGTTTCATTCATCCTGAAACGGGCAACCCGGTAACATTCCGGGCGCCTGTGGGATTCGAGGTTGACCCGCGGCTGGCGCTCCGCGCCGCATTCCTCGACCCGGCGGACACCGACGCCTATCGGCTCGCGCACGGCGCCGGTGAGGGCCGCTCGGCTTGGGAGAAGCCCTGCAGGGAACCTGTCCCAAGGGCTGCTTTATCGCACAGCTTGTCAAAAACCCGCCGAAATTCGATAAAGTGGCCGATAAAGTCCGGAGATCGGCATTCTTGCGAGACGCTCTATATAGACAGGGTGGGCGATTACCTGATTGCTCAAAGTGAGACACCGCTGGGACCCGAGGGTTACAGGGAATTGGCTGAGCTTGCGGCGGCGCTGTCCGCGCGCGGCGCCTATCACAAGCTCCTCCCACGGCACGCCGGCAGGCTAGACGCTCCGGCGATTTCGCCCCAGCTTGTCCTGGGAGAACCGGCGCCTGAACCGTACGCGGTTCGCGAGAACGGCCTGCAATTCGAGTTAAGCCTCAGCCAGGGGGCCTCGACTGGCCTATTCCTGGACCAACGCGAGAACCGGCGCCGGCTGCTCACTGGGCATCTGGCGGCGGGTTTTTCGCTCCCGGATTCCTCTTCGGTGCTCAACACCTTCGCCTATACCTGCGCTTTTTCGGTCTGCGCCGCGAAAGGCGGCGCGAGAACCAGCAGCGTCGATCTTTCAAGAAGAGCCCTCGAATGGGGCAAACGCAACTTTGTCCTCAACGGCATCGACCCGGGGGCTCACGAATTTCTCCAAGGTGACGCCTTCGATTGGCTGCGGCGGTTCGCCAAGAAAGGGCGGCGTTTTGAGGCCGTCCTGCTGGACCCTCCAACTTTTTCGCGGTCGAAACTCTCCGGAGTGTTCCGGGTTGAAAGCGATTATGGCCGGCTCATTACCGCCGCTCTGGGTGTCCTGAGGAGCGGCGGTATCCTGTTTGCCTCGACCAATTCGGGCAGGTGGACGCCAGAGGACTTTGTCACGGCGGTGGAGCAGGCGGTTGAGGCCGCCGGAAGCAAAATCGCGCGGCGGCATTACGCCCCGCAACCGGCGGACTTCCCGATTTCGCGGGCCGAACCGCCGCATTTGAAGACGATGTGGCTTGTAATCGAATGAAAGGGCCGCTGCTCCGCATCTAAAACCTCTTACCAAAAACTCCATTGCCCTTTCCAGCCCACCCAAAGGCCCAGCAGGAGATTTGTTATTCCATGCGCCAGCATCGCGTCCCCTAGCCGCTTCTTGCGCACGACCAGCCATTGGTAGGCCAAGCCGCAGATAATGCCCGCCAGCCAGCGGTCCGGATGCATCAGCCCGAACAGAATCGACGTCCCGAAAAATGACAGCGGATGGTATTCGCCGATTGGCGCCGACAGGAAGTCCGTCTTTACGAAATAGCGGTACATGAAAGACCGGTAAAAAACTTCCTCCAGCGGCGGCACCACCAGCGAGGAACCGGCGATTCTCACGGCGACATAGAAGCATGCCAGCGCGCCCGGCCCGTAATGTCTTGCCGGATCCCATCCTGCTCCCAACTGGACCAGCCGCGGGTAGAGGCCGTCCAGGCCCACCCAAACAACAAAGATTGCCACCCCAACGCCGATGGCTTCCCAGCTCCAGGCCCAGCGCAGTTCCAGGACGTATGCCCGCGTCTCCCAGACCAGCCATGCCCCGATCACCGTCTTAAGAACATAAACCCAATACTGCGAGCCTTCGCCCAACCTCCCTTGCAGCGCCGTCAGCAGAACGAATACGGCGAACGGCCCGACACGAGCCAGGTCGGGCGAACGCTTAAGCCTTTCGCTGAGGAACCGCATGAGGGGATAATCTTCAAGATCTTCCCATCGGCAGCCAAGCCAAAACCCCACCGAAGGGGTCAAGCCTCCCGATGCCAGACCGTTTCGCCCTTCTTGCGCGCATTAGAGCGGCGCAGATTTCCGCGGTTGGGTGGCTTTGCCGTTGGTTCCGGCCAGACAGGCTCCCTGCGGTCCGATCCGCCCACGGATGTCGCCGTCGGCTTTCAGGACACTGGCGGCCAGTTCCACCATGGTCTGGCGCCCCAGGAACTCCAGCAGGACGGCGACCCGGTCCTTGGCGGGCATAACCCGGTTGACCACCGCGCTCAGACCCCGAAAGGCGCCTTCGGCGATTAGGACCGTCTCGCCGGGGCGAAACTGTTCGACCACGACGCGCACCTCCTCGTCGCCAGCGGTCGCGCGCAGTTCCTCAATCGTGGCATCAGGGATCGTCGGCCACTTTTCGCCGAAATGCACGATGCCCCTCACGCCCGGAGCATAATGGAACCTGCGCAACCCGCCCGCCAAGTCGAAGCGAGCAAACAAATAGCCCGGAAATAGCGCCTCCGTGAACCAGACTGGCCCGCGGCGTGTGGAGCGCCGGAAGCGGATGCGGGGCAGATAGACCTCGACTTCCGGCTCGTTCCGCAAGTGAGCGGCGGCGATGTGCTCGTGCTTCGGTTGCGCGCGAACGCAGAACCAGGAGAGGGCCTGCGTGCGCGGCCAGTCGGGGCGGGAATCCACAGCTAAAGAATGTGTTGCTTAGGCCGGTTCAGTCTCGGCGGATTTGTGTTTCTTGCCTCTCCCTTTCGGGTTGGTGGAGGGATAGGTTGCGTAGTAATCCTTATATTTGTAATAATAGTAGTAATCTACACTGGAGGCGGGCACCGCGTTGAAGATGAGGCCCAGCACGTCCACCTGCCTCTGGTAGAGCGACTCCAGCGCCGCCCTCGCCACCCGAGCCGAAGTGTGTTCGGCCCGGATGACAAAAACCACCGCGCCCACCAGGGGTGCTAAGCTCGTCACGTCGTCGGCCGCCAGGACCGGCACCGTGTCGAGCAGGACAAAATCGAATTTGGATTCCGCCTCTTTCAGGAAAGCATCCATCGCAGGCCCAAGAAACAGCTCGCTCGAATGCGGGGTGATGGCGCCGCGCGGCAGCAGGAACAAATTATCCATGGGCGCCGAAACCACGGCGTCCGGCCATTTCAGACCTTGCGTGAGGACTTCGCTGAGTCCCGCGTCCCTGGCGGTATCGAAGCGCCGATGCAGGGCGCCCTTGCGCAGGTCGGCATCGACCAGCAGGACGCGCGAACCGGCCTTGGCGAGGGTGATGGCGAGGTTGGCCGCCGTGAGCGATTTGCCCTCATTGGGTATGGCGCTCGTCAACAAGATGAGCTTTGGCCGCTCGGCCGAATCGGACATGAAGAGCAGCGACGAGCGCAGATTGCGAAAGGCCTCGACAAAGGTATGGCGTTCGTCCTCAGGATGCACCAGCGCAACGCCGTCATCGCCGTTGCGAGCCTTTTCCCGTGGAATCTGGGCCAGCACCTCTTCGTCAAAAATCTCGCGCAATTCCGAATACGATCCCATCCGGTCGTCCAGCCGGTCCACGAGCAGCAGCAACCCGACCGCGGCCGCCAGGCCGATGAGACCTCCGGTTAGGAGCATTTTTTGCATGCGCGCCCGGGCGGGTTGGCCGGGGGAGGCGTCCTGCATGATGGTGACGCTCTCTGGACTGATGTCCTTGTTCAAGTCGAGCGTTTGCTTGGCGGTCATGAGCCGATCATAGAGTTGCTGGACCTCCTGCGCTCGGGCTTTGAGTTGGTCGAAGGTCGCGGCGGCGCGGCTGACCTTGAGGGCCTCCTCCTGCTGTTGGTCTATGCTCTTCTGAGTCTGCTTGATCTG
>JAJYHY010000318.1 GCA_021784555.1 bacterium
GGAAGCCTGGGGCAAGCTCAGCGCCGCCCGGCAGGCAAACGCCATTGCACCGCTCCAGTAGGCATGACCAGGATTTGCGATTTTAGATTTGCGATTTGCGATTTGGGAGCTGCGCGACGGCGAACCACGCGAGCGGGGCAGTTTAGCCGTCAATCGGGTTGCGTTCATGCCCCCGCGCCTCGCCCGCTGTTAGACTCTGCTGCAAATCGCAAGCCTGGACCCCCAAATCCGGTCACCGATTTGGATCTCGCCTGGCCTCGACTGCAGCCGGGCCAAGATTTCACGCGCTTTGTAAGGCATCGGGAACTTCCAAGGTCGAGAAGAACATTTCGCCGGGTGCCGGAACGGACTCGTGGTTGGCCCGTTTTTCCGCAATCCACTGCTGAAGCAAATCGCGAGCCGCTTCTCGAGCTCCCTCGATGCCCAACCCGTGCGTCGTCAGTCCGAGCGAGGGAATATGAGCGTAATACTGGCCGTGCGGGAAGCCTTGCTCCTCAATGCGCTCAAACAGAATCCCGTAATTCATGCCGAAAGAATAGTCCCATCAGTTCGGCGGAGCAAGCCCGCGGCTTGCCGCGCGACCGGCAAGCAGCCCAATCGCAAATCGCAAATCTAAAATCGCAAATCCATCAAAGCCCATGAACGACCTCAAATTCGCCTGTCGCCAACTGCGCAGAAACCCCGGCTTCGCTACCGTGGCCGTGCTCACCATGGCGCTGGGTATTGGCGCCGTTACCGCGATCTTTTCCGTCGTCAACGGCGTCTTGCTGCGCCCGATGGCGTTCCCACACGTGGACCGGTTGGTCATGGTTTGGGAGGGAACTGGCCGAAGGCTGGAGGACTTGCGGCCAATCTGGCTGCTCAGGTTCTTGGACTGGCAGCGCCAGGCCAAGACACTGGAGAGAACGGCTTTCTTCGAGTCGGGCTGGCACTCCACGCTGACAGGCGCCGATGCGGCGGCACAAGTCGTTGGCGCGCAGATTTCGCCGGGCTTCTTTTCCGTCCTTGGTGTCCAGCCAGCGTTGGGTCGCCCATTCGCCGCCGAGGAGGCCAAGGACGGCGGCCCCCCGGTAATAATCATCAGCTATGGTCTCTGGCAGCGGTCGTTCGCTGGCGACCCAGCCGTTGTGGGCAAGAGGCTGACCCTGGACGGCAAGTCGCGCACGATCGTCGGCGTCATGCCCAAAGGGTTTCGGTTCAGGCAATCCGTTGATTTTTGGATGCCCTTTCCAATGGACGCAGATTCGCTCGCGCCGGATTGGGTGGCGGGGGTGGTCTATTGCTCGCTTATTTAGGCGTTACAACCCTGCGCGGTTTAGCCGCCGGTTTCGTGCCGCGCATGGCAGGCGTGAGCCTCGATGGCAGGGTGCTGGCAGCGACGGGGCTGATCGCTGTGCTGAGCGGTTTGATTTGCGGGCTGGCACCGGCCAGCCGAGCGACAAGACCCGACCTAAACGCCAGCTTGAAGGAAGGAGGAGCGGGTCGGGGTTCAGTTGGTGCTCGCCGCCAACGGGGCCGATCGGGACTCGTCGTCGCGGAAATCGGTCTGTCATTGGTACTGCTCATCGGCGCGGGGTTGCTCCTCAAGAGCTTCGTTTTGCTGAGCCACGTTGACCTCGGGTTCAATCCCCGGCACGTCCTGGTGGTGCGGATGGCCGGGGCGGGCAAAGCCTTGCTCCAACCAGGCGGCCAGGAATTGCTGGCACGGTTGGCCGCCTTGCCGGGCGTGCAAGCGGTCGGCGCCGCCGAGAGCGTGCCTCCGTCACCGGCCGGGACGTGGTTCGATATGAGCCTGGATGGAGGCTCGACGAATCAAGTTTATCGGCAAGTAGTCACCCCGGGTTATTTCCAGGCGATGGATATGACCCTTCGTTGGGGCCGAGGCATCACCGCGCAAGATACCAAAAGCGCGCGGCCGGTGGTGGTCGTGAACCAGACATTCGTCAAGCGGCGTTGCGGCGGCATCGATCCCGTTGGCAAGGTGCTCGTTATCCATTGGCCGAATGAGTCTATCCCTCCGGGTCGCAACACCATCGTGGGGGTCGTCAATGATGTCAGGAACCAGACGCTCCTGAACCAAGTCCAGCCCGAGGCGTACTACTCGTATCGGCAAGCCCCCTTTTCGACGGACAGTCTCGTGCTACGCACCGCATCCGGCCCGATGCGGCTGGCGCCGTCCGTGCGAACGGTCATTCAGTCGATGGAGAAAAACCGCCCCATCTTGTCGATTCAGACGATGGACGACCGGCTGGCCCATTCGATCACCCCGCAGCGATTTCAGACCACCCTGCTCACGCTTTTCTCGGCCATTGCCCTGCTCCTCGCCGCCATCGGCATTTACGGCCTGGTGAGCTACTCGGTCGTGCAACGAGTGCGGGAATTCGGGATACGGATGGCGCTCGGTGCGAAGCGGGAGGATATCGTGCGTCTTGTCGTGGGCCAAGCGTTTTGGCTGGCCGTGACGGGGCTGGGCCTTGGTCTGGCGGGCGCCCTGGCGCTGACGCGGGTGTTGAAATCCTTTCTGTTCCAAGTGGGAACTCTGGACCCGGTGACGTTCGTGTGTGTTTCGCTGTTTTTGGGCGGTGTGGCGTTGCTGGCCGGTTACCTGCCCGCCCGCCGCGCGGCAAAAGTCGATCCGATGGAGGTATTGCGTTATGAATGAGGGGATTTGCGATTTTAGATTTGCGATTTGCAATATCGAGGCAACGCGGCGGCGGGCCGCGCACGGGACTTCACTCCCCGTACATCTCCGTGATCACTTGTCTCAGTTGGAGCGCGGCCAAGGGTGTCAGAGAGTCTATCCTCCTGCGCAACCGGGATCGGCTGATGGCACGGATTTGGTCCACCGCGATTTCAGCCGGCTTGCCCACGCATCGGATCTGCAATCGGCTGCGCCATCTTGGATGCAAACGCGTCGTCAGCGGGCAGATCACGACGGTATCCAGGGCCGCATTCATCTCGTCGAGGCTGACCACGACCACGGGGCGCACCTTGCTCATCTCCGCGCCCAGCGTGGGGTTCAAGTCCGCCAGGTAAATGCCGTATCGGACAACCTTCATTCCTGTGGCAGACCCTCGGCCACTACCGCTTCGAAACCCGACCAGTCCTCTTTCTCTCGGGCCATCTCCTCGAAAGTCTCCCGCCATGAGAGCTTGCCCTCTGTGCTCCTCCGCAACACCAACTCGCCGGGGCGTTCCTCCATAAGGAGGCGGTCCTTGAAACCGTACTTTTTGAGCACGCGGGAGGGAATCCGGATGCCCCTGGAGTTCCCAATCCGCGTCACCTTCAATTCCGTCGTTCTCATTGGTAATAACTGTAATTACACGGTTCCCATTGGCAAGCCTCAAATCAGGGCGCTCTGGGTCCGCTCCCGCGCGAGCAGAAAACCTGACCTCGAGGGCGCGCGGACCGCCCTCAATCCCTGGTCCCAAGGTCTTCCTGACCGCCTCCAATCGCAAATCGCCAATCTAAAATCGCCAATCCTCCAAAATCCATGAATGACTTCAATTTGGCTTTACGTCAACTGCGGGAGCGGCCCGGTTTCACGCTCGTGGCGGTATTGATCCTGGCGATCGGGATTGGGGGCACTCCTACCCTCTTCCGTATCCTGAGGGCGGTTTTCCTGGGCCAATGCCCGTACCAGGACCCCAAAACGCTCGTTCAAATCTACGAAACGAAGCCATCCAAAGACGAGTACCGCCTTGACCCTTCCGGTCCATCGTTCCGGGATTGGCGCCAGCAAAATCAGGTCTTCGCTCAAATGGCGGCAAATGATGGACGCATCGATTTTCAGGTGCAAACCGCGGAGGGCATTGAGCGGGGTGGCGCGCTGCTGGTGTCGCGCGGGTTCTTCTCGATGCTCGGTGTGAAGCCCCTCATCGGGCGCACTTTCCTTCCCGAGGAGTACCGCGGTGGTGGCGAGCGGGTAGTCGTTCTGAGCTACTTCCATTGGCAGCGCTGGTTTCACGGCGATGCCGGCATTCTCGGCAAGACCCTGAAGCTGAATGACACGACTTACACGGTGGTCGGGGTGCTGCCGGCGAGTTTTCGCTGGGTATTTCAACCGGTGGTGGTGGGGCTGTGGCTCCCGTTCACGGACACCGACCGCACTGACCGCGCGGATCGAGGCGTGCGCGTGTTCGCCCGCCTGAAACCGGGCCTATTCGGTCGCCCAACGCACGCACGCGATCGGGATTCGCATGGCCTTGGGCGCCGAACGGGAGCCGGCCCTGCGGCTGGTGCTGCGCCAAGGCATGAGGCTGGCAGTTGTGGGGCTGGGGCTGGCGGGGGCCTGGGCCGCCACGCGGGTCTTGCGGAGCCTGCTGTTCGGCATCACCGCAACGGATCCGCTGACCTTTGCCCCGGTCACCTTGCTCATCGGGGCCGTGGCGTTCACGGCCTGTTGGTTTCCCGCGCGGCGGGCGGCAAGGGTCGATCCGATGGAGGCGTTGCGTTATGAATGAGGGGTGCTTGGCTGCGGGCTTGCGGGCTCTGCCATTCCCGGCCACACTCGGAAGCATGAAACGAATACCCTGGCTCGCGGTTCTTTGCGTTGGATTGCTAATTGCGCCTGGCTGCCTGGCGGCGAAAGGCCCGTTCTCTCTGGCATTTAACGTCCGCCGGTTCGGCGCGACGGGCGACGGCCAGCACTTGGATAGCCCGGCCATCAACCGGGCCATCGAGGCGGCCGCGGCCGCGGGGGGCGGAACGGTGTTTGTGCCGGCCGGCACGTACCTGTGCGGGAGCATCCACCTGACGAATAACCTGGACTTGTACCTGGGGCCGGGCGCGGTGATTCTCGGCGCGCCGCAGAGCATGAAGGTCTATGACCAAACCGAGGCCTGGACGCCGCCAGCCTACCAGGACGGCGGCCACACCTATTTCCACAACAGCCTCATCTGGGGCGAAGGTCTCACCAACGTCTCCATCACCGGGCCGGGCATGGTCAACGGTGGCGGCCTGGTGCGCAGCGATGGATTGCTCGACCGCATGAGCGGATTCACCGTCTGGAACAGGCCCGACGCCCAGATGAAGCAGTATCCGCCCTCGCGCCTGGGCAACAAGGCCATCGCCTTGAAGCTCTGCCGCAATGTCTTGCTGCGCGACATCACCATCTATCATGGCGGCCACTTTGCGATTCTGGTCACCGGCTGCGACAACCTGACCGTCAACAATGTCACCATGGACACCGACCGCGACGGCATCGACATCGACTGCTGCCACAACACAACCGTGTCCGACTGCCGCATCAACTCCCCTCACGACGACGGTCTGTGCATCAAGAGCACCTACGCGCTGGGCCGCCCGGTTCTGACCGAAAACCTGACCATCGTCAATTGCCAGGTCTCGGGTTTTCGGGAAGGGACGCTGCTGGACGGCACCATGCAGCCTAGCCGCGGCGGGACTGGCCGCATCAAGTTCGGGACCGAATCAACGGGCGGCTTTCGCAACGTGGCGATTGCCAACTGCACTTTCCGCGATTGCCTGGGCCTGGCGATTGAGGAAGTGGACGGGGGCCTGCTGGACAACGTCACCATCAACAACATCAGCATGGTCAACGTGCGCCGATGTCCCATCTACATCACCCTGGGCCGCCGCGACCGCGGGCCGCACGTTACCACGCGCAGCCGCGGGCGTGAGATTCTCATCTCGAACGTGACGGCCACCGGCATTGAGCGCATGAGCGGCATCCAAATCACCGGCATGCCCGGCGATCCGCTCGATGGCATCCGCCTGGACAACATCCGCCTCGTCTTCGAAGGGGGCGGGACCCGGCGAGACGCCCAGCGTATCCCCAGAGAACTGGGCAACGGCTATCCGGAGCCCACCGCCCTGGGCATCATGCCCGCCTACGGCGTCTTCGCCCGGCACGTCCGGGACCTGGAACTGGCCAATGTCCACGTGAGTTTCCTTAAGCCGGACCTCCGCCCGGCGATGGTTTGCGACGACGTGGACGGTTTGGAAGTGGACAATTTCAAGGCCCAGCTTGCCCCCGGTGTCGCCGCCGCCAGGTTTGAATCGGTCACGAACGCTGTCATTCGCAACTCGCCGGTGCTCAAGGGCGAGTCGATCTCACCGCCCGCCGGTCACTGAGCTTAATGTTCGCGCGAAGACCGGCCTCGCATGAACACCCGCGCGGCAGCAATCATCAGCCTCGCCTTATGATTGAGACAGCCAAATAGGCGGCCCAAGCTATTGAACAGATGGGCCGGATGCAAAGAATTCTGGAATCTTATCGGGTCGAAATTCTTCCAAAGAACCCCAGGAACTTCGCCCTGCTGGCGGCAGGGCCACTCGAGCAGTTTCGCCAGCTCCAAGTCCAGATCGAGGAGTACTTTCAGCACCTGCAATTGGTAACTGCACCCACTTCCGCCTAGGTTACGTTCCGTTTCGGGGACTTCAAGCGGCACTTGGCCGATCTTGCGTTGTCTGCGGCTGACGGCGCTCTGGCTATTGCGGGTTGAGTCTTTGCTGGTCCTGCTCTAACCGCCGATTCCAGTCAGACCAACTGGCGGCCCATCGAGGGCCGGCGAACTTTTTATGGGCTTCGGGCCAGGTGGCCTCGAGCAATTGGAGTTCGTGGCGCGCCTCTTTGCGCTTGCCCCATTTGAGGAGGGAACCAATGAGATCGAGGCGATTCTCGGGGTACACGGGAGCCAGAGCCACTGCCCGCTCCAGATGGCGCCTGGCTTTGGCACGGTTGCCGATGCTCAGGAATGAGGGCGCGTCACGGTAAAGCAGGCCCAGGTTCCGGTCCGGGCCGGCATCATCGAAGTTCTCATCAAGGCTGCGAGCCTTTTCAAATTGGGTCCGCATCAGGCGCACCAAGCGGAGAGCGCCGAAGGTCTTGGTCCTGGCCAGTTGGCCCATATCCATCCCTATATAATAATGGGCGGGGGCGGAATTGGGGTTGAGGGCCGCGGCATGCCGTCCGGCGGCGATGCCCTGCCGCGCTATCCTGGCGCGTTGGGCTTTATTGGCCGCAAAATCCGCCAGATCGAAGCAGGTGCGGGCGAACTGCCAGGCGGCCTCGGTGCTTTGAGGCTCCTGGTGAAAGCGGCTGAGGGCGTTTTCATAGGCCGCCCGCGCCTTTGCCGCCCGGCTCGGTTGGGCCGGACCGCTGTCGCGGGCGCGAACCAGACCGCTTGAAAGAGACACCAAGAGAAGGGTCAACTGCCAGCAGGGCGCCCGGAGCCCGGCAGCTCCGAAACTCGAAACCCGAAATCCGAAACAAATCCGAAATCTGAGAAGCCATAATGAACAAAATCGAGTTAGCGACCACGGAACACGAAGAATACGGGTAAAAGAGGAGGAAACCACGGAATACACGGAGCACACGGAAGTGGCCAGCCACGCGGCTGCCGCTGGCGTGAACTCCGCCTCCTGGCGATTCACCGTTCTACTCGCTGCCGCTCTTCCGTGTATTCCGTGTATTCCGTGGTTTCCCCTGGAGGTCCTGACCGGATGCATCTCTGTTGGTTCGGACCTCGAATTCGCAGTTGCTAACGCCATGATTCAGTTATAAGCTAAAAATTGTGATAGCAAACCGGAAACTGATTGGCTTGGCGCTGGGCGCGGGGCTTTTGTTCCTCACGGCGGGGTGCGGGGGCTTCAGCGCGTCGCCGAGCGTCTCGCCAGGGTCATTCTTTTTGCCGGGGCTGCTGAAGAGCGAGCGACCTGCGGCCCATCCGCATCAGCCAATGCCGGAGATCAATCCTTCCAAAGAGTTGGCTCAATCCTAATTCCATCGAGTTATTATGCGATTCCCACTGGCGCCGTCGGTGAAGATTGCGCGGCATATTATCAAGCACAAAATCCTGCAGACGCCTCGTTTTGCGCTCGTTTTGCAGCTTGAACCGCTGCACACCTGCAATTTGACCTGCACCGGTTGCGGCCGGATTCGGGAGTACTCGACCAGCCTCAAGGACATGATGTCGCTGGAGGATTGCCTGGAATCGGCGCGGGAATGCGGCGCGCCGATGGTCTCGGTTTGCGGGGGCGAACCGCTTATCTACCCGAAGATTGAGGAGTTGGTCAATGGGTTGCTTGAGCAGGGACGGATCGTCTATGTCTGCACCAACGGGATGTTCATGCGCCGAAAGCTCCGGGATTACGTGGCAAGCATTTATTCGGCTGGGCAGGAACCACTGCTTCAAAAGCTGATTTCCGAAAAGTTGGTTTCTCAGAAGGACGCCGACACCATCCGGAAAGGCAAACAAGACAACCGTCCGGTCATTCGCCCCACCAAGTGGATGTACTGGAATGTCCACGTGGACGGCGTGGAATACACACACGACCTCATCGTCGAGCGGGAAGGGGTGTTCAAGGAGTGTGTGGAGGCGGTGCGCATGGCCAAGATTCTGGGCTTCCAGGTCGCCACGAACACAACGGTGTACAAGGAGACTGACATGAAGGAGATCGAGCAGATGCTCGAATTCTTCTCTTCATACGACGTCGATGCGCACACCATCTCCCCCGGTTACGAATACGATGCCGCCAAAAAGGATATGGTGCGGCGTTTGGGCAAGAAGCCCGAAGACTTCTTCCTCACGCGCGCTATGACGCGCGAGAAATTCGCGAAGATGCTCGAGTGGGGCGACCGGTTCACGTTCATCGGCACACGAGTCTATCAGGAGTTTCTGGCCGGAAAGCGCGACCTCACTTGCACCGCCTGGGCCATACCGACTCGCAACATCCGAGGCTGGAAGGCCCCCTGCTATCTCATGACCGACGGCCACTACGAACATTACCAGGAAATGCTCGACAAAGTGGACTGGTCCAAATACGGCGTGGTCGATGGCGTGGCGCGAGACCATCGCTGCGAAAACTGCATGGTCCATTGCGGCTACGACCCCAGCGGCGCCTTAGGCACCAATTACCGGCGGGGCGACCACTGGAAGAACTTTAAATACAACTTTTCGACCCGGCCCAAACCGTATTCCGCGGGCCGCACGGCGCCGGTGTTCAACGGCTTTTCCATCGGCAAGGGGCACTTGGCCGAGGCGAAAGCAGCTATCAATTCCGGGTTGGCCGGAGCCAAGTCAGCCTTTCAGCGGGAGGAAGACGGCGGCGCCGGCGGAGCGTGCGGCTCGGGCCAGAATGCTGAACGGGAGGCGCTGCTGGCGAGGATCCGCGCCGGAAAGAAAGATTGACGTTTCCCACGACGTGCGAACTGGTCATCTCGGAATTGAGCTATGAGCCGAACCCTGTTTCTAAGCCCCCCATCCTTCGATGGGTTTGATGGCGGCGCCGGGTCGCGTTACCAGGCGCGGCGCGAAGTGACCAGCTTCTGGTATCCAACCTGGCTGGCGCAACCCGCTGCGCTTGTTCCCGACTCGCGCCTGCTCGATTGCCCGCCGCATGAGATCGACATCAAACGCTGCCTGGCTGAAGCGGCCAATTATGACCACGTCATCATTCATACCTCAACGCCCTCGCTGAAGAACGACTGCCGTGTTGCCCAGGCTATCAAGGAGAACCGCCCGGAGACCCGTATCGGGTTTGTGGGCGCGCATGCGGCAGTGTTGCCCACCGAGACGCTGAAGGCCTCCACCGCCATCGACTGGGTCGGACGCAAGGAATTCGATTTTACATGCAAAGAGGTGGCCGAGGGCCGTCCGCTGGCGACGATTGCCGGCCTTTCTTACCGGGACAAGGAGGGCAAGATTCGGCACAACCCGGAGCGCGAACTGATCTCGAATATGGACTCGCTCCCGTGGGTCGCTGACGTGTATAAGCGCGACCTGCAGGTGGAGAACTATTTCATCGGCTATCTTCTGCACCCCTACATCAGCCTTTACACAGGCCGCGGTTGTCCCGCTCAATGCACGTTTTGCCTCTGGCCACAGACGATCGGTGGACACAAATACCGCGTGCGCTCACCGGAAAACGTGGCCAACGAAATGGCCTACATGCAGAGGCTCTTTCCGCAGGCACGGGAATTCTTTTTCGACGACGACACGTTCACCGCCAACCTGCCCCGCGCGCGGGAAATCGCCCGGAAACTGGGCCCGCTCGGCCTGACCTGGAGCTGCAACAGCCGGGCCAATTT
>JAJYHY010000017.1 GCA_021784555.1 bacterium
CTCTAATTTGCGCTGCACCTTGGGGTCCGGGTGAGTGTACCGTTCGGCTTCGAGCGCGTCGATCTCCGCAGAGGTAAATTCCAATTGAATCATAAACCGGTCTTCATTCCTGGTATGAAAACCGTTGAATCGCGTCAATAACATAATAACTATTTAAACCGTTCATAGTATAGCATACCGCAGCATCAAACTTGTTGACGGCGTTGCGGAGTTCGTCCGCCCCTCCGGACTCGGACGAGATTTCACCGACCTTGCCGTGCCGTCAGGTGGGGGCAACCTTAAGGACGTCCGGCAGCGTGAACTCCGTTTCACCGTGGGTGGCGTACTTTTCAAGGAGGTCTTCCAGGATTTCGCGGGCTTCCGGGCCGAGATAGTTGAAGAACCCGGTTTGCTTTTTCTTTACGCGGTCGGCGCGCTGGCGGCGGGTGAGGACTGGGGCGTTGAAGGCGAGGTGGCAGGGGAGGTCGAACGGGTCGGCGGCGGGTTGGCCGGCCTGCGCGGCGACAGCCTGGAAATCGACGCCGCGATCGGCCAGTTGTTCGCTGATGCCGGTGCGCTCGGTGGCGTCGCCCCAGCGGGCGCGGAGTTCCTGTGCGCTCACGTGTATTTGGAGGTTCCGAGGCATAGCTCGCGATTCAGGTTTTAGCAGGGCCAAGCATTACCCTCTTTCAAGGGTATTACCCTCTTTCGCCACTTCGCGCCGGGGCCACGGCCGAGGCACTCAAGGCGACGCGCGCTTTGTCCACCTCGACCCCTTCAATGCGGTTGGAGGAAACCGTGCTTTCGATCAACGCGTGTTCGCGCAACACTTTCAGCTTCTGCGGCAATTGGCGGGTGTAAAGCTCGAATCTGCCCTTGGCCTCGCCAACATCCGCCAGACACCAATCGGTGCGGGTCGGGATCATTGGCGGCTCGGCAGCGAGTTGGCGCAGAGTCATCATAGTTCAAGCGGCATACAGCGGCGACTGAAGCTGGCTAACCGCAGTGCGGAGTTGGCGAAACGGTCGGTCCTCTTCAGGAAGTCGGTGAGGTGCCGGGCAACGGCCTGAGTCCGGGCGCGCAGAGCAATGCGACGCTCGAAATCGGCGGTGGTGTAAAGCTCGTCGAGGATTTCGGCATAGTCCTTCGCCTGCTGCAGGCCATCCGCCGGGCGCCGATAGCCGGCCTTGGCCTCAACCACGGCGATGGGGAAGTCGCGGGTATAGCGCAGGATGTAATCGGCCTTCTTGCCGGGCCTGCGCACGGCCTGGGTCCCGCGGACGATGATACGGCCATCGGTGAAAAATCTCTGCTCGGCAGTGAAGTGCGGCTCATTGTCCCAGCCCGCGCTCTGCAGTTTGGGGACAACGCGCTTTCGGCAGGTGTCGGCTTCGTTCATAAGACGCCGCCCCGAAGGATTTCCGCGAGGTGTTGTTGGACACACGGCAGCTTCGGCGGGGCGCAGTGCGGGAGGCGGCGGACCGGGAGGGGCGCCGTGCCAACAGTCAATTGCGCATCTGAGTCGCATACGACGAAAAGTCCTGGCAATGATGCGCCGTTCCTCGGCGAATGGCACGAAAAAAACTCACGATTTCAGCACAGGGGTTGGACTCAGAGGCCACCCGTAGAAGGGTTCATTGGTCATTCTCAGATTTGCCCGATACTGTCGGGCGAATCTCTCCGGCCTCGGGGCCGACAGAGGCCGTCGGTGGAATTTGCGGGGCGCCGGATTCCGGGAACGGTCAAAGCGGCGCGAGGCGGTCGAACGGGCAAATGGCTCCGAGGGGTAACACATCTGACGCCATGAAATCCTCGGCGGGCAGGATATGCCGATCGCGACCACGCGGAAGGAAAAATCGGCGCGGTTCTTGGGCCGCCTGGCCGCCCGCAGCGCATCCCGCCAGCGCCCCCGGGTCTCGTCTGGATAGCCTCGAAACCCGAAGCCGAGAATTGGGGCAATCCTGAACGTGGGCCAGTCCGCAGGCGCCTCGGTGACAGTCCCGCATCCTTTTCCGCAGCTTCGCTATCCATTACCGCGGAAAGAGCGAGGGCTGGCCCCGACGGCTAAAATGAACCGGTGTTTAGTCGCAGGCAAGAATTGCGTTTGACTTGGCTCTCGACTATAAATCCCCGCGCGCCTTGCCCGCGTGTGAAATATTCGGGCTGGAAAGGTCCATCATAGCGGAAGACATGAAACGAACGCACCATTGCAACGAACTGCGAGCGGCCCACGAGGGTCAAACCGTGACTTTGGCCGGCTGGGTCCATTCCCGGCGCGACTTGGGCGGGGTCATATTTATAGACGTGCGAGACCGCGAAGGCCGCACACAGACCGTATTTGATCCGTCGGATCTGCCGGCGGACCTCTTCGAGCGGGCCTCGGCGTTGCGCAGCGAATGCGTGGTCAAAGTGGTGGGAAAGGTCCGTCTTCGTCCCGAGGGCACGAATAATCCGAAGATCCCGACCGGGGAGATCGAAGTTGCCGCCTCTCAGTTGGAGTTGCTCAATGCGGCGGCGGTGCTGCCGTTCCCGGTCGATGACCCGGAAGTGGCCGGCAAGGTCAACGAGGAGTTGCGCTTGAAATACCGCTACCTGGACCTGCGCCGCCCGGAAATGGCCCGCAACCTTCGCCTGCGAAGCAAGGCCGCCACCGCCACCCGCCTGTTTATGGACGAGCAAGGCTTTCTGGAAGTGGAGACGCCCACGCTTTTCAAATCCACCCCGGAGGGCGCGCGCGAGTTTCTGGTGCCCAGCCGGCTCAACGCCGGGCAATTCTATGCCCTGCCGCAATCGCCGCAGCAGTTCAAACAGATTCTGATGGTCGCGGGAGTCGAGAAGTATTTTCAGCTTGCCCGCTGCTATCGGGATGAGGACCTGCGCGCGGACCGGCAGCCCGAGTTTACTCAGATCGACATCGAGATGTCGTTTATCGAACGGGAGGACATCTATAACCTCATCGAAGGATTGCTTCAGAGGATTTGGAAGGTCGCATTGGACCTCGACATCCCCACGCCCTTCAGGCGGCTCTCGTTCCAGGAGGCCATCGATCGCTACGGCATTGACAAGCCCGATACGCGCTTCGAGATGGAGTTGGTCGATTTCACGGAGGAGTTTCGGGGCAGCGCCTTCAAAGTCTTCAGCGGCGCCGTTGCCAACCACGGTGTGGTGAAGGCCCTCAATGCGAAAGGGATGGCCGGCGTAACCCAGGGCCAGGTGGATGCCATGACCGAGACGGCCAGGAGTTTCGGCGCAAAGGGGCTGGCTTATATCAAGGTGGAAGGAGGCGAATGGAAATCGCCCATCGTAAAGTTTTTCAGCCAGGCCGAGAAGGATGCCCTATCCAAGAAGCTGGACGTCGAGGAGGGCGACCTGATTCTGTTCGCCGCCGAACAATGGCTCACCGCCTGCGAGATCCTGGGCAAAGTCCGCCTCTTCTGCGCCGATATTTTGAGTTCGCAGGGCAAACTTTCTCGCGCGGCCAATCGCTTTGATTTCCTGTGGGTCGTGGATTTTCCCCTGCTCAGCTTCGACAAGGAGCAGAACCGATGGTATTCCAGTCATCACCCTTTCACCGCCCCGATGGCCGAGGACATCGCGCTCCTCAAGACCGATCCCCGCAAGGTCCGCGGCCAGCACTACGACGTTGTGGTCAACGGAATAGAGTTGGGCGGGGGGTCGATCCGTATTCACCAGCCCGACGTGCAGAAGACGGTCTTTGAGGAGGTGCTCCAAATTCCGCCCGAAGAAACCAAGCTCCGCTTCGGCTACATGCTCGAGGCCTTCCGTTACGGGGCCCCACCGCACGGAGGCATCGCACTGGGATTTGACCGGCTCATTGCCATCCTGTGTGGAACTCCCAGCATCCGCGACGTCATCGCCTTTCCCAAGACCGCCAAAGGAACATGCCTCATGACCGAGTCACCCTCCCCGGTTTCGCCCAAGCAGCTCCGAGATTTGCACGTCGAGCTCAAGGCTATGAAGCGGTGAAACCGCAGGTCAGTTATGCCGTACCCCGAGCACGCGCCGGACGTGGCTCTGGCACCATCATCCGATAGGCGTCACGCAGGTCTTCTTCCAACTCCTCGAGTGTCCGCCCTTGTGTCATAATCTCTGGAAACTCGCGGAAACAGCCGACCCAAAATCTGTCGGACTTCCAGTAAATCATTGTGAGTGTTTGTCGGCGGCGCTTGTTTATGGGAATAGAATAACACCGCGTGCGGCGCGATGTAAACCACCCGCTCGGGCCATCCAGCGGTTCTCATTTTAGAGGGAATCGAAAGCGCCGGACGGCGGCGCACTCCATACGCTTCGCGAAATTCCGAGCGCGTTGTGAATGGCGGAGCTTTTGGAGTGCGCCGCGGTCCGGCGCTTTGGCTTGGAGCGCACGCCACGGGAAGGCAATTAAGCTGCGCGGCGCCGCCACTGCATGGCGGGACTTGCCGCACCTACCGTGCGTCCTCACTTTTCCGCGCCCGCAATGCTATCAGGCGCCACATCGCCGACGGATTGTTCGTAATGATGCCATCGACTCCCAGTTCGATGAGCCGGGCGGCAAGCTGGGGTTTATCAACCGTGTAAATCCAAACCTTGAGGTCTCGTTCGTGGGCGGCGCGTACCGCCCGGCCCGAAATCAGGCGGCCCCAGACAATGACTTTCGCGCCGGTTTCGGCCATCCTGTCCAGCCATCCACCGCTGAGCCGGCGCCGGACGTTACGAGGCTTTCGCCCGTTCGGCAACCGGCTTGGCGGCCCTAAGGCAGCCAGCACCTGCTCCGGCAACTCCCCGTGGAGGGCGCGCAGAAACTGCCAGTCGAACGATTGCACCACGACGTGGTTGACAAGCTTTTTCGCCCGGAGCAGCCGGGCGCACGTCGTTGCGTCCCCCGCCTTGCGCTCAATCAGCGCCATGCTCCTTCTGGCGACGCACTCCAGCGCCTCTTCCAGGAGCGGGACCTTCGTGCCGGTGTACCGCGGGTGAAACCAGGCCCCGGCGTCGAGGGTTTGAATCTCGGCGGCGGTTTTCGATTCGACCTTGATGCGCTTGCCGCCCCAGCGGCGCCGTGCGTCCGTGGTCCGATCCAGGTCCGCATCATGGATGAGCACCGGAACCCCATCCTGGCTGTGCCGGTAATCGAACTCGACCAAATCGGCTCCGGCGGCCATGGCCAGCTCGATTGAGGGGAGAGTGTTTTCCGGACTGAATCGCGCATAGCCTCGGTGGCCAATGACCAGCGGACGTTCGGAGTGCAAGAGTCGCAAAGCGGCGGAGGTCATGCGCCGCGCTGATTCTCCAAATGCCCCAGCACCTTCAGGCCGCCTTCACGCCAAAGCAGGGTCCTGACAGTCTCGACACGTTTGATGAGCCAGTCGCCTCCGATCTTTTCGAACCGCAACCTTAATTCCTGCACGTCGGGCGTCTTGTGGCCGGAATAGCGGACCTCGGCAGTGACGTTCACGACCGCCTCCTGCTGACCGGGGGAAATCGAGACGGCCACGTCCGGGAATTTCACGTGGAGATCATGCAGGGATGTCCGCGCCTGCATCGCTATCTCCTGGACGGTGTCCCGCCCCCTCCAGGTCCGGACAGAGTTTCCAGGCACGTTGAGCACCAGCACAACGTTTCTGGCAAAGAAATCCGCCAACTGCTCGGAGCGGTAGGCCTTGGCCAGCACTCCTTCATTCGATGAGAAAGAAGCCAGCCGCGCTAATTCCTGGACGCGCCCCCGAATCACTCGCTCCGGGCTGGGGAATAGAAAGTACCAGGCGCCCCACCCGCCCGTAATCAGTGCGGCTGCCACCACGCCGCGCATCATCCATGGCTTCATCTAAAAACTTTGCCGATTATCAGGCGGCGCTCGACCCGGCCCTTGGTGTGATCCTCGGCCGGCATGGAGCGGTTGTCCCCAACGACATAGTATTGTCCGAGCGGGATCTTCTCCGGTGGCAGGTCCCAGTCGCAAGGCTCGCGGACATAAGGCTCATCAAGGGCCTTGCCGTTGATCAGCAGCTTGCCGTCGCGGAAGGCAACGGTCTCCCCGGGCAAGCCGACTATCCTCTTCAGATACATTACGTGCGGCCCTGCCAGGAGCCGGATGGCCACCACGTCCCCTCGGCGTGGTCCGTGAAAGAGGTAAGCGAGCCGGTTCACAAAATGAACCGAGCTCTGCTGATAGGTTGGCAGCATGCTGATGCCCACGTCCCTAATCGGGAGCACGACGAAATCCCGAATCAAGAAACACGCTGCCGCCAGAACGAAGATACGGACTGCCGTTCGCTTGGGCCTCCGCCCAACCAGCAGGATTTTCCACCAGGGTGGACGAGCGCGACCTTCAACGGGGCTGCCTCCGGGTTTTGTCTGCACCATGTTCAACGGCGCTAATGTCGCGTTTGGGCCATGAATTGACAAGAAAAGACTGCTCCTCAGTCCGACTCGTCCGACCGGTCCGACATCGAATTATTGCAACTTGACCCGGCGCCTATAAAAGCGGGAAGCTTGCTGCCCTATGAAACAATCTTCCATCCGCATTCCGCTGCTTTTGTCTCTGGGCCTCGCCTTGCTGGCCGGCGCCAGCACCGTGCCCGCCGCCGACGGCCTTGTCTTCGCCAAGAACGGCTCGGGCGTCTATGGATACAAAGACACCCCCAAGCAGCCCTGGTCTCAGTGGCTGGTGCATGATCCGGACCGGCCCGCTCCCAAGCGTGTCGATCCGGGCCAGGCAGCTCCGCCGGCGCCCATTCCCTCCGACGCCATCGTCCTTTTTGACGGCAAGGACCTGTCGAAATGGGAGAGCCCGACGGACTGGAAGATTGAGGACGGCTGCCTGGTGGCCGGCGATGGCGAGTTCGCCACCAAACAGCATTTCGGAGACATTCAGCTTCACCTGGAATGGAAGGGCCCCGCCGGTTTCAAAGGCCCCTGGTACAACCGCGGCAACAACGGGGTCATGCTCATGGGCTATTACGAAATCCAGATCTTCGATTCTTACAACGAGAAGATCTATCCCGACGGCCAATGCGCCGCTATCTACGGCCAAACGCCCCCCCTGGTCAATGTGACCCGGCCGCCGGGCCAGTGGCAAAGCTACGATATTGTTTTTATCGCCCCGCGCTTCGATGGCGAAAAGCTGCTCTCGCCGGCCCGAGTTACCGTGTTCCACAACGGCGTTTTGGCGCAATACAACCAAGTCATTTATGGAGAAACCGGCCATCGTATCGTGGCCAAATACCATCATAAGGTAAGCACTGGACCTCTTGCCCTCGGAGGCCATGGCTGTCCCGTGCGCTTTCGGGACATCTGGGTGAGGCCGCTCAAGGGGCTGCACTAGCCATAGCCATACATTAGCGGATTTTTGCCCAAGTGTCTTTCAAGGTAATGGTGCGGTTGAAAACGAGCCGCCCCGGTGTGGCGTCGCGGTCGAGCGCAAAATAGGCCAGGCGCTCGAACTGGTAACGAAGGCCAGCTTGCGCCTCCTTGAGGCTGGGCTCGCATTTGGCGGTGATGATTTCGAGCGAATGCGGATTCAGATTCTTCTTGAAATCTCCACAGGCATCTGGCTCGGCGGCGGTGAAGAGCCGGTCATAGAGGCGCACCTCGGCATCGACCGCGTGCGGAACGCTCACCCAGTGGAGAGTGCCTTTAACTTTGCGATTGGCGGTGGGGCCGCCGGTCTTGCTGTCAAGGTCGGCCGTGCAGCGCAGCTCGACAACCTCGCCGGAGGGGTCTTTGACGACCTCATCGCATCGAATGATATAAGCGTATTTGAGCCGGACTTCGCCTCCGGGCCTCAACCGGAAAAACTTCGGCGGCGGACTCTCCATAAAATCCTCGCGCTCAATGAACAGATGCCGGCTGAAGGGAACCTTGCGGGCGCCAGCCTGAGGGTCTTCCGGATTGTTGATGGCCTCGAGTTCCTCCGATTTGCCTTCGGGATAATTCGTGATGACGAGCTTGATGGGGCGTAGAACGGCCAGCCGGCGCAAGGCGATTCCGTTCAGTTCATCGCGGATGGCGTGCTCGTACACGGCGATGTCGGTCACTGAATTGTACTTGGTCACCCCCACCCCGATGGCGAACCGGCGCAGTGCGCCGGCGGGCACGCCGCGGCGGCGAATGCCGGAGATGGTGGGCATACGCGGGTCATCCCAGCCGGTAACCACCTTCTCGTTCACTAACTCGATGAGCTTGCGCTTGGAAACGATCATGTAGCTGGGGATCAGCTTGGCAAACTCGTACTGGCGGGGGAGGGGGCGCGGCAGATCGAGGCTTTCGAGAATCCAGTCATACAGGGGGCGGTGGACCTCAAACTCGAGGGTGCATATCGAGTGGGTTATCCCTTCGATGTAATCGCTCAGGCAATGCGCGAAATCATACATTGGGTAAACGCGCCATTTGTTGCCGGTGTGATGGTGGTCGGCGTGCCGGATACGGTAGAGCACCGGGTCGCGCAGCCAGATGTTGGGCGAAGCCATATCGATCTTGGCCCGGAGCGTGCGCGCGCCGTCAGGGAACTCGCCGCCGCGCATCCGGGCGAACAGGTCGAGGTTTTCCTCAACCGAGCGGTTCCGCCACGGGCTTTGTCTTCCGGGCCGGTCCGGCGCGCCGCGATAGGCGTCGGTGTCCTCCGGCGAGAGGTCGCAGACGTAAGCCAAACCTTTTTTCACGAGGCGCACGGCGTATTGATGGAGTTGATCGAAATAATCCGAGGCATAGAACGGTTCCAGATTCCCCAGAGAGGCCGTTGGGGGCACTGCCGGTTCAACGGGCGGCAGGAGGAAATCCTCCTTTCCATCCACGTCGATGTTTTCCGGTGCTGCCCCCCTGGCCTTGAGGCCCAAGCGGCCATCGGCCCAGCCACCGATCAGCCACCGCACATCTTCGACTATCGACTCGACATACTCGACCTCTTCTTTGATCGGATTGGTGTCGTCCATGCGCAGGTTGCAGACGCCGCCGAACTCGCGCGCAATGCCGAAATTGAGGCAGATCGACTTGGCATGGCCGATGTGAAGGTAGCCGTTCGGCTCAGGTGGGAAGCGGGTGTGAATTTGCGAATAACGGTTTTCGGCGACGTGTTTGGCGACGATGTCGCGAATAAAATCCGAAGGCTGCGGTTCCACGGCGGTTGCGGCGCCGGGCGTTGTCACCGTCCCTGTAGTCGGGGTCGTCATGTCAGTCTTTTCTTCTATTTTACTGGCGCAAGGGGCGGGAGACAAGCGCCGTTGCGGAAGAAGCCCAGTTCTCACCTCTGAGAGAGGAAAGAGAGGGAAAGCGACGGATGGCGTCGCACTCCAGACGCTAGCGCGACAAATCCGCCGGCAGGCGGGTCAAACGCTCGAAGAACTGCCGGGCCCTTGAGGTGACCATCGGGGGCCGCCCTCGGGAAGCCAGCGGCTGGCGGCACTCAATCTGAACTGATTCAGCGCGAGGCCTGTCCATATAAACGATAAATGAGAATCGTTTTTTCGTTCTGCATCCTGTTGCTGACGGCGGGGGCCGCTCTTGCCTCTTCCGAGCCGGGGGATGAGGTCGTGGTGGTCTATAACAAGCGGCTGCGGCAATCCAAGGAGATTGCCGAGCATTACGCGGCAATGCGCCAGGTGCCCTCGTCGCAGGTTTTTGGTTTTTCCATGACAACCAACCCGGAGATGTCGCGCGCTCAATTCCACGATTCATTGGAGAGGCCCCTGGCGAAGAAGCTGGTGCGGAAGCATCTCTGGGAAATCGGTCTCAGGCCCGTTCCCGCCACCGAAGATCAGCCCGCGCGGAGCGAGCCGATCGTCGTCAGTTCCAAGATCCGCTATGCGGTGCTCTGTTACGGTGTGCCTTACAAGATTGCGCCGGACCTCACCCTCAAAGAACCGGGCGAAGACAAGCTGCGCCCGGAGCTGCGGCGCAATGAAGCGGCGGTCGATAGCGAGTTGGCCTTGCTGCCGCTGATGGAACGACACCTGCCTTTGGACGGCCCGCTGCGCAATCCGGTCTATAACGCGACCAACGCCGCCTCCATCGATCCGACCAACGGCGTGCTCATGGTCGCGCGGCTCGACGGCCCCAGTGCCGCCATCGCCGATCACCTGGTGGACAAGGCCATCGAGGCCGAGACGCGCGGCATGTGGGGCCGAGCCTACTTCGACCTGCGAGACACCACCGCCCCCGGCTATAAAGCGGGCGACGACATGCTCCGCGACGCCGCCGCTGTTTGCGAGCGTCTCGGATTCGAAACCACTGTCGATAACCAACCGGCCACCTTCCGCCCCGGCTTCCCGATGAGCAACATCGCGTTCTACGCGGGCTGGTATGACGAAAACGTCTCCGGCCCGTTTACACGTCCCAAGGTCGAGTTCATGCCCGGGGCCTTCGCCTACCATCTTCATTCCTTCAGCGCGGCCAACCTGCGCAGCGCCAAGCTCAATTGGGTCGGGCCGCTCTTGGCCAAGGGCGCCACCATCTCCATGGGCTGCGTCTATGAACCCTATCTCGGCGGAACGCCTGATATTGCCTCGTTCACCGTGCGTTTTCTCTTCAGCGGCTTCAGCTTTGGCGAAGCCGCATACGCTGACCAGAGGGTGTTGTCCTGGCAAACCACCGTTGTGGGCGACCCCCTCTACCGGCCCTTTGGCCGCAACCTGGACAAGCTCACCCGCCGGCTCCAGGAGCGGAACGACCCTTTCCTCCAATGGGCGTACCTGCGCCTGCTCGACCTCAACGTCGCCGCTGGGAAGCCGGCAACCGATGCCGCATCCATACTCGAACAGTTGCCACTGACCAAGACCAGCCCCATCCTTTCCGAGAAGCTTGGCGGCCTCTACGAATCCCTCGGCAAACCTTCCTCCGCGGCCGACATGTTCCTGCAAGCCCTCAAACTCGACCCTTCCCCCCAGCAGCGTCTCCGCCTCAGGCTCACCCTCGGCAGCCAACTCCCGCCTCTGAACCGCACCGCCGAGGCATATCAGCAATACCAGGACGCGCTCAAGGAAATGCCTGACTACCCGGACAAACTCCCCATCTACAAACGCCTCCTGTTCCTGGCCCAGGCCTTGCACAAAGATGCGGACGTGGGGCATTACCAGGCCAAAATCGAGCAACTCGCCTTTCATAAGGGATCATAGGGCGCCGGCTCTCGGTGCCTGTTTGGCGTACGGATTCTCCGAAAGCCCGGCTCCCTATCCGAAATTGCGTGCGCTTTTCCCCTTGCCGCATTTGAAATCGTTTCGGATTTCGACCTTATCCAATGCCGATGCGCTGGTACCCCTCGGATGCGCCTTGAGTACAGGGCCTCCTTCAATGATGTTCTCGCCCTGTTGACCAATTAACACGGGCTGATATACTGTATGTGAATCTCTTGTGGATGAACGGCGATGCAGCGGCTGCAAA
Organism: bacterium; assembly: GCA_021784555.1. GTDB lineage: Bacteria > Verrucomicrobiota > Verrucomicrobiia > Limisphaerales > UBA8199 > JAJYHY01. The sequence continues at coordinate 11,353 of JAJYHY010000017.1, forward strand.
CGAGTCTCACTCCTGAAGGGCTCGGCGCCAGCGGTGGCCGCGAGCCTGCCCGCGAATCATCCCTCGCCCTCGAACCACACAATCCCCTATGTATTCGACCTCAAGCTACCCGGTTTTTTTCCAATTCCGTTCCAGATTTCGGCCTCTAGATTCTGAACTGAGGGCCGCCGGCTCTGCCGCTCCTGCCCTTCTCGCGCTAATCCTGCTCTTGGGCGGCGGCCCCGCCCAAGGTTTCGGTCAGACAGCGTTTGTGGACTTCACCACGCCGGGCCAATACACCAACAGTTTCAATCCCTGGAACGACGTGGGCGGGGCGAACCTCGGCGCTTTCGCCTTTGTGCAGAGCGCCACCGCCGGGGTGGGCGGCAGCGGCGGCGTGAGTGTTTTCCAAAGTACAGACACGACGGCGACCTACACCAACCAGAGTTGGGACTTCTCCACAAAGGGCGCCGCCATGACGATTTCGGTGATGGTCAAAGCCAACGGCCAGACCAGCGGCGACAAAGTGCAATTGGGGATCATCAATTCGACCGACAATGGTTTGAATGACAATGGCACGGTAGCCTTCGAGAGCTTCCGAATTATTCCCGCCAGTCCGACCGGCTTTTCGTTGCGGGAGCAATACCGCTCCGGGGGCGTACTCACCGAGAACCAACTCGGAACGATCAATACGACGGTGGGCAATTGGTACAAGTTCGTGGTAACATTCACGAACGTCTCAGGGGCCTCGGGCGCTTACGACGCCGCCTGCGCCTTCTATGACTACGGCACGGATGGACTCACGCCCGGGGCGGACATTGTAAGCTTTTCCACCTCGGTGAGCCATACCGGCCAGACGGATGTTACCGCTCCAAGAATGTGGCCGGCCTTCCGCGCGTTTCAAGATGCGGGGATCGATGCCTGGGATAGTTTCCTGGTTTATACGCCGGCGAGTCCGCCGGTCATCACCATCCCCCTGACGAATGCCACCGTGGCGGCCGGGCAAAGCGCCACTTTCCGGGTGCTAGCTGAGGGGCCTGGCCCCATCAGCTACCTATGGCTGACCAACGGCGTCCTGATTTCCGGAGCTACCGCGAATTCCTACACCACCCCGGCTCTGGCGGCCAGCAGCACGAACATCGCGGTTGTGGCTAAAAACGCGAACGGAGCGGCCACCAACTCCGCGGCTATCAATGTCTTTGTGCCGTCCCTAGCGGCAATTGCCAACCTGCCCGCGACCGGCATAGAAACCACAGCGGCAACCCTCAAGGGCCAGGTGCTGTCCACCGGGGGAGATGTGCCCAAGGTGAACCTGTTCTACGGTCCGACGGACGGTGGCGCCAATGCTGGGGCCTGGTCTAACAGCCTCAGCCTGGGCCTGCAGTCCGGGGCCTTTTCTCAAACGATCTCGGGCCTCAACTCGAATACGACCTACTTCTTTGCGGCGGAGGCCAGCAATTCGGCGGGCAGCGCTTGGGCTCAGCCGTCCGGAACCTTTACTACCCTGGCGACAAATCCTCCCGCGCCGCCGTCAGTCGCAGTGTTGACTCAGCACAACGACGATGCCCGCGACGGGGCCAACCTCCAGGAAACCCTCCTGAACACGAGCAACGTCAATACGAACCAGTTCGGGCTGTTATACACGCGTCCCGTGGACGACCAGGTTTACGCGCAACCGTTGATTATGACCAACGCCAGCATTCTGGGCAAAGGCGTCCATAACCTTGTCATCGTGGCCACCGTGAACGACTCGGTCTATGCGTTTGATGCGGATGACCCGAGGGTCACGGCGCCGTATTGGCAGGTCAGCTTCCTGGGACCCAACATCCGGGCGCCGCGTAACAGCGACATGACCGGGGCTTGCGGCGGCAATTACAAGGACTTCAGCGGCAACCTGGGCATTGTCGGCACCCCGGTTATCGACCCGGCGTCGGGCACGATCTACCTGGTGGCGCGGACGCTCGAAAACGGGAGCACGTTTGTTCAGCGCCTTCACGCGTTGGACGTGGCCACGGGATTGGATCGAGTTCCGCCAGTCGTGATCACGGCCACCTATGCTGGCGATGGGGCTGGCAGCGTGGGCGGGGTGCTCACCTTCGACCCCCAACGGCAGAATCAGCGTCCGGGCCTGGCCCTGGCAAATGGGGTCGTGTATATCGCGTGGGCCTCGCACTGCGACTGGGGTCCTTACCACGGCTGGGTCATTGGTTACGACGCCAGCACGCTCCAGCGGATGGTCGTCTATAACGACACTCCCAACGGCTACAACGGCGGCATCTGGATGAGCGGCCAGGCCCCGGCCATCGACAGCCAGGGCAACCTCTATCTCTCCACCGGCAACGGCTCGGTTGATACCGCCAGTTCGCTGGACCGAGGGGAAAGCTTTCTCAAGCTAACGCCCAATGGGGGCAGGCTGGCGGTGGCCAGTTGGTTCACGCCATATAACTGGCCGGTACTGGAAGCCGGGGACGTTGATCTCGGCTCAGACGGGCTAATGCTGATACCGGGCACGAGCCTGGTCTTCGGGGGCGGCAAGCAAGGTATGATGTACTTGGTGAATCGGGATAAGATGGGTGGATTGAGCGGAGGCTCTTCGGACACCAACATCGTGCAGAGTTTCCGCGTCACTAACAACCAGATCCATGGCGGGGCGGTGTGGTGGAACGGCGCCGGCGGGCCTTACGCCTATGTGTGGCCGGCCGCGGCTGCCTTGCAGCAATACCGATTCGACGCTTCGTCCGACAAATTCGCGCTTCCCGCTTTTGCCCAGGGACCCAGCGTGGCTCCCAACGGCCAACCCGGCGGCATTTTGGCCCTCTCGGCCGATGGCAGCAAACCTGGGAGTGGTATCGTCTGGGCTTCGCACCAAATGTCCGGCGACGCCAATCAAAGCGTGCGCCCCGGCATCCTCCGTGCTTACGACGCCGGCAATGTCGCGCACGAGCTTTGGAATTCCGAGCAATTGAGCGCGCGCGATGCCGTCGGTAACTTCGCCAAGTTTGTTCCACCCACCGTGGCCAATGGCAAAGTGTATCTGGCAACCTTCTCCGGACGGCTGGATGTCTATGGGTTGTTGGCGCCGGCCGGGCCGGTGCGTGTCACCGTCCAGTGGCAGGGCAAACAAGTGCGGCTAAGTTGGCCCGCCGGCACGCTCCAGTCCGCCGGGCAAGTGACCGGCCCTTACACGAACATCACCACGGCCACTTCGCCCTACACTCTTAGCCCTACCAATGCGGCGCAGTTCTTCCGCGTGAAATCACCGTAGCGGCGTGAACCGTAAAATGTGAAACGTGAGGCGCCCAGGCCACGACGGAGCTTGGGAGATAGGACTCACATTTCACCATTTCCTTGCTATCGCGCTAGGCCCAATGCCTTTCGGAAATTCCGCGTCAGGCGCGCGCAGGTGCCGCCTCAGGCCGAGTTGAGCACACCTTGCAAGGTGTGCTCAACTCGGCCCAGGTCGGATCGGGCTGTTGCACCAGCATTCCGAACAGGCCGAGGCGGGCGCGATGGGCCGCGGTGCGGCGGGTGCGTGAGGGTGCGGGTCGGGGTTGAGGTGCGCTTGGCACACATTGCAAGGTGTGATCAAATCCGTCAACCCGTGCCGCCTGCGGCTCCTGTGCTGGCGCCCATGGCTGCACCCTGAACCGTCGACGTTCCGACGCGCAAGGCCTCCAGGCGGAGCCCCTCGGAACTCGATTCGGCAATTTCCGAGAGGCATTAGCACTGGGCCCGAATCTCTCAGACGCGGGTGGGGCGCGCAGTCCTCTGCGCGCCCGACCGCTATTAAGTTTAGGTGACGTAGCCATTTTGCGCTTGCTCTGGCTCCCAATCCTTGAGGCCGAGAAAGAGCATGAGCATGACCAAGAGCAAGAACTTGACCCGCCCTCAAAGTCACTCAACCTTAATGGCGGTACTGCGCGCCCTACCCATGGGCTGTCGCCGTTTTACTCGCGGCACGAAGGGGCACGAGCGAGCGGTTGCCTCCAGCCAGAGGCTGAGTTAGGCTGCGTTGCATGACCATTACTGACATTGAAAAGGCCATTGGGAATGAACGGCGGAAACCATTGATCCTGGTGTTGGAAAGCGGCCTCCAACTCACCCTCAGCCCCGACAGCTATGGCAAAACCAAGAATGGCGAGTTGCTCTTTATCCCGCTGGAGGGACGAGAGTTTGCGATCGTAGAAACGTCCTCCGTCAAAACGATTTTGAAGTAAGTCGGCGGCTCGAACGACAGTTCCCGAGTGCTAAGAATACTTTGAGGAAGACCTTGGAACAAGCACGCGGAGCCGGGGTGAATCTCGAGCCTGCCTACAGTCGCGGATCCACCGGCTCGCTTTCGAGCGCCAACACGCCGAAAACGCACTCGTGGACGCGTCGAAGCGGTTCCTGGCGAGCAAAACGCTCCAACGCTTCGATGCCCAAAGCAAACTCACGAATCGCCAGCGAACGCTTGGCGGACAAACCACGGGCCCTCAACCGTTCGAGGTTCTCCGGCAGCGTATATTCCGGGCCGTAGATGATCCGCAAATACTCCCGGCCGCGGCACTTGACCGCAGGTTGAATCAATCCTTTCCGACCCCGTGCCACGAAATCCAGCGGTTTGACCACCATGCCCTCGCCGCCTGAACCGGTCAGTTCCTCCCACCACCGAGCCCCGGCCAACTGGCTTTCAGTGTCGGTTACGTCCACGAGCTTGAAAGGAGTGGCCAGCAGGAGCGCGGAATCCGCCGCGCACAATTTGCCGAGCGCCTCTATATGCCAGACGTGGTCGTTTCCGACATGCACCTGGCCTTCGGTGGCCAGCAGATGGAAGGGCGCCACTTTGAGGTCGGCCAGCGAGCCAACGGGCCAACAATATCTCCGATAGGCTTGCACATAGTCCTGAGTCATCTTTTGGCGCTCTTGATGGCGGTTGAGTAAATCCTTCACTTCGGCGCCATTGTCGGAAGCCTGATTCAGACATGCCACCACTCCTGCTAACGCCGCCTGGGCGGCAGCGCCCACCGCGGCATACTGCTCTTTGACTAACGCCTGGGCCTTGACCGACCAGGGCATCACCTCGCAATCCAGGCACACCCAGTCGGTTTTGAACTCGGCCCAAAAACCGGCCCGGTCCAGAGCGGAACGAACTCTGTTCAGCAATTCGGCTTCGAGCGTTCTGTCCTCGAAGAAGCGCCGGCCAGTGCGGGTGTAACAAATGCCTGCCTCTTCGCCGACCACACCGAAGCGTTTCCGGGCCGCTTCCTCGTTTCGGCATACGATCAGGACCGCCCGAGATCCCATGTGCTTCTGCTCGCAGATCACCTTGGGGATGCCTTCATGGCGGTAGTAAGCGAACGCCTCGGCTGGATGCTCCAGCAGACCGCGGTCCTTGGTGGTTTCGGAGGGCGACATGGTGGGCGGCAAATAAATCAGCCACTTGGGATTGGCTGCGAACCGGCTCATCACCTCGAGCGCGGCGGTCGCGTTCTCTTCGCGAATTGTGACGCTGGAGCACAGGCGAGTGGAAATAATCCGTTTGCCCAGCACGTCCTCCATGTCTAACAAGTCATCGGATTGCTGCTGGGCCGAAAGCGGCGCAGCAGGTGGCTTGACGAGGAACGGTTTCGCCGGTGGAGCGTAGGTTTGCCTGGCCGGCACGGAAACGATTTCCTTCTCCGGATAGCGGAGGGCAGTCAGTTTGCCCCCGAACACGCAGCCCGTGTCGATGTTGATCGTCCGGTTCAGCCATTCGGGCTCGGGCACCGGCGTGTGGCCATAAACCACCACCGCTTTGCCCCGATATTCGGCTGCCCAGTTGAACCGGACCGGCAGACCGAACTCGTCGGTCTCGCCGGTTGTTTCTCCGTAAAGCGCAAACTCCCGCACCTTCCCCGAGCCGCGGCCCTGCATGGATTCCTTCATCCCCGCGTGGGCGACCACCAGTTTGCCGTCGTCCAGGACATAATGGCTCACCAGGTCATCTATGAAGGGAACCACTTTCTCGCGGAACTCAGGAGGTTCAGCCTCAAGCTGGGCCAGCGACTCGGCTAAACCATGCGTAACCTGAACATCCCGGCCCCGCAGCTTGCGCATCAACTTCATATCATGGTTCCCCGGCACACAGAGCGCCGCTCCGGATTCCACGGCAGCCATGACCAGCTTGAGCACCTCCGGGATCTTCGGCCCGCGGTCCACCAGGTCGCCCAGGAAGATCAGCCTGCGACCGGCAGGGTGGCGGAGGGAAAGCCAGGCTGGAGTAACGGAGTGATGGATTACCGGAGTGCTGAGTGGCAAGCGCGCGGCAACTTCGTTTTGCTCAGCACCACAGCACTCCACTACTCCATTACTCCGCTCGTCAACTTCGTAGCCAAGCTCGGCCAGCAAAGCGGCCAATTCATCGTAACATCCGTGGATATCACCAATGATGTCGAATGGTCCATGATCAGCCTTCCGGTCGTTCCACAACGGCTGCCGTTCGACGGTGGCAGTATCCACCCCCTCCGGCGAGTTCAGCACGAAGGCATGCCGGAACCCTTCCCGTTGTAACCCGCGCAAGGAACGGCGCAGTTGCTGGATCTGCTGCCGGATCACATGCGGTCCGAAATCCCGGTCGGAACGCTTCTGGTTGCGTTCGTGGCAAATCTTCTCCGGCAGGTTGAGCACGATCGCCACTGGCAGGCAGTGGAACTCCCTGGCCAGTTCGACCAGCGGTTTGCGGGATTCACGCTGCACGTTGGTCGCGTCCGCGACCGTGAGTTTTCCCGCCGCCAACCGCTTGCGCACAATGAAATGCAGAACCTCGAAAGCATCGTTGGTCGCCGCCAGGCTGTTTTCGTCGTCCGAGACAAGCCCGCGGCAATAGTCGGAGGAAAGCACTTCCGTCGGCTTGAAATGCTTCCGAGCAAAGCTCGATTTACCGGAGCCGGAGGCACCGATGAGGACAACGAGAGAAAGTTCGGGAATGGTGAGTTTCATTACTTTGAGCGGCCACGTGTTATGAAACCGCCGGGACCGGCCTCAAAGCTCTCCGGTCGCTGACAGCACCTCACGGACGATTTTCGGATGCAGGACTTTGCCTCGATGGAACGGAACGACAACGCGCTCACCGTCCCGGAAGTAGATGCGATGGCTCCCTTTCGACCGCCCGAGGACAAAGCCCGCTCCCAAAAGCTTTCGCTCCGCCTCTGGTGCGGTGAGGCGGGGCAGCCTAGCCACTCGCCACCTCCAGCGAAGTAGCCAGAATTGTCTTGCCGCTCAACCGGCGCAACTCGGACGGCTTCATCGTTTCGAGGTAAAGCTCCGCCGCCTCGCGCAAATTGCTCAACGCCTCTTCCACCGTGTCGCCCTGGGTATGGCACCCCTTGAGTTCTGGGCAATAGGCGAACACGCCGTCCTTGTCCTGTTCGATAATGGCGGTGAGCTTGTAAGTCATGGCGGAAAAATAATCGCGCAGCAGCGCCGAAGCAAGCCACGCGAGCGCTACCCAGGGCCATGGACAAAGTCGCGCCTGTGTCCCAGTGTTCGCCGGTGCGCTTGTTGATAATGGCAAAAGGCTTCAACGCTTCAGGAATTGATGAGAAATCACTTGGACTTAGCCCTGGCAAACACGCTCATTTGAGTCGGCGCCCCCAATGCCGCGTCTTCAGGCCCGACCGGCAAAAAGTGGACTCTATAGCCGAAGCGCTGGCGAATCCCCTCCGCCCAAGCACGGAACTCCGCTCGAGTCCACTCAAACCGGTGGTCCTTGTGCCGGAGCTTACCCGCCGGAAGAGCCTCCCATTTCGCATTGTATTCCGCGTTCGGCGTGGTAAGAACGATGGTTGCCGGCCGCGCGCATTCAAATAGAACACGCTCGAAGGCAGCCAACCGCGGCCGATCCAGGTGTTCGACCACCTCTACCACAGCCGCGGCATCAAAGCCAGCCAGGCGCTTATCCCGATACATGAGCGAGCCATGGAGCAATTGGATGCGCTGGCGCTGCATTTCGGGCAGTCGGTCCAGGCTGAGCCGGTCCTTGGCGATTTCCAGGGCACGGAAAGATACGTCCATCCCGACGATCTGCTCGAACTGGCGTTCCTTAAGCAGAACCTGCAACAATTTGCCTTCGCCACAGCCCAGGTCCAGCACACGTTTGGCGCCGCTGCTTTTCAAGGCCGCCAGGACGGTGCCCAGCCTCTGTTCGTTTAAGCTGATGGACTCCTCGACCTGCGCCTCTTCCTGAGCGTGCGCTTCCTGCGCCTCGTCCGCCGTTGGATCCTCCTCGTCCACCAGCCGCGCAAGAGCATCATTGATGAGACTGCGCCGATACTTCAAATACCGGGAGGTAATGAGGTCTCGTTGCGGATGCGAAGCCAGCCAACCCTCACCCCGGCGGAGCAACTTCTCCACCTCATCGTCACCCACCCAGTAATGCTTGTCGCTATCCAGCACCGGAATGAGAACATAAAGATGCGTCAGCAATTGGCTCAGCCGCACCTTCCCCTCCACGCTCACGGTGAAATACGGGCTCTCACCCCACTCGGCAAACCTACTGTCCAGGGGATAGCCGCGGGCCTTGACGGTGTAGCCCAGCGGTTCAAAGAGGCTCCGCAGCACCTTTTCTCCTCCCCGGCAAGGCAGTACGGCCAGGGTGGCTTCCAAGGCCAGGCATCTCTCTGCCAGTTCCTGGTGCTCCTTGCTCTTGCCGCTCATCGCGCTGCCGAAGACATCCCCGATGGCCACGCTCAGAAACGAAGACCCGACGTATGGCCGGTCGTTCACATACTGCCTCAGCGAATACCCCTCGCCGGCGGGCCCGCGCCGATTGCGCACCAGCCCGACCGGGTCCACCTCCAGGAGGAGCGCGGCGGTGCAGCGTTCGGGGGTCGCTTCCGGGTAAAACACGTGGGCGGTGCCGAAACTCTGCGGAAAAGATTGCACTCGAGCCGGGTTCTTTCGTAACAAATAGCCCAGGTCCGTCGCCGGTCGCTCAGTTGTGGTAATGGTCAGGAGCATGCTGTGCTTTCGCTATTGCGCAGGATGATTGTCCCGGAGGGCGAGTCCTTTGGCAAGGTCAACCCGCGGTGGTCCCTGGTCCGATTAATCGACGGACGATGTGGTGAGCATGACATTCGAAAAGGCCTATGAGCGGCAACAAACAACAGATACTGCCCTGCGCTTCGGCGGACCTGCCGGCGATCTACGAGATTATCAATGAGTCCGCACTCGCCTACAAAGGCGTTATTCCCGCGGACCGATGGCATGAGCCTTACATGCCGATGGCGGAACTGGAGTCTGAGATTAGCAAGGGCGTTCGGTTTTACGGCTATCGCGAGGGAGGCCGCATTTTGGGGGTGATGGGCATCCAGGATGTTAGGGACGTGACCTTGATGCGCCACGCCTACGTGCGCACGGAATTCCGCGGCCAGGGTATCGGCCGGGCATTGCTCGCCCACCTGCGTGAGCGGACCAGCCGGCCGGTGTTGATCGGCACATGGAAGGATGCGACTTGGGCTGTTCGCTTTTACGAAAGGAACGGCTTCACCCTCGTGGGAGAAGACGAGAAGAACCGGCTTCTGAAAACCTATTGGACGGTGCCGGACCGTCAGATTGAGGAGTCGGTCGTTCTGGCGGACCACCGGTGGCGTGACGGCCCCAGCCAGCAAGCGAAGAGACCTCTGGTGGCGCCCAGGGACTTGCAAGCCTGGTAACTGCTCAGGTCAAGCTGCTGGACGCAAACCATAGGAGCGCGGACGCCCTCGTCCGCAACGTCAGTCACTGCTCCTGGAGGCGATAGAACCGGGAACCTTTGGAGCCCACAGGGAGCTGGTAAGCATTGCGTCGGGCCGGTCTTGCCAGTCAGCGCGTGGACCGGTAACTTGCGCGGCCTTATGGAACGAGTAGTCATTATCGGGTCGGGCTGCGCCGGATGGACGGCGGCTCTTTACACCGCCCGGGCCAATCTCAAACCCCTGGTCCTGACCGGCACGCAGCCGGGCGGGCTGCTGACGACGACGACAATTGTCGAGAATTACCCCGGCTTTCCCGAAGGGATTAACGGTTACGAGTTGATGGTGCGCCTCCAGAAACAGGCCGAACGCTTCGGGGCGCGGGTGGAGTTTGGGACGGTCGAAGCGGTGGATCTATCCCGACAGCCTTTGCAGCTCACGGTGGACGGCGCCGCCGTGGAGGCGGAGACCATCATTATTGCCAGCGGGGCGAGCCACCGCCACCTCGGTTTGGAAAGCGAGACGAAATTGGAAACCCGCGGGGTCACTTACTGCGCGACCTGCGACGGCGCCTTGCCTATCTTCCGAGACAAGCCCTTGGTGGTGGTTGGCGGGGGTGATTCAGCCTGCGAAGAGGCTCTCTACCTGACCCGTTTCGGCTCGACAGTGTATTTAGTGCATCGACGAGACCAGTTGCGCGCCTCGAAGATCATGGCGGAACGCGCCTTGGGCCATGCCAAAATCAAACCGGTGTGGGATTGCGTCCTTACGGAAATCCTGGATGTCTCCCAGAACAGGGTCACCGGCGTTCGCCTTAAGAACGTGAAGACGCAGGCGGAGACCCTCCTCGACTGCGCGGGAGTCTTTGTCGCGATTGGGCACATCCCGAACACGCAGGTTTTCAAGGGCCAGATCGACATGGATGCACACGGCTACATCACTCCCCGTCGCGGTTCTCTGACCAATGTCCCCGGCGTGTTCGCCGCCGGGGATTGTGCCGACTCCGTGTATCGGCAGGCGGTGACCGCCGCCGGCATGGGCTGCGCCGCGGCCATCGACGCGGAACGCCACCTGGCGGCCCGCAACGAGTGAACCTCTAGATCTTTAGACCCCGACCCCGCCGGTAGCGCGACAGCAGGTTCAACACGGCCGGCAGGACCGCCAGCGCCGCCAGCATGCAGGCGGCGATGCCCACGCTCATGACCAGCCCCAGACTGCGGATACCTCGATGTTGGGCCAGCATCAAGCTGCCGAACCCCGCAATGGCGACCAAGCCGGAGACCAGGACCGCCTTGCCCGTGCTGCGCGTTAGAATGCCCGGCGTTTGCTCCTCGGCGAACCGGTTCAGAATCTGGATGCCGTTGGTCACGCCGATTCCCACCAGGAGCGGCAGAGTCATGATGTTGGCCGGGTTGAAATCAGTGCCCGTGACTCCCATGAAACCGATGAGCCAGGTAACGCCGGTGGCGACGGGTAGCAGGGCCAGTAACACGCTCCAGAGCGAGCGGAATTGAAGGAAGACCATCAGGATGATGGCGCCGACCGCGTAATAGGCCGCCTGCTGGTAACTGGTCTTAAGCAGAGTAGTGTATTCGTAGAGCTGGACGGGCGTGCCCGTGACCCTCTCCGGCGGGACCACCGAATCCACCTGAGCCAGGAATTCGCGCTGGTTGGCGTGCTGCCATAAGTCCTTTCGCGAATACACCCGGAGGAGATACTTGCCCGTCACACCGATGAAACGCGCGCGCAGGGCCGGAGCCAAGTCCTGGGGACGCAATGGACCGGTCGTATCCTGATTTTTGATAGCATTGAAAGTTCGGCGCAGAGCCGTGAGGAAGGCGGTCTGGAAACGGGTGGTCCGCTGACGGTTATGGGGGCGCCCGTTCAGGAGGTCCACTCGCAGGCCCACGATCTCCCGCCGTAGCGAAGCCAACTGCCGCGCCACGGCGGGGTCGTGCGCTCGCGCCATATCCACGGCCAGGCCCAAATAGCCGGTCAAGTACCAAAGAGTGGCATCCAACTGTTCAAGCCGCACCTCGTGCCGGTCGATGGGGGCGAAATAAATGCCCGCCAGTTCCTGCTTGATCGAACGGACCAACGCCAGCTTCTGAGCCTGGCCTGGGGTGATGAAGTCCGCGGCGGATTGAACGGAAGCAACCACGGGCAGGGCCTTGAGCTTCCGTTCGAACTCCCTTGCCTGGTGAAGCGAATCGGCAACCACAGCGCCGGAGAGGGCGGATTGGCCGCTGAAGTGGAGCGGTTTGTCCTCATAGACGACAGAGGGCAGGTCTGGACTCTGCATGTGGAGCAGGTTGTAATCGAAATGCACTCGGGGGAACACCAGCGCCGCCCCGGCGCACAGCAGCAGAGCCACCATCACCAGAAGGCCGGAGTGCCGCAGCCAGAGGTTCTCGACCCACGCCCGGCGCAATCCCGCCGAGACGGGCCGGCGCCGGTCTGGCCGCTTGCGCCTCCGGCCCAGGAGTGCGGGCAGCGTCGTCATCATTGGAACCAGGCATATCAGCAAGCCTCCGCCCGAGATGACGCCCATTTCCTGGATGCCTTTGAAGTGCGTGGCGGCCATGGCCAGAAACGCGGCGGCGGTGGTGAAAGCCCCCACCACGATTCCCTGGCCGGTAAAGGTCGTCGCCCGAAAGATAGCGCGGACCCGGCCACGCCCTTTGCGGGTCTCCTCTTCAAAGCGCGTAATGCAGTGGACGCCAAAGTCGATGGCCAGCCCGATGAGCATTGGGGCGAAGGTAATCGTGAGAATGTTCAAATGACCAATTGCGAGCGTGGTAAAGCCCATCGCGCAGCCCAGTCCGATCAACAAACAGAAGGCGGTCTTGAGGGGGCGCACCACTTCCCGGTAAGCGACGATGAAGATAAGGGAGCAAAGCACCAGCGCCACGATACTTGCCAGGATCGAATCGTGCTCCGATTGACGCATCTCGTCATAATCCAGTACCGGCCCGCCGGTCAGCCCGGCGTTGACGGCGGGCACCTCCATCTCCGTTTGATGAATGGCCTGGCGTAAATGCTCAATCGCCGCGGGCGTCTCCGCCTCGGTTCTTGGCTGGGTCGTCAGCAGGAAGACCCGGCCATGGTCAAAGGTGACGTAAATCTGGTCTTGGGCCTGCGCCCCTCCGCTCAGCAGTCCTTCGATTTCGGGGGGAAGCGCCGGACCGGGATAAAGCAGGCTCAATCTGGCCTCGGCAACGATGCGTTGGAGAAACGGGATGGCGCCCATAAGCGCACCGGTCTGGGCCGATGCCGCAGCGGATGCCATTCGGAACTGGCCATTGATGATCTCGCAAAAGGAATTGAGGTTGGTTGCCAGGGCGAATTGCTCGAGCAAGGGCCGGTACTGGCGCAGGGAGCGGCGCATGTCTGCCAGGGCATTGGCCGGGGCGAGCAGCAACCCCTTTCGGCCGAGCGTCGCCAGGTCGCCCTTGTAAAACGTGTCCGCAAAGAGATTTGTTTGCGGTCGAATCCTGGCCGCCAGGTCTTCAACGAACCGGCGATTGCGCTCTGGATTACCACTCTGTACTACCGCAACAAGTTCATTGTCCTCGCGAGGAAACTCGCGCTCGAATTGCATGTAGATCCGGTGGTATTTCATCTGCGACCCGACCAAGTCGTTGCGATTCATGTCCACCTTCAACCGCGCGGCTGCGTAGAAGATACTCAAAACGGCCAGAAGGACAGGCAGATAAACAAAGAGCCGCGGGTGGCGGCACACCGCTCGCGCCATCCGCCGCAGGAGATTTCCCAGCAAGGAGTTGAAGACGAGAACGCCGGAGGGGCGCGGTCTTTTCGGGGTGCCGGCTTGCCGCCGGGTATTGAATCTAAAGCCCGGAGCCACTCCAAAAACGAAAAGTCCGATCTTCCGGCTCTCCTTATACCATTGGCAAGATCACGCCTTGAGGCCCAGCGCGCTCACCAAGCGCCGGCTTATCGGCGTACGCGCGCAGACCAGCACCAAAGGGCTCAATCCGATGGCGCCCAGATACAATCACCGCAATGGCATCCATGGTGTCGAAGACGACGCTGCCCGCGATGGTTCTGCCCTTGGGTTCTTGAAATGCGGCGACGCTGTTTGTTCCTGGAATCTCTGTTGCATTCATAGCTCTTTCCTGCTCCTCTATAACCCTTGAGCGAAACCTAACTGCAAACCGGCGACTCTTCCACGCCCGAAGGCGGTTTTTGGCTGGGGTGATTTCCCCAACCGGGCCGAAATTTCGGGTGTGAAATTGGTTTTGAGCTAGATTCCGGCATTCTTGGGATGATTATGACTATACTTCAGACTCTTTGCATCGTGGCACGCGCGAGAGGGCGCACGACAAAATTCTTCGTGGCGCAGATTTGCCATGTGCTGTATCGCCGCATTGCATTCGGCATGGCGCAGGTTTTTCAAGACCGATGGCGTTGCGCGACGGCCTGCGGATTGCAAATTCGCGATAGTGCGGGATGCAATCCTGCGCTACGCTCCGAAGATTCCTGTCCTGCGCCCCGCCCGGGAAAATCGCCGGGCGCAAGTTCAACCCTCACGCCTATCGCCATCTCTTTGGCGCTTCTCGTGTCAGGCCTATTACCCGCCCTTTCGGCCACGGCGCCGCAGGTCGTGCGCACCACACTCTCCAATGGCCTGCGCGTTATCGTCGTTGCGGACTCGCTGGCCCCGGTTGTCACCACGGTGATGAATTACAAGGTCGGCTCCAATGAAGCCCCGAAAGGGTTCCCTGGCACCGCCCACGCACTCGAACACATGATGTTCCGGGGCAGCCCGGGGCTGTCCGCCGACCAACTGGCCGAGGTCACCGCCGCGCTGGGCGGCAACTTCAATGCGGACACGCAGCAGGGCGTCACCCAATATTTCTTCACCACGCCCGCGAAGGACCTTGACATGGCCCTGCACGTCGAATCGCTCCGGATGCGCGGCCTCGCCAAGGACAAAGAATTGTGGAACAAGGAACGCGGCGCTATCGAACAGGAGGTCGCCCAGGACCTGTCCAACCCGGAATACGTCTTTTACACGAAACTACTGCGGGTCATGTTTAGGGGCACGCCCTACGAGCACGATGCCCTGGGCACCCGGCCCTCCTTCAACGAAACCACCAGTGCCATGCTCCGCAAGTTTCATTCCGAGTGGTACACGCCGAGCAACGCGGTCCTGATCATCTCCGGCAATGTCCAGCCCCAGGAGGCCATCGATACCATCCATCAACTCTTCGCCCCCATTCCCTCTCACGCGCTCCCTCCCCGGCCAGACTTCAACTTCGAGCCGGTCAAACCCACTACACTCAACCTGAACACGGACCTGCCCTACGGCATGACCGTCGTCGCCTTTCGTTTTCCCGGTTCGGACAGCCCCGATTACGCCGCCGCGCAAATCCTCGCTGATGTCCTTAGCAGCCAGCGCGGCAACCTCTACGGCCTGGTTCCCGCGGGCAAGGCCCTTTTCGCGGAGTTTGATTACGAGGGTCTGGCCAAGGCCGGCCTGGGTTTCGCCGCCGCCGGCTTTCCCGCCGGAGGCCAATCCACCAACCTGCTCAGGGAAGTGGAGGCGATACTCTCCGGCCATGCCACCAACGGCGTGTCCTCCGACCTCGTCGAGGCTGCCAAACGCCGTGAAATCGCCAGCGCGGAGTTTCAGAAGAATTCGGTCTTTGGGCTTGCTATGGAATGGTCGGATGCCGTGGCTGTCGAGGGACGTAATTCGCCGCAGGATGACATCAACGCCATTCGGAAGGTGACGCTGGCCGACGTTGACCGGGTCGCCAAGAAGTACCTGAGCATGGGCCACGCCGTGAATGCGATTCTCACGCCACAAGCCTCCGGCAAAGCGATTTCTTCCAAGAGCTTTGGCGGACAGGAGGCGCTGGCGCCCACGCCGACCAAAGCGGTCAAGCTGCCGGCCTGGGCGCAGAGTGCGATGAAACGCTTGGACATTCCAAGTCCTACCGTTCATCCGGTGGTCACCAACCTCGCCAACGGAATCAAATTGATTATCCAGCCCGAGGCGGTCAGCGACACGGTTTGCGTCTATGGCCGCATCCAGAACAAGGCCAATGTCGAGATGCCCAATGGCCAGGACGGCGTGGACCAGGCCCTTGACCAGTTGTTCTCGTACGGCACAACGACCCTCGGCCGCCTGGCATTCCAGAAGGCCCTCGACGACATCGCCGCCACCGAATCCGCCGGCACCAGCTTTTCATTGGCCGTTTTGACGAACCATTTCGACCGCGGCGTGGAGCTCCTCGCCCAAAATGAGCTTTCCCCCGCCTTGCCGGAGCGGGCCTTCAAGATCCTCCAGCCGCAATTGGCTGCCGCCGTGGCGGGCCAGCTCAGGAGCCCCAGCTATCGATTCAGCCGCGCTCTGGCGGGCGCCCTGTTTCCCACCAACGACCCGGCCCAGCGGGCAGCCACGCCTGGGACCGTTAAGTCTCTTAGCATCCAAGACATCCGGCATTACTATGAGTACGCTTTCCGCCCCGACCTCACCACCATTGTCGTGATCGGAAACGTGACGCCGGCACACGCCACCGCCGTCCTCTCCAAGTATTTCGGCGATTGGAAGGCCTCAGGTCCAAAGCCCGACACCCTGTATCCCCCCGCGCCGGCCAATCACCCGGCAACGGTCGAGGTGCCCGACACCAGCCGCGTACAAGACAACGTGGTCCTGGCCCAGACCCTGGGCCTGACACGAACCAATAACGACTATTACGCCCTGGACCTTGGCAACCACGTGCTCGGCGGAGCGTTTTATGCCACGCGCCTGTATCGTGACCTGCGCAAGGAAGCGGGTCTGGTCTATTATGTCTCCTCCAGTTTCCAGGTCGGCCTCACCCGCGGCGTCTATTCGGTCAATTACGCCTGCGATCCGCCCAATGTCTCCAAGGCCCGCGCCATCATCGTGCGCGACCTCAAGCAAATGTGCGATCAAGACGTTGGCCACGACGAGCTGCATCAGGCCAAGGTCCTCTTGCTTCGCAAGGTCCCTCTCTCCGAGGCCAGCTTTGGCGAGATCGCCGGCGGCTGGCTCTCGCGCTCGGAACTTGGCCTGCCGCTCGACGAACCGGTCCGCGCCGCCCGTCGCTACGTGAAGCTGGATGCGGCGGCGGTGCGCAAGGCCTTTGCCAGGTGGCTCAGGCCCCAGGACCTCGCCCAGGTGACGCTAGGTCCCGCGCCCAAGTAGGACTGGGCCAACGAGTTCGCCGCCAAGCAACCGGGGCGGTTCCACCTTGAGTTTCATAGCCAAGCGGTCAGAGCTGCTGAACCAGCCTCGGGTGTGACGCCAGCGGCATTTTTCATTAGGCATTGGGCATTTGGCATTATTCATTGGCAATGCCTAATGCCCAATGCCTAATGAAAAATGCTCAATGACGTGGGAAAGACGGTCTGAGGCGGAACCTCGCTAGGATGAGATAATAGGGGAACAACCGCAGGGATGCGCTCAGCCTCTCCACCAGGGCCCAATCAATGCCCAGAATTTCGGTCGCCATTCGCTGAGTGGCACCAGCAGGCCGAGAGCTTGGAATTTGAAGAAAACGCAGCCTTCCACTCGAACTCCCGCAGACGCTGTATCTCTTCCCAGGTCCGCTCGTAAAGGCACATCAGCGCCGCATGGCGGTGATCTGGCGTCTGTTCATCGGCGTGCATAGGGACTAGCTTCCACTTTCGCTGAATTTGCCAACACGTATTGCTTGATCTCTTCAACCGCAGCATCCAGTCGCCCATCCTCATTTTGCACGAGGAGATCGTAATCAGAACTGTTCCGGGAAAAGCGTTGCGCGTTCTCAAGGCGTTCGGCGAGTTGGGCGTCATCGTGAATTCCTCTTGCGACGAGCCGCCGACGGAGGGTCTCCACCGATGCAATCGAGAGGATCAGGCGAGCCTCAGGAAAGGCTCGGCGGATGTGCCTTGCATTTCCCCAATTCATAATTGCCACCGCGTTCTGCCCGGCCAAGAGCGGCTCGAGGGCGTCCTTCCATGCTAGCCCGTAACTCATCCCGAATTCAAAATCCCGGAAATCGAGGAAATCGCCACAAGCGGCCATGGACCGGAACTTGTCCGGGGACACGAAGACATACTCGTTCTCCTGCTCCGATCTGGGTCTTCTTGTGCAGTGCCGGCGCACAAATTTCAGACGAAGAGCCGAATCTCGCCAGAGCGCCTCACTAGCGGTCGTTTTGCCGGCCCCACTGGGCCCATCAACCAAAAACAAATGACCAGCCCCAGCGGTTTGCGCCAGGCGCTTGCGCCACATCCGCGCTTGACGGTACATCGCCAGGAGGTCGGCGTAAGACCATGGTATCAGGTCATTTTCCTCCACTTCAAACTCCCGCTTGAGCCGACCGGCATGTTCCCTGGCCCTGGCTTCGCAGCCAAGTCCTTCGACCTGCACTTCTATTTCGAGAAACTCTCCCAACCCAGCGATGGTGTCGAGATTGACGAGCGCACCCTCCATCAAATATGTATCGCGTTGTTTGTCCGTAACGATTCTAACGCCGAGGGCTTTCGAAAGGACGTTTCTCAACTCATCTACGGGCGGGGACAACTTGACGAGCGTAAAGGAGCTCTCTCTAATGGCAGGCATGTCCAACCGGTCGTAGTGAATGAGCATCGGATCAAGGCGATCACTCTCGCGAAGCTTCAGACGGCCGTGTGGCACGACGAAATACGTGTCACGTTGCCGGTGCCTCCTCACAAAACGAGCTCCGAGCCTCTCGCATATCCTTCGCGCACGATCCGGGTCGCCACAGTAGGCCTTTGCCTCAATGTTCTTGCTCATCTTCACACTTCGCAATCGGCCACGAACCGAGCAACAAACGGCTTCATCTTCGGTTCAGGCACGTGGCGAATCAAGATCATACCTCAATTTAGTCCGGGCGATGGCTTGTTGGCAAGCATCGGCGGCAGGCAGGCAGGCTTAGTGGCCATGGGCGCAAATACAGTGACGTGCCGACGGGGGCCGCTCCTCCGCAATCGCAAATCGCAAATCGCAAATCTAAAATCGCAAATCGTGAATACGTCACCGAACTTACGCCCTGGAGGACTTAGCGATAGTAGCCCCACCCAAACCGGCTGGTAAACGGCCAATAGACAAAGAAGGATCTTCCGATGACGTAGGAGGCAGGCAACGGGCCCCAAAAACGGGAGTCGAGGCTCTCGAGTGTGTTATCGCCCATAACCAGGAGGCTATTCCTCGGGACAGGCATGCCCGCTGGGTGTCCCTCGGAGTAGTGCGCCTCGGGCGAAGGGGCAGGCACGTAACCCGAATACTGGTTGAGGCGTGGAGCGCTCTTCGGATCGAAGCCAAGCATCCTCTCAAAGTGCGGCGTCGATGCATCCAGGCGCCGGCCATTGACGAACAGATGGCGGTCGGCTCCGACGCGGACCGTTTCCCCGCCCAGGCCAACCAGGCGCTTGATGTAAAACTGGTCGTCGGGAATGTTGAAAAACGCCCGTTCCTCTTCTGGAATGCCTTTGGTCTCGAACACAATGATCTCCCCGCGCTTCGGGGGACGGAAGTTGAAGCTCACCCGGTCCACAAAGAGGTGGTCGCCCGCGCTCACCTTGAGTTTGACGATGGCTTGCCCGGCGTGGAACATCTGCCCGATTTGCAAGTCGGCGCGCTTCGTAAGGGTGCCCAGCGGTGGCTCCCCGAAATCGGGCGGGAACCACATCGTGTAAGCGCGCCCGCCCACGTAGAGCGTTTGCTTGAGGTTAAAAATAAAGAGACGCAACGGCTTTCCCACCGCCTCCAATTCGCCGCCGCTCTTGGCGGTGACGTGAATGTAGGAAGTGCCCTGGAACCATTCCCGCACCCGCTCCCAGCCGCTCGGGATCTTCACCTCCGGATGCTGCAGCAAGTTCACCGAGGTCACGCCAAAGAGGGTGGGCTGCATCGAACCGGTCGGGATCTTGAAGGGGCACAGGAAGAAGGTGCGGATGCCCATGGCCACCGCCAAGGCCACGAGGAGGACTTCAACGTTCTCGCGCCAGCCGGGATTTGGATAGGGGATGAGCGACTTGTTGGCCGCAAGCTCGAGGGTCTGCATCTCCTTGCGCAGGTCGGGCTTTGGGAGGTTGTTCTTGATGGCAGCCCGGAGGCGGGCAATCGCTTCCTGAATACCGGCGATGGCCTCGGGAGAAAGGATGTCCCGTTGATGGCTGAGCAGTTTGCGGACGTGCTTGGCCATGGCCGTGGCCTCGCGAACCGTGCGAGAGAGAAACCAGCGTATCATCATCTTCAGCGATGATAGCCCCACCCAAACCGGCTTGTCAGCGGCCAATAAACAAAAAACGATTTCCCAATGACGTACTGCGAGGGGAACGGCCCCCACGCCCGCGAATCCAGGCTGTCCATCGTGTTGTCGCCCATGACCAGGAAATCGCCCTTGGGAACCACCACGCCACCCGGATGCTCGTAAAAGTAAGGAGCCAGGTAAGTAGGCTGCTTTACATAGCCTGAATAATGATTGACTTTTGCGGGAACGTCGGGGTTGAAGCCCAGCACCTTTTCAAAATGCGGCGTTGAGGCGTCCAGGCGCTGGCCATTCACAATGAGATGGCGGTCATTGCCGATCTGGATTCTGTCGCCGCCAAGACCCACCAGGCGCTTGATGTAAAACTCGTCCGCCGGGATATTGAACCGCTCCCGTTCCTCTTCGGGAATGCCCTTGGTCTCGAACACAATGATCTCCCCGCGCTTGGGAGTGCGGAAGTTATAGCTCACGCGGTCCACAAAGAGGTGGTCGCCCGCGCTCACCTCGAGTTTGACGATGTCTTGCCCGGCGTGGAACATCTCCCCGATTTGCAGATTGGCGCGGGCCATAAGGGTGCCTCGCGGCGGCGCCCCAAAATCGGGCGGAAACCAAATCGTATAGGCGTGTCCCCCCACATAGACGGTTTGCTTAAGATTAAAGATAAAAAGCCGGAGTGGCCGCCCTACCGCCTCCAATTCGCCGTCGCTCTTGGCGGTGATGTGAATGTAGGAGGTGCCCTGGAACCATTCATGCACCCGCTCCCAACCGGACGGGATCTTCATCTCCGGACGCTGCAGCAAGTTCACCGAGGTCACGCCAAAGAGGGTGGGCTGCATCGAGCCAGTCGGGATCTTGAACGGCTGCAGGAAAAAGGTGCGGATGCCCATGGCCACCGCCAAGGCCACCAGCAGGACTTCAACGTTCTCACGCCAGCCGGGGTTCGGATAGGGGATGAGCCATTTGTTGGCCGCAATCTCGATGTTCTGCATCTCCTCGCGCAAGCCGGCCTTAGAGGCTTTGTTCTTGATGGCGGCCCGGAGGCTGGCAATCGCTTCCTGAATGCCGGCGATGGCCTCCGGGGAGAGGATGTCCCGTTGATGGTTGAGCAGTTTGCGGACGTGCTTGGCCATAGCCGTGGCCTCGCGAACCGTCCGGGAGAGAAACCAACGTATCATATAATATTGAATCAAGCCTTCAGGACCTCGATGAAGGCCTCCTGCGGGATGTTTACCGAGCCGAAAGCTTTCATCCGCTTCTTGCCTTCCTTTTGTTTTTCGAGCAGTTTGCGTTTGCGGCTGATGTCGCCGCCATAGCATTTGGCGGTAACGTCCTTGCGGAGCGCGCTCACCGTTTCACGGGCAATGATCTTGCCGCCAATAGCCGCCTGAATGGCCACCGCATATTGCTGGCGAGGGATGACCTCCTTGAGTTTGGCCGCCAGCGCCCGTCCTCGGCCCTCGGCCTTGTCCCGATGCACGATGCATGAAAAGGCATCGACCGATTCGCCATTGACCAGCATATCGAGTTTTACCATGTCCGATTCCTGGTAACCGGCGTGTTCATAGTCCATGGAACCATAGCCGTGGGTCAGGCTCTTGATGCGGTCGTGGAAATCGATCAGGATCTCGTTCAGCGGCAGCCGGCAGGTGAGCATCACCCGGCGTGAATCCAGGGTTTCGGTATTTGAGAGAATCCCCCGCTTCTCCGAGCTCAACGCCATCATCTCGCCGATATACTCGTTGGGGCAGATAATGAAGGCTTTGACTATCGGCTCTTCGATCACCTCAATGTAATTCGGTTCCGGCAGGAAGGTGGGATTATCGACATCCTTTACCGTGCCATCGGTCATCTTGACCCGGTAAATGACGCTCGGATAGGTCGCGATGATGTCCATGTTGTACTCGCGCCGCAACCGCTCCTGCACAATCTCCAGGTGCAGCAGGCCCAGAAAACCGCACCGGAAGCCGAACCCCAGCGCCACCGAGGTCTCTGCCTGATAGACGAAGGCCGAGTCATTCAACTGCAGTTTGGCAAGGTTGGCCTTCAGGTGCTCATAATCGGCGGTGTTGATCGGATAGATCCCGCTGAAGACCATGGGATGAATCTCCTTGAATCCGTGCAAGGCGGGCGCCGGGTGACGCGCGTCGGTGATGGTCTCACCCATCTTCACTTCCGCCGGAGTCTTTATGTTGGCCGTGATATAGCCGGTTTCGCCCGTCTCCAGCTTCTCCCGAACGTAGGGCTTGGGATTGAAACTGCCGACCTCCTTTACCTCGACATTCTTATTCGAGTGCAGGAGCTTGACCTGCATCCCGGGTCTGAGTTCGCCCGCGAACACCCGCACATGCACCACCACCCCTTTGAACGTGTCAAAATAGGAATCGAAGACCAGGGCCTGGAGCGCGCCTGACATACGCGTTTTGGGAGCCGGGATACGCTCCACGATAGCCTTAAGGATCTCGTCGATGCCGATTCCTTCCTTGGCGCTGGCAAGAATCGCCGACTCGCCTGGAATGGCCAGAATGTCCTCCAACTGCTGTTTGGTCTGCGGGACATTGGCGTGCGGCAGGTCAATCTTGTTGATGACCGGAATGATCTCCAGGTTCTGCCTCATCGCCAGATGCACGTTGGCGACCGTCTGGGCCTCGACCCCTTGCGCGGCGTCGACGATGAGGAGGGCGCCCTCGCAAGCGCTCAGGCTCCTGGAGACTTCGTAAGAGAAATCAACGTGTCCAGGTGTATCGATAAGGTTCAGTTCGTAGGTCTGGCCATCCTCCGCCTGGTAGAGCATGGTCACCGGGTGCGCCTTGATGGTAATGCCCCGTTCCCGCTCCAGGTCCATTGAGTCGAGCAACTGATCTTCCATCTCCCGCGGCGCAATCGTGCCGGTGCGCTGCAGGAGGCGATCCGAAAGCGTCGTCTTCCCATGGTCGATATGGGCAATGATGCTGAAATTTCTTATATGTTCTGCGTCCATCGTGCAAACCGCGGCACTCCCTGAGATGCTGATGCAAGGCCAATCCAGGCATGCAGCGTCGGGGTCAGTCCTGCATTTTTTCCGCCATTTCCTCTTCCATTACCGCGGAAAAAGTGAGGACTGACGCCGACGCCAGCCTCGCAAGTGTGCAAGTGCTTTGCGGGTTTCTCGCGGCAAAGCGGGGCGCCTCCAGGAGGGCGCATCCCGCCATCCTGGCCCGTCAGCCTTCCCTCAGGCGCCGCGAAAAGATACCGGAATTCTGGCCAAAGGAAAGGGAATTTGGACCGGCAACAAAGCCATTCACTACCAAAGAAACGATTGCTCGTGGGCCAGGATTTCATCCCCTTGCCATAACGTGACGCGCCACGCTGTCTCTCGCCCAAAGGTCTTGAAATCCTTGCCGCTCAACTTCATTGCCGTCCAGCGGCTGAACCAATGGGTGCGCTTAACCTTCTGCTCCATCACGAGCAGCTTTGGCAATTGCCCCTCGGCCATGCCACGCAACTCGACGCGCAACTTGAGCGGGGCGGCGGGCTGGCCCTTGGTCTTCCACTGGATTTCGAAGAGCATACCTGCCTGCAACTTCGGGTGCGCAAGCAGAAATGCCTGGTAGGCGTCGCGCTCGTAAAGGCTGGGGGCCAGCATCTGGCGCCCCTGGCGGTCCAGGAAAAGCGGCAGCACCTTGATGATCCGGCCGGTGGCGGCGTGCGCGCAGGCGGCAGTCAGGAGCAGGCTCGCCGCCATGAACAAAAATGAGAATCGACGCATCCGCGAACTTAGGCAACTCGGCCGGATTCTGGCAACACGCAATTGCTGTTTTTCGGTTGTGCCAGGGGGGGCGCCGGAGTAAGGTTGGGCCATGAAACTCCGGGGTCGTGGTTGGAACGGTTTAGCCGCGATAGCGACTTATGCTTTGCTGTCCGGCGTGATGGCGGCATGCTCGGCTGCCGCCGACAAAAACGGAAAGGTTAAGACCATGGAACTGACCAGCAGCGCATTCAAAGAGGGAGAGACAATTCCCGCCAAATACACTTGTGACGCACGGGATGTGTCGCCGCCCCTGGCCTGGCAGGGCACTCCTTCAAACGCCAAGAGCCTGGCCCTTATTGCCGAGGACCCTGACGCCCCTTCCGGCACTTGGGTCCACTGGGTCCTCTATGACCTCCCCGCGACTGTCACCGAACTGCCTGAAGACGTGGCCAAGACCCAGCATATTCCCCAGGGTGCCACCCAGGGGCTGAACGATTTCAAGCATCTCGGTTATGGCGGCCCCTGTCCGCCGCGGGGCAGGCCTCATCGCTACTTCTTCAAGATCTACGCACTCGACACGCTCCTGGATCTGAAGCCCGGAGCCACAAAGAGAGAAGTGGAGCGCGCGATGGCTAATCATGTCCTTGCCCAAGGCCAGTTGATGGGCCAGTACGGACGCAAATAGACGCTATTTTATGAAACGACTGACCCGACGACAATTCCTGCGCGCCGGCGCCGCCAGCGTGGCTTTACCATGTATCATTCCCGCATCCGTCTTGGGCGCCAACGCCCCCAGCAGGCAAATCACCGTGGGATTCATCGGCGTGGGCGAACATGGCACCGGCTGGAACCTGGTGGCTTACCTCAAGCTTCCGGCATCCAGGGTGGTCACGGTTTGCGACGTTGATAGCTACCGCATGCGCAAGGCCAAGGCCATGGTCGATGCCGCCTACGACAACCAGGATTGCGGCATGACCAAGGATTTCCGCGACATCATTGCACGCAAAGACATCGACGCGGTGATGATCTCGACTCCGGACCATTGGCACACGCTCATCAGTGTCATGGCGGCGCGCGCCGGCAAAGACGTTCAGTGCGAGAAGCCAACGCTGACCATTGATGAAGGCAAGTTCCTGGTTAAGGTCATTCGCCGGCACAAGACCGTCTTCCAGACAAGCACCGAAGACCGTTCCGTTCCCGAATACCACCGCATCGCGGAACTGGTCCGCAACGGACGGATTGGCAGGCTTCAGCGCATCGAGGTCATTTTGCCCAAACAACCCACTGTCCCAGGCAACCCGACGCCGCAGCCCGTGCCGAAGTACCTGGACTACGAGATGTGGCTCGGTCCGGCCCCTTACGCGCCCTACACCAAGGATCGACTCCCGTTCAACTTCCGTTGGATCTGGGATTATGCGGGCGGGATTATCACCGATTGGGGCGCCCACCTGTTCGACACCGCGCAGTGGGGGAACAACACCGAGCATAGCGGCCCAATCGAGGTCGATGGCAAAGGAACGCTTTGGACAGGCGGCCTTTACAACACGCCCAAGGATTACGATGTCACCTACAAATACGCCAACGGGGTCGTGATGACCTGCAAGCCCGGCAATCCCAGCATCAAGTTCATCGGAACGGAGGGCTGGGTCGGCAACACCGGCTGGCGCGGGCCGGTGCAGGCGAGTTCAAAGCCAATCCTCAATTCAGTTATCGGCCCGGATGAGATCCATCTCTATACGAATCCTAAAGGCGAGCACGACGATTTTCTCAAGTGTGTCAAAAGCCGCAAAGACCCTTATTTCCCGGTCGATATCGGCCATCGCGTCTCCACGGTCTGCCACCTAGCCAACATCTCCATTCGGCTTGGGCGCAAACTCCGGTGGGACCCTCAGGCCGAACGATTCGAAAACGATGACGCCGCCAACGCCATGTGCTCCCGCCCAATGCGCCCACCCTGGGCCTTGAGCGAGTCGTAACGAGCGCCTTTACTCCCGCGCACATTGCGTATCGTGAATCGCCTCGAATGGGGCCAGCCCGCATTGCTCTTGCGTGAGACCCGGCGGCTCAGCTCCTGGGCAAATCCATAACGAAAGTATGGACGAGGATTTGCGGCGAGGCATGGCAGGTGGACTTCGGCATTGTCTTGGATGCGGCATTTTGTTAAACCTCGCTCATGAACGGAAACACGCGAAAGAGCTTCCTCTCACCCCTTGCCTGGCTGGCTGTCCCGACGCTCGCCCTCGGGCTTTGCTTCGTCTCATCCGCTGCCAGGGCTGAATCACCCATGGCTCGCCAACGATCGCTGCTGGATTTCGGCTGGAAATTTCATCTCGGAGACGACTGGGGCACCGGCGAAAATCTCGCCAAGGCCGGCTCCAGTTCCGGCCCGGCGGCCAGCGGCTTTAATGACGCGACCTGGCGAACGGTGAACCTGCCGCACGATTGGGCGGTTGAATTGCCCTTTGACAGGCATGCGAACGGTTCGCACGGATTCAAACCGATAGGCCCCGGATTTCCTCAAAACAGTGTCGGCTGGTATCGACGCGCCTTCCGGTTGCCGAAGGCGGACGCGAGCAAGCGACTGTGGCTGGAGTTTGACGGCGTGTATCGCGACTGCCGCGTCTTTCTCAACGGCTATTTCATCGGCCATCACGAGAGCGGGTACAGCAGCTTTCGCTATGACATTACCGACGTGGCCAACTGCGGCGGCAAGAACGTTCTGGCGGTGCGGGTGGATGCCTCGCAATTCGAGGGCTGGTTTTACGAAGGCGCGGGAATCTATCGGCACGTCTGGCTGGTCAAGACCGGGCCGCTGGCGGTGGCGCCCGATGGGGTGTTCGTCTATTCGCGCTTCAAGAACAACGTTCCTAAAGGCCCCGTCACCATCCATATCGATGTGCGCTTGCGCAATGACCAGAAGGCGCCGGCCAATGCGGACGTTAGGTGTGAGGTCATTGGCCCCGACAATAAGTCCGTTGCCTGGATTCAAACCTCGGAAAGGCTGGCAGCTTGGTCCAAAGGGGAAGTGGAGCCGCAAATCGAGTTCAACTCGCCGGTGCTTTGGTCGCCCGAATCACCCCAGCTCTACAAGCTCATCACCACCGTCGAGTCCGGAGGCGAGACGGTCGATCGGGTGGAAACGCCTTTCGGCATCCGTACCGTGCAGTTTGATGCGAACAAGGGCTTTCTGCTCAACGGCAAGCCTTATGTTCTAAAAGGCACCTGCAACCACCAGGACCACGCCGGGGTCGGCTCGGCCTTGCCGGACCGCCTGCAGTATTTCCGCATTGCTCGATTGAAAGACATGGGGTGTAACGCTTATCGTACGTCGCACAATCCGCCCACCCCGGAATTGCTCGATGCTTGCGACCAACTCGGAATGCTGGTCATGGACGAGAACCGGCTTTTGGGCAGCGATGCCGCCAATCTGAAGCGGTTGGAAGGTCTGGTCCGCCGCGACCGCAACCATCCCAGCGTAATTATCTGGTCGATTGCCAACGAGGAATGGGTCCAGACCACCCCGGCGGGAGGGCGTGTGGCGGCGACAATGCAACGCTTGGTTCACCGGTTGGACCCCACACGCCAGGTCACGGAAGCGGGAAATGTGGGCAATGTCTATAGGGGGCTTAACCGCATCATCGACGTGCGCGGCTGGAATTACAACATCGGGCGCGACGTGGACGACTACCACGCCGAGCATCCCAACCAGCCCAATGTCGGCACCGAGCAGGCCAGCACCGTTTGCACCCGCGGCATTTATGCCAACGACCCCAAGCGCGGCTACGTCAGCTCGTACGACGATAACGCTCCGCCCTGGGCCTACACGGCCGAGAAATGGTGGAGTTTCTTCGCCGCTCGTCCGTGGCTTTCCGGCGGCTTCGCCTGGACGGGTTTTGATTATAGGGGCGAGCCGACGCCTTACGGTTGGCCGTGCATCAACTCCCATTTCGGAATCATGGATACATGCGGGTTCCCCAAGGATAATTTCTACTACTACCAGGCGTGGTGGAGCGACCGCACCGTGTTGCATCTGCTGCCGCACTGGAATTGGCCTGGCCAAGAAGGCCAGGACATTGATGTGCGCTGCTTCAGCAATTGCCAAGAGGTTGAACTCTTTCTCAATGGCCGGAGCCTGGGCCGAAAGACCATGCCGAAGGACTCGCACCTGGCTTGGAGCGTGCCTTACACGCCGGGAACGCTCCTGGCCAAAGGCTATCGGGCCGGGAAGGTGATTGCGCAGGAGAAAGTCGAAACCACAGGCGCGCCCGCGGCGATTAAGCTCGTTCCAGATCGGGCGGCCATCAATGCCGACGGCCAGGATGTGAGCGTCATCACCGTGGTGGTAACCGATTCAGAAGGGCGGACGGTGCCGGTCGCCGACAACCTCATCCATTTCGAGTTGAGCGGGCCGGGCAAGATTCTGGGGGTTGGCAATGGCGACCCCAGTTGCCATGAACCGGATGTCTATATCGCTCAGCCGGCGACTCGCTCGATTCAACTGAATCACTGGCTCATGAAGCGCGTTTCAAGCACTGCCGACCGGCCAGAGTTGGCGGAGACTTGCGATGAGAGCGGCTGGCGCCGAACAGACGTGCGAAAGCCAACCGGTCCCCTTGAGCCAGGCGAATCGGCCGTGTTCCGCGCTCATTACACTCCCACGGGCGAGGATTTAAATGCGACCCATGTCACCCTGAATTTCGGGACTATTGACGATGACGGCTGGGTCTATGTGAATGGCAAAAAGGTCGGCGAAGCCCACGATTGGGCCGTCTCCCACTCCTACGAAATTGGCCGTTTTCTCCATGCCGGGGATAACACGATAGCCGTGGCGGTGAAGAACAGTGAAGGGCCCGGAGGGTTAAGCAAAGGCGTCTCTCTCCTGGTTCAAGAAAAGCCGGTTCGCGTTCACTGGAAACGGAGTGTCTTCAACGGGCTGGCCCAGATCATCGTGCAATCCTCAAAGAGACCTGGCGAGCTTGAATTAACCGCCCGTTCCCCAGGACTCGAATCCGAGGTTCTGTCTATAGCCACGCGTGCCTGCAAACCGATACCGGCTGTTCCGGTGTTTCAATAATTAGAGCCTGTGCTAGATTAGTCAATGACTGGTCAAGTATTCAGCTATAAGGTGCATCTGTGAACGGAACGACCACTATTGCGGCCTCGGAAGCCAAAGCCAGGTTTTCCGAGTTACTAGAGCGGGCCCGGCGGGGCGAAGGATTTGCCATCACGCTGCATGGTCAAGAGGTTGCCTGGCTCACCCCCGCCCGGCAGCCCGCCCTGAGCGAGGTACGTCGGGCCATTGAGAAGGTGAGATCCAAGCGCATCGTCCTCAATCCTTCCGGCAAGTCCAGGCTAAGAGTGAAAGATCTAATCAACTGCGGTCGGCAATGAATTTTGCCCTCGACTCATCTTTTGCTCTCACTTGGGTTTTGGAGGATGAGGCCACAGTGGAGACAGATCGGGTGCTGGATTCCTTGGGCGAAGGGACGCGCGCTCTGGTACCCGCGCTGTGGAGATGGGAGGTTGCCAACGCTCTGCTGAGCATCGAACGCCAGAAACGGGCTACGAGGGCCGCTATTAGCAGCCACCTCCTGTTTTTTCGCTCGCTGCCTATCGATATCGACGGCGCGTCTCTAGATCGGGTCTGGGATGCAACCCAGCTTTTGGCGCAACGCCACTTACTGACGAGCTACGACGCCGCCTACCTCGAGCTAGCCCTGCGCCGAGGGGTGCCGTTGGCTTCTCTGGACCAGCCACTCAGGGCGGCTGCCAAGGCAGAGGATGTTCCTCTCCTGCCGGAATGGCACTGAACCGGTCGGAACCTGACAAAAATGTAAGCTCGCCGTCAGGATATTGACAGATTTGGTTTAATAGGCTCACACGATGAAACGTTGGATCTTCATAACGATCCTGGGCGTGGGCACGGTGGCCGGTGTGATTTACGCTTATCGGCTGACGAGCGCCGGACAACGGTCTGGAGCGGAAGGTGACGCCCCCATTCAGCCCGAGTCCAGAATCGAGCGCAGCACAAATGGTGAGCCAGTCGTAAACCTGGATGCGGCGACCCAGACCCGCATCGGGCTCCAGACGGTGGCGCTGGCGCCGATGACATTGCCGCGGGTGCGCACCGCATACGGGCAAGTTTTGGCGCCGACGCCGCTCATCTCGCTGGCGAGTGATATTTCGGCCAGCAGTGTCGCACTCGAGGCTTCGAGCAACGACTATGCCCGGCTAGAGACCCTTTTTAAGCAAGGCCGGAACACCTCGGTCAAGGCGCTTCAAGCCGCCCAGGCGGCCATGCAACACGATCAAATTGCCCTTGATACCGCCAAGGCCCATCTGCTGTCGGAGTGGGGAGAAGCCATTGCCACTCACGCGGACCTGGACACCTTTCTCAGCTCCCTGGCCGCGCGCCAGACGGCCCTGGTGAGACTCGACCTGCCCGCGGGCGAGAGCCTGGAAGAACCGCCGATTGGGGCGCGGCTGGTCCTGCCTTGCGGAGGAGACCCAGTCCGGGCGCAATTCATGGGTCCGGCCGCTACAATCGATCCTCTGGTTCAAGGCCAGGGCTACCTGTTTGTGGTGACGAATGCCGCACCGCGTTTGACCCCGGGGCTGACGCTCAACGGGTTCATCGAGTTGCCGGGTCAGCCGCGTCAAGGCGCCCTTGTTCCCGCCTCGGCAATTGTCCGCTCGGATGAACAGACGTGGGTTTACACCACGGTCAGCGCGGTCAAATTCGCGCGGCGGGCGGTCGGCCTGGTTGAGCCGATTCCCGGAGGTTGGTTTGTAAGCCAGGGAGTAGCGCCAGGCGAGCGAGTGGTGGTAAAGGGCGCGCAGATGCTGCTCTCGGAGGAGCGCAGGGGTCAAATCGAGGAAGCGGACTAACGCGCCAACGCCACCCCCGTGCTAAGCCGGATCGTTCAATTCTCCCTGCGCCATCGCGGTGTGGTCGTTGCGCTGGGCCTGATCGTCCTCGTCTATGGGCTTTATGTCGCCACCCGCACCAAGCTGGATGTCTTCCCCGAATTCGCTCCGCCCCAAGTGGTGGTGCAGACCGAATCGCCGGGCTTATCTTCCGAAGAAGTCGAGCAACTGGTTACGCTGCCTATCGAGACGGAACTCAACGGGACACCGGGACTGGAGGCAATCCGCTCCCAGTCGATTCAGGGGTTGTCAGTTGTAACGCTGGTGTTCCGGGATAGCACCGATGTTTTCCGCGACCGGCAGATGGTCAGCGAGCGCCTCGGAGAGGTCCTCAGCCGTTTGCCTCAGGGGGCGGGGCCGCCGCGCATGGGGCCGCTGACCTCATCGACCAGCCTGACGATGGTCATGGGACTGACTTCCACCAACCGGACGCCGATGGAACTGCGGACCTTCGCCGATTGGACATTCCAGCCCTACTTGCTCAGCGTGCCGGGGGTGGCCAAGGTCGATGTCTTCGGCGGGGACATTCGGCAGTTGCAGATTCAGGTCAAGCCCAAGCGTCTGCTGGCCTACGGCTTATCGCTCGACCAAGTACTGGCGGCGGCGCGACAGGCGACCGGCGTGCGGGGAGGGGGCTATGTGGAAACGGCTAATCAGCGGGTGGTCATTCGCACGACTGGCCAGGCCCTCACGCCCCGGCAACTGGGTGAGGTCGTCCTGACGCCGCATGCGGGTCTGAGCGTCCGGCTGAAAGACGTGGCCGAGGTGCGTGACGCCCCGGCTCCAAAGTTTGGCGACGCGCAGATCAACGGCGAATCCGGGGTGGTTCTTCTCGTGTATGCGCAGTACGGAGCGAACACGCTCGTGGTGACTCGGGCCTTGGAAGCCGCGCTGGACCAGATGAAACCGGCTCTGGCCGCCGAGCGGATTCATTTGAATTCGAGGCTGTTCCGGCCGGCGAATTTCATTGAGGCCTCCCTGCACAATGTCAGCCACTCCTTGATGATCGGTGGGGCGCTGGTGGCGCTCGTGCTCATTCTCTTCCTGCTGGATCTGCGGACGGCCTTCATCTCGTTCATCTCGATCCCCCTCTCGCTCTTAGTCGCAATCATCGTGTTGGACTGGGGCGGCGTCTCCATCAACACCATCACGCTGGGCGGGTTTGCCATCGCCATCGGCGTGGTGGTCGATGACGCCATCATCGACGTGGAAAACATCTTGCGCCGGCTCCGGGAATTTCGCGCTAATAGGGAAGCGGCGGCACAGACCGGCGGAATGGGCGCTGGTGGGAGCGGTGGAACGGTGAAGCTTAGCCCGAGGGAGATTCTGGACGTGGTGCGGGAGGCGTCCCTGGAGGTCAACAATGCCGTCGTCTATGCCACCTTTATCATCGCGACGGTGTTCGTGCCGGTGCTAATGATGGGGGGCGTGCAGGGACGGCTCTTCGCGCCTCTGGGGATTTCCTTCATCCTGGCCATCCTCGCTTCGCTGGCTATCGCGCTGACCGTCACGCCCGCGCTCTGCTTGGTGTTTCTGTCGCGCGTGTCGCCGCACGTCGAACCGCGCCACGTCCGCTGGCTGAAGAAGTGGCACCTGGCCTGCCTGCACGGAGTGAGCCGCCGGCCACGCACAATCGTCGGGCTGGTTCTGCTCGTTTGCCTGGCCGCGGCCGCTACCCTGCCCTTCTTCGGGGGCGAATTCTTGCCCGAGTTTCACGAAGGCCATTACATCCTGCACATGGGCGCGGTGCCGGGGACCTCCCTGGCCGAATCCATTCGCATGGGCAAACGGGTGGCGCGGGCGCTCTTGAAGAACCCCTATATCCGCTCTGTTTCTCAGGAGGCCGGCCGCGCGGAGAACGGGGAGGACCCCTTCGGGCCCCAGTACAGCGAATTGCACGTGGACCTCCGTCCCCTCAAAGGCGCCGACATCGATAACGTGGAGGCCGGCATTCGGCGGACGCTAAGCCGATTCCCCGGTCTATCCTTTACTGTCGAATCCTTTCTGGCCGAGCGGATGGAAGAGACCATCTCCGGCGCCACGGCGCAGTTTGTCGTGGATATATTCGGCAACGACCTGGCCGTGCTGGACCGCACGGCCGCCCAGGTTCGGCAACTACTGGAAAAGGTGCCCGGTGCGGTCGATGTGAATCTTCCGGCCCAGCCGGGCCTGCCGGAGATGACCGTGCGGTTGCGGCGGCAGCGGCTGCTCCAATATGGATTCGCCCCGGTGGACGTGCTCGACGCCGTCCAGACCGCGTACCAGGGCACAACCGTCTCGCAGATCTACCAAGGCAACCAGGTCTTTGATGTAACCGTCATCCTCGACCCCGCCAGCCGGCGCAATCCGGAGCGCATCGGCGCGCTCCAACTCCGCAACGCCCAAGGGTTGCGAGTGCCCCTGAGCCAGTTGGCGGACATAGAGCCCGCCAGCGGACGCTATAGCGTCATGCACGAGGGTGCGCAACGCCTCCAGCAGGTCACTTGCAACGTGGCGGGGCGTGATTTGGCGGCGTTCTCGGCCGAGGTCAAGAGGCGAATTGCCTCGCGGATCTCTTTGCCGGCCGGCGCCTACGTCGTTTATACCGGCTCGGCCAAGGCCGAAGCCCAAGCCAAACACGACCTGCTGGTGCATTCGCTCTTGGCCGGCGCGGGCATCGTGCTGCTGCTGGCGCTGCTCTTCGGCTCGACACGCAACGTGCTGTTGATCCTGGCGAACCTGCCGTTTGCTCTGGTTGGCGGTGTGCTGGCGGTGTTCGCCACCGGCGGCCTGCTCTCGGTCGGCTCGCTCGTGGGATTTGTCACGCTCTTTGGGATTACGATGCGCAACTCCATCATGCTCGTCTCCCATTTTGAGCACCTGGTCCAACACGAAGGCATGCAATGGGGGCCGGAAGCAGCTTTTCGCGGGGCTTCCGAACGTTTGCTGCCGATCCTGATGACCGCGTTGGTAACCGCCTTGGGCCTGCTGCCGCTGGCGATTGGCGCGGGCCAGGCCGGGCGCGAGATCGAGGGCCCGATGGCTATCGTCATCCTGGGCGGACTGTTGACCTCCACGATATTGAATCTGCTGGTGCTGCCCACCCTGGCGTTGCGCTATGGCCGATTTGAGCCGGAGACTGGGGATTTGCGATTTTAGATTCGCGATTCGCGATTTATTGCGGGGACTGCGGCGTCGTATCCTGAGCGTGAGCCCGTCTCCCACCTTTAAATGCTCCAGCCGGGCGGCCAGCTTCCGGCGCTGGGTTGGCAGCTTGGCGCGCGGGTGCTCATCCAGGTAACTGTTGGCCTGCCCTCCAGGTAACTACTGGTCAGGTCGTAGAGAAAGAGTTGGCGCTTGGGCTGGGTGGGCCGAGCCTGCCACAGGCGGCGTTCGACCACGGCGTGGCGGCCTTCCAGCCTGGAGCAGTTCGGCGGGGGAGGCGTCGGGCTGGGCGATGGCGCGGCGGA
>JAJYHY010000319.1 GCA_021784555.1 bacterium
GTCGGCTCGTCGCCCGGCTGGGACCGAACGGACTGTGGTTCGTCCGTCGCCAGGCGGATGGCCAATCGAAAAAGCGCCTCCCCACCGCCCGGGAGGCGAGCGATACGTCGAAGATCGTCGGAGGCGTCCACGTATTTTTCCTTATCAAGTCTGCCTTCAAGTGCCGTCATCAGGTCCGAGCCACCGTGTCCGAGGGCCTCGATCATTTGCTGCTCAATGGCGCGGTAGGCCTCGAACAGGTATCCGCGGCGGCTTCTGAAGATGTGGGGCTCCTCGGTCAGGGCGAGTTGGGGGTGGTAAGGAATCTCCAGGGAGAGATCGACTTTTGCGCCCCAAGCCGCTTCAAACTTGCCCTCTGCGACCTTTCGGCGCTCTTCGACCAGCTTGTCTTCGCCGTTGGGCATGGGACTCAGGACAACGCGGAAGGACTTCTTGCCATCGGTTGCCGCGCGGAACTCGCGAAGGAACTCGCTCGTGCCCTCCACGTTTTGGCGGTTGAGACCGCTGAGAATCATGACAAGGTCCGCCAGGTCGCGCGTGCAAATACCGGCGCCTTCGGAAATGCCAGTGCGGCTGTCCACAAGGACGTAGTCGTAGCGGCCGGACTCGACCAGGTTCT
Organism: bacterium; assembly: GCA_021784555.1. GTDB lineage: Bacteria > Verrucomicrobiota > Verrucomicrobiia > Limisphaerales > UBA8199 > JAJYHY01. The sequence goes on from JAJYHY010000319.1 coordinate 620, forward strand.
TCTTGAAGGAGCGGATGAGCGGCTCGCCGAGACCCTGGCGGTAGAGCGAGTTGAGGTCCAGAGCGTCGAGACGGCGGGCGTAGTCGGAGTCGAAGCGTCCGGCGGGCATAATATGGAGAGAGCCGTCGGGAAAATCGCGCAGATGGTCGGGAATCTTGATCTTCCGCATGTACTTGGCTTCAAGCTGAACGCCATCAAGCTTGAACAGGTCGGCTTCCGGCCCTCGCTCCTTGGCGTCTGTAAGCAACTCGACGAAGCCGGGCTGGAGCGTGAGTTCCGCCTGGCGCTCCGAGGTGGCAGCGTCAGGCGCCTCGGGGTTCAGATACGAAAGGCCCGGAGCTTCCAGATCGAGGTCGAGGACCAGCACGCGGAAGCCGCGCTGTCCGGCCAGGATGCCGGCGGTGTTGATGAGGGCCATGCTGCGCCCCACGCCACCCTTGAACGAGTAGAAGGTGACAAAAGCGGCTTTGGTGGCCGGTTCGCGATTCATGCCTCAGGCAAAAACGCAGTCGTTGTTGAACCTGCCACGCAGGGTCGCGTTTCGGAACCGAGGTTCGCTTTCGTTGCCCAAGGCGGCTCGGAGGGCGGCCCGGAGGTTGCCATTCGCCGGGGCTTCGTTCGGTTCGAGAGGGTAGTCGCGCAGCCGGAACCACTCGCGCAGGAGTTCGGCAGCTTCGGGTCGCAGGCTGGCAACCACACGCTGGCCATTGGCGCGGGCCTCGGAGATGCCAAGGTTTGCCGCGCGCATGAGGCCCGGGAGCATGTTGAGAATCTCGCGCATAGCCTCCCTCCCGGTAGCGAGGTCAGGGAGTTGGGAGAAAGCAAGTTCGACGTCTTGTCGCGCCAGGCCCGCGAAGATGATGCCAGGCCAGCGGTTGCCGACCCATTGCTTTTGGGCAAGCCAGAATTCCAGCGTTCCCTTCCATCCGAGGGCGAGGAGGGTTCGCCGGGCGAGCATGTGGAGCTGCGGACCGTGCTCGTGTTGCAGCAGACCGCGGGACTGCGCGATGGTTTCCAGGGGTGACACCGCTTCCCACAAGTTGGCCGCTTCAAGGAGCAGGACCAGTTCGTTAAAGTGAGCTGGTTCCCAGGGCGCGGCGCCGGCCTCCTCGACCAGGTGCAGTACCGCCCGCCTGAAGTTGTTACGGAAGTCCTCGGAACCGGATTTCCACAGCGCGGCCGGGCGTTCGTAAGGTGCCTCGCCTCGGCGGATGTTGACGTCAGCAGCCGCCGTGCCGCGGGAGCAGAGCCGCTCCCGGAGCCATGACGTCAACTCGCTTGAGGTCATTTGGGTTGGGTCTTTCATGAAAGCGGCTGGATCGGAGCGACCAGGTCTTGACCTTCGACCGGGGCGTGAACGACCTCGGACGGGCCGTAGTCGTCTCGATCAAGGCGGTATGTCTTTCCGCCCGGGCGCCAATAGACGTTGCCTTTGTCGGCTCCGGCATCCCAGGCGGTTGGCCGGTGGGCGGAAGCGGAGGTGGGGAGCGTATGCGCCCAGCGAAGGAGTTCTTCGCCAGGGAGATCGTGCGCGTACCAGCCCAGTCCGAGCGCGTTGATGGCGTCGGCCCGGCTTGAGCCAATTTCGGCGAAGGGATGGCGCGAATCCGCTGCCGGATAGCACCACATCTGGTATTCGCGCCTGACGAGACTCTTCCCATCCAACGCAGACTTCTGTTTGGCGAGTTTTGCGGAGGCGTCTGAGACGTCATTGACCAGATCGCGCACGAGCGCTTCAGCGTCGCGGAGACCGAGCGTGCCGGCTGGGTCGGCCACACCGTTGACGAGCGAGCGCACGCTCTGGACGTGGCCAAGAGAAGCGGTGCTTGCAACCGCTCCCGACGGCCCCTGGCGCGGGTTATGGCGACAGAAAGAGACGACCTCGTCGGCGAGCGCGGATGGGTCGCCCCGATGCGGGTTCAGGTAGCGCAGTAATTCCAGCCGGCTGGCTGGCTTGCCGGCCTCAGGCAGAGCGCCAATGAGCGGGTCGCCGTCCATGTTGTCATAGACCTGGTCCGGGTTCCAATGGTAAGCGGGCTCCTCCAAGGCCCCACGGAGGACCGCCGCAATTCCGCGGAGGGTTGCGTCTGTGGCTTCGGCATCTCGGAATGACATACTGCTTGAAGTAATGGATAACTTGTTCTGACCCCGCTACGAATCATGCAGCACCTCAATAGCTGGATCTGTTATGTGGCCTACGCGGGCGGTTTCGCGACCGGCAATTACGCCGGAATGCTGGTGGATGAGAAACTGGTCATCGGCCGTGAACTCACCCGGGTCATCACGCAGAGGGAGGCCACTAAATTGGCCGACGCTCTAAGACGTGACGGGTTTGGCGTGACCACGGTTAAGGCGACCGGGATGCAGGGTGAGGTAGGCGTTGTTTACATTGTTGTCACTCGAAAGAACCAGAAATGCGCCATCAAAACCATCCAGCAGTACAACCCGAATGCTTTCGTTACAATCCAGGCGATCCACTGTGTGGAGCGGTCGCCCCAGAAGAACCCGTTGTCGGTTCCCACCGGACCGGGATTGACCGAGCTGGAGGGCCGTTTGCTGAAACGCAAGATTGATTTGTAGCAACGGCCCCAACCCTGGCCACCCTTCACCTTGAACGTCCCGATCTCCCACGGGAGATGTTTGTGCCGCCCGCATTGTAGCTGGCTTCGCCTTGATGCTCCCACCACTGCTTAGGGCCGTTGGTGAATCTCGTTCCAGAAGCGGAGATAGCCTGATACAGCTTTGCCTGCGTTTCGTCTGGAAAGAGCAACACCACGGTGGCGTGATCATCCACGCCCCCCGGATGAATAATTCGCCGCTCGGCTCCGACCTTTGGTAAATGAACATTATGAGACATGCCCAGAACTCGGAACCGCAACACCAGAAAATCTGCCTTTGCGTGAAACCGCCATGCACAATCGCACACCGGATGCGCCTCGGCGCCCCGCGCCTACCGGCGCTCAATCCCCGGGCGGCGGCAATCGGCATAGTCTTCACGGCGCTGATCTCGCTGGCGCAAACCATCGATCCCTCATTCAGCGCCAGCCCCCTTCGGGCGGTCTCGATCGGGGGATGGGTCTCGGCCATCGTACCGCAAATGGACGGCAGGTTGCTGGTGGAAGGAGTGGGATTCGACCCCGGGCAGATATACAACGGCTTCGGGCGGCTTTATAGCAACGGCGCGCTGGACGTGAGCTTCCGAGCGCCTTACATGCCGCTGGGGGCGGTCATGTTACAGACCGACGGCAAGATCCTGGCCGGAGGCCAGCCCAACTCCGACCTGGGCCGTCTCAACGCCGACGGCACCCTCGATACGAACTTCGACTGCCCAATGGACGGCCTCGTCTATTCCCTCATGCTGCAGCCAGACGGGAAGATCCTCGTTGCCGGCAAGTTCACCACCCTCGGCGGCCAATCCTGCACGAACTTCGGCCGCATCACAGCCGAAGGTCACCTGGACGCCAGTTTCCGATCAGGCTCGGTCGGAATGGTCTGGTCCTTTGCTGTGCAACCCGATGGGAAGATCCTGGCCGCGGGTGGTTTCACCTCGCTGGGGGGCCAGCCCTGCACGAATCTGGCTCGGCTCAACAGCGACGGTACGCTCGACCCCAGCTTCCGGCCGAAAATCAGCGGCAACCCCAGAGCTGTCTCACTTCAAGGGGATGGAAAGAGCCTGTTGCTCGGATTCGGGTGGCTTACCAACGCCTTCGGGCAGGCTACTCCGCTAATCCGGCTCAACAGCGACGGCTCATTGGACACCACCTTCGAATCGGCAGTCAAAGACATCCTGAGTTGGGCAGAGTCACAGGCGGATGGGAAAATAGTGGTCGTCACCGAATTTCGTTCCGCCATCTCCCGCCTCAATGCCGACGGCTCGGTGGACTCGAGCTTTTCGACGGTTGCCACTGAGTCCACGGCTGCTGCCGACATTCAGTCCATAGCGATCCAGGACGACGGCAAGATCCTGGCAGGTGGAAACTTCGACACCCTGGCTGGACAATCCCTCCAAAACATTGGCCGGCTGGGTAACACCGAACCCGCGACAGAGGATCTCACATTTGACGGCTCCACAGTCACCTGGATGAGGGGCGGAAGCGCTCCCGAAGTGGATTGGGTGCGGTTCGACGGTTCGACTAACGGCACGGACTGGGTGGCCCTCGGTAACGCGCTACGCATTGCCGGAGGCTGGCGGCTCGAGGGAGTACAATTGCCGACGAACAGCAATATCCGGGCGTTCGGGTTAGTGAATCCGGAAACCGACGGCCCCCGAGCCGCCAGGTTCGTGCATAGCAGCCTCGGCCCTCCGTTCCTATTCGCGCAACCCGCCAGCCAAACAGTGCTGGCAGGCGCGGCCGCAGCCCTGAGCGCGGGCGTCGGAGGCAGCCAGCCTTTGAACTACCAATGGCTGTTCAACGGCAACCCCATCGCTGGCGCCACCAACCTGTTGCTAAGCCTGGGCGAAGCGCAGGCGGCGGATGAAGGAACCTACACTCTAACACTACAGCGACGTTTTACACTTGCGCTTTCCCCGGACGCCGCTAAATTGACGGGTGTAATTGAATGGCGCTGGGCCGGAGACAAGCGAAGCGCGGATCATTCGTGGGCGAAGGATCGACGCGGCCGACGTGGAGGCTGTGCGCCGGCTGATGGCCGAGCGGCCTGAGGCTGGGCGTTTGGGCCTGGCTCGCGCGCTGTGCCTGCAGTGGCAGTGGCGAAGCGCTAATGGGAGGCTCAAGCTGCGTTCGGCGCTGGGGATATTGAGCGAGTTGGGGCGGCAAGGGTGGATCGAGTTGCCCGCCGCCCGTGGCGGGCCCCGCCCCGCCAGCATGGCAGCGGGTGCGCTGCCGGAAGCGACGGAGGCGGAAGGGGGCTTGAGCGAGTATCGCCCGTTGCGCTGGGAGCTGGTCCGCACGCCGGACCAGCGCCGGCAGTGGCGCGAGTTGCTCGCGCGCCATCATTATCTGGGAGCGCCATGCTTGGTGGGGCCGAACCTGAAGTATTTGGTTTATGGCCGCGCGGGGCAGCTCTTGGGAGTGACGGGATGGCACGGCGCGGTGCAGCACCTGGGTTGCCGGGATCGGCTCCTGGGCTGGAATCTGGCTCAGCGCACGCGCGGGCTGGAGCACGTGGTCAACGGGGTTCGTTTTTTGGTGTTGCCCGGGGTCAGGGTGCGGCATCTGGCCTCGGTTATTTTGAGTGAAAACATCGGTTTACTACAACGTGATTGGCTTGAGCACTACGGGGTGGAGCTATGGCTGGGGGAGAGCTTTGTGGATCGGCAGCGGTTCAGCGGGGCCAGCTATCGGGCGGCCCGGTGGCAGGCCATCGGCTGGACGCGGGGCTTTGCCAAGCGGCAGGGCCGTTTCGTGCATCACGGCCAAAGCAAGGAGGTGTATGTCTATGTAATGGAAGCGCGGCTGCGGCAGTTCATCCACGGCGATGAGCGCCAGCCCTTGTTGAATCCGGCCTTTCTCTTGGCTCAGCGCCTGAGTGAAGAAAAAACCCTCACCAAGAGAATGCGGATGAAAAATATTTTAGCCTCATGGAAACCGAAGCTCCCGCCCCAGTGCGACTTGAGCGAGGAGGACGTGCAAACCGTCGCCCAGGAACTGAACGAGTTTGTCGGTCTGTTCCGCCCGGCCTTTGGGCGGAGGGAACCGGCGGCGTTGTGCCAGCTCTACGTGCAGGGCCTCTTGAGCGGGGTCGAGCGCAAGAACGTCGAAGGGATGGCCCTGGAGTTGGCAGGCCCCGGACAGGTGCGCAACCTGCAGCGGTTCGTGACGGGCTACGAGTGGGACGAGTTATGGATGAAAAAGCGGCACTGGGAGTTGGCGGCCGAATCGCTGAGCGAGCCGGGCGGGGTCTGGAGCGTCGATGCCAGCGAGTTTCCCAAGAAGGGAAGCGCCTCGGTGGGAGTGGCCCCGCAGTATTGCGGGGCGCTGGGCAAGACGGCCAATTGCCAGTCGGGCGTCTTCATTTGCTACTCCAGTCCCAAGGGGCACGCGCTGCTGGACAGCCGGCTTTACCTGCCCCAATGCTGGTTCGAGCCCGCTTACCAGGAACGGCGCCGGGCCTGCCACATTGCCGAGGACATCCTCTTCAAGACCAAGCCGGAACTGGCCATCGAACTGCTCACCCCGCTCTTGGCCAAGGGGCAGTTCGAGGGTCAGTGGATTGCCTGTGATTGCTCCTTTGGAAACAACCCCTCTTTCCTGGAACAACTGCCCAAGGGCTTCCACTATTTGGCGGAGATTGCCTGCACGCGGAAGGTTTGGCCCAAGGTCTGTGGGCCGCGCCGGAACTGGCAGACGGAGGGCTGCACGGTGGAGGAGCTGGCCGGGCTCAAAGGGCTCTTAAGCTGGCAAACTCACAAAATCTCCGAGGGCGAAAAGGGGCCGATTGTGGCCGCCTTCGCCCGCCTGCGAGTCTATGTGAGCGCGGAACGGACCCCCGAAAACGAGCGCTGGTTGCTGCTGCGCAACGACGCCAACAACCAGATCAAGTACGCCTTGAGCGATGCTCCCGGGCGCACTTCGATGCTCGAACTGGTGCGAGTCAGCGGTGCGCGCTGGCCCATTGAGCGCTGCTTTGAGGAAGACAAATCCGAGCTCGGAATGGATCACTACGAGCACCGCTCCTGGAACGCCTGGCATCGGCACATGCGTCTGGTATTCCTGGCGCAATTATTCTTGGTGCGTCTGCAACTCAAGTTTAAAAAAAAGCTCCTGCGCTGACACTGCCGCAGGCGCGAGTGCTCATCGAGGCCAGTTTCCCAAGCCCTAAACAGCGCCCCAGCTACATTCTGATCGTGCTGAGGTATCACAACAGACGCAACCACCAAGCCTACCTCTCGCACCGCAAGCGCCAGATGAAAAAGCTTAAAAAGTGGAAATCACTCAAAGAACGCAACCGGCGGTGCTCTGGGCGCAGTTCATGAGCAATCAGACGACTCAAAAATGAAAATTACTCAAAGTGTCGCTGTAGTGCTAACTGTCAGCAATCTCTACGGCGGCATCACCAGCAGCGCCGCGGTGCTTACCGTTACGAATCCCCCTCCACCGGGGCCGGTCGTCATCACTGTAGCGAAGGTCGACGGCTCAGCGCTACGATTCTCCTGGAATACGGTCTGGGGATTTAAATACCAGGTGCAGTCTGCCACGGGGCTTTCTCCAGGCGCGTGGCAGCCGATCCCCGATGGCGAACTGCTTCCCTGGCTCTCCGGGTATTTGTCTTACCAGGGGGTCAAAGGCGTCGAGAGCCTGACCGCTCTTGGCTCCTCTCTAACACTGAGTGTGCCCTTTGCAACCAATCAGGAGCGGTTCTACCGCGTGGTGCGGCTGCCGTAATCCCCTACGCTGGCAAGCGTGAGGTTGCCGGCCAAGTGGTCGAAAAGCGCCTTTACAGGAGCGGGGTGAGAAACGCTTATTTGTTATTCTCGTCCTTTCCTGGCGGACGCGGCTCTGGGATCGGCCCAGCCTTGCCACCAGGGTGGCTTGAAAGCTCGGAGTCCACTATCCCGGCGCCACTTACCATGTGGTGAACCGAGCGACCGCCGCGAAGCGATCTTCCTCGACGACGAGGACCGGGTGCTGTTGCTGAAGACTCTGGGCCAGGCCCGTGACAAGACCGACCGGCGGATGCCCACTCGGTGGCTGATGAGCAGTCGCTTTCATTTGGTCATCGAGACGGCGCGGTAACCTCGTGAATGGAATGTAGTGGTTGCTTGGAGTTTATACCAACCGCTTCAGCCACCGGCAGAAGGAATTTGGCCATCTCTTCATTGGAGGCCCGCCGCCGTGCGGAGCGAGCCGGGGATTACGAGCCACGGGGCTGGTGCTTGGGGAGCGAGGAATTTCGCGAGGAGTTACTGGCGGCCCTCAACCAAGCGGCCGGCCCGAGACACACCGGAGAGCAAATCGGTCTCTGCGCCGGTGTTCGGGACGCCGATGCTGCCCGGCGGCCCCAACAGCCAGTCGCGTCTTTATCTCCGGCATCCTCTCTCACCCCTGTGCCGAACAGCCATCACCAGAGACCCCGGTGAGGACGCGTGGCTCATTTTCGTGGTCGCCGAGGCTGCGCGCGTGGTATGTTGACGAGCGTGAAGATAACTTTGGACTTACCGGATGAATTGGCGGCAGATTTGCGGCAATTCGAACAGCAATCAGCCAATATCGTGGCTGCGGGTTTGCGGGAAGTGAAAGCTCCAGGCGGGGCGCGATTCCACGGGCTGGGGCAGGTGCTGGAAAAGTTGGCGGAACTGCCGTCGCCGGAGGAGGTTCTGGAGTTGCGGCCCTCGCCGGAGCTGCAGGCGCGCATTAGCGAATTGCTGCGCAAAAACCGGGACGAAGGGCTGAGCGCCGAAGAAGAGGCGGAGTGGCAGCGTTACGAACTGGTCGAGCACCTCGTGCGGGTGGCCAAGACGCGAGCCGCCTTGAAATTGAAGGCCTGAGTGGGCGATGAGTTCAACCTATGTGCCGATGCAATTGCGGCGGCTCGTCCGGGACCGTGCCAAAGGCTGTTGCGAGTACTGTGGAATTTCAGAGGGTATTTGCTACGCTCTGCACGAGGTGGACCATGTCGTTGCGGAAAAGCATGGAGGAGCCACGTCCGCGGACAACTTGGCGCTCTGCTGCGCCTTGTGCAATCGGCGCAAGGGAGCGGACCTTTCATCGCTGGACCCACAGACTGGAGAGGTGGTATTGTTGTTCCAGCCTCGAAAGCAGGCTTGGGCCGCGCACTTCCGGTTTGATGGCGTCCGCATCGAGCCACTCACCGCGACCGGCCGCGCCACCGCGCGCCTGCTAGGGTTCAATGACCGGGCCCGGCTTGCCGAGCGCGCTCTCTAGCCATTCTATTCCGACTCGTTCGGAGCGGGCTCGGCACACCCTGGCCACCAAGGTGGCTCGAAAGCGCAGAGTTCAGTATCCCGGTGCCACTTACGATATGATGAACCGAGGGGCCGCCGCGGAGCGATCTTCCTCGACGACGAGGACCGGGTGCTGTTGCTGAAGACTCTGGGCCAGGCCCGTGACAAGACCGACTGGCGGATGCCCACTCGGTGGCTGATGAGCAGTCGCTTTCATTTGGTCATCGAGACGGCGTGTGGCAACCTTGTGAATGTCCGCAGCAAGCAATAATGGATAAGTTGTTCTGACCCCGCTGCCACTTCTTGCCAGCGAAAAGTCATGGAAGTTCCGTAGCAGGGCGCAAAGCGTGTGTTCCGAAAAAAAACTGGAAATCTACCGCTTCAGCAGAGATTTTTTAGGGCCAGATAATTTGACGTTTGTCATCCGGCCCGCGTTGCCGTTCATCTGAAGCGGAAGTCGATTTTGAAATTATAGAGCCAGGGGATTTCAGGGCTAACGCCCTCCTTGGC
>JAJYHY010000320.1 GCA_021784555.1 bacterium
ACACCTTGTGTCACGTCTGCAAATGGTTGCGGGTCGATCCAGGCCAGATTCTGGGCGTGGTGCCACGGTCGGAATCCGCGCCTAAGGTGGCTGTCCACTTCAGAAAGGACGCGGCGCTTGCGCCAGCTACGGCGCAAGCCTTAGCGCAGATGGTCTTGGCGGCCCACCGCGCTTGGTTGGCCTCGGAAGAGGAGCGGTAACGACGTGTTCGCGCGGGGCTTCAAGACATGGTGCGAGAAGGTAGCGCTGCTGCAGCGGCGGCAACTCGATTTGCGGCCGACCGACCCACTGGGCGCGCGCGTCCTTGCCCGCCATCTGGGTGTGGACGTCCACACCGTTGAGGAGGTTCCGGGGCTCGACCCGCAATGCTTGCGAATCCTCTGCCGCAACGACGCGGATAGCTGGTCTGCGGTGACTATCTCCGGGGGCAGCAGGGACGTCGTCATCCTTAACCCGTCCCACGCGCCAACACGGCTTGCGAGCGACCTGATGCACGAACTCGCGCACATCCTCATCGGGCACAACCCCGCGCGCATCGATGTGACAGAAGATGGGACGCTGATGCTGAGTACATATAACCGGCAGCAAGAGGACGAGGCGAATTGGCTGGCAGGGTGCCTTCTCCTCCCCCGCGACGCCTTGGTGCTCATTCGCCGACAACATTTGGACTTCGGAACGGCAGCGCGAACCTACGGTACCAGTCGCGAGATGCTCACGTACCGCATGAATGTCACTGGAATAGAGCGCCAGTTCACACGAGCCGCCATTCGGTACAGCCAAGTCGCCAGAGGGGTCTAATTGAGCGAAACTCCATCAAACAACATTGGAACCAACCCGACCTGCCCTCCGTCCAAGTTGGCAGTTGCCCAAGGTGTGGAGAGCTCCGAGTTCCTCACAGAATCTTGATCTGGCCGCCTCACAGGCAAAGACAAGGGCTGTGGCGGGGCGAGGTTCGATGCGCGAGTTCCAGTGTCCGGCAAAATATTGCCAATTGGCAACATCTCTACACCTCCTTGATTCACCGATACGTACGACTTGAAAACTCACGCCCAGTTAGCAGTTGCGAATTGTGGGATACTTGCCATCTCGGACACGACGACATCTTCGAGACTGATCTCGATTTCGCGGAGGCCGAAGTCGCGCGCTCGGTGTTTCGCCATGTCCTACGGCTGGCCCTGGATCGACCGGTTCATGGCGGTCCGGAAGGAGTGCGGGTTCCGGCCGGTAAGCCACCTGGTATCGGGTGAAATCACACTGCTCGCGGGAGGGTTACACCAGAAGCTTCCACCAAGCGGCGTTTCTCCTTGCAAAAAGGGCACCCCGCAGGCCGGCACGGCCGCCTCGCGATGCCCTTCCCTGGGAATGCACCCGAAACCAGCCGCTTATCGAAGTGTATTCCAACGCCTAGCATATCGTTCTCTACCCGTTCGCCGGGTTGGCCACGACCGGCGTGGTCGCGCGCGCCTCCCGCCGGCGCTTCATCTTCACTGAAAGCGCCGCGCACTACTGCCAGGGGGCCCGGAACCGCCAAGGGTAGGCAGCGTTTAACATTTCCAACTGCGCCTGCCAAATCTGAGGGCCAGCGAGAAAAAAGAAACCTTGGCCCACTAGCCAAGGTGTGAATCTGTCCATGCTCAATGTCGGGATTCAGAACGAGGGAGGAGCAACATTTTCCTCCTGTAGTCATAAATTTCCGCTCCGATTCGGTACAATACGAGGTAATGTTCAGCAGCCGATAGGCTCGGTGCATCTAGGGTTTCCCTGATCTTTACCTTCTCGCAGACGCCTTTATTCTTGCGGTGTTTGTCAATCATGTTCACCTCCTTGAACTAAGCTAGCAGCTTCCGTGCCAGGAAGCAAGTATCTCGGATAAAATACAAAAACAATTTCTTGACGAAGTTAGGGAAGATCACCCATAAATCACCCACCATGTGTAGACAGCGTCCGACTCAATTGCTGAGTTTGTGGCCCATTCACGGGTCGCGCTCGAGGAGTTAAAGATGGCGTGCATCGACATATTTGCCCCAGGCAGGGCGCTGAACATTCCTATTCTTATAGAGCAAATCTGGCTTCAAATCAGAAAGCGGCAGTTGCTGGTTACAGAGATCTACGACTTCGTTTTGCAGACGAGCGACGATCAAAAACTCTCAGAATTCCTTATTGCATCCCCTCACTTCTGCCGGGAAAAACGCCGGGGAACCTGGAACGACCGCGTCGTGCTATCCCATGTGCGAGCTGCGGGTTGGGGCTGGTTTTACACGCAGCAACGCCTCGTGGGTGACGTGCTAACGATGACAGTTCCAAACTCTCTTGGCCCCCCCGCCCATGAGACCTTAGATATCCCCGGGCTCGACGATGGAAGCAACATCGCCCTCCTTCATTGGGTGAAAGAAATTGATGAGGAACAACGCGTCGAGATGATGGCCGAGATCAAGAAGTCGCTTTACAAGGTTACTCTAGCTTCGCCTCTTGAGCCACTCGCCAGGAACCAGATGTGGTTCCGCCTTATTGTGGAACCGACTAGGCTCGATATTCCGGGCATCAGGCCGTTCCTGAGAGACAATCTAATCGAGTTCGTCGTTCCATTTTATCTGCTGACAGCACACATATCCTCGCCAACCGAGGTCAGGAAAATGACAGTGACGCAACTAGAGCAAATGAGGGCCCTGGATCCTCTCCGAGCGTCGGTAGCGGAAGAATTGTTGAAGATCATTGCGCGGGATGGCTTCGACGCGCCAGGCACGACCACGAGAGTCGAAGATCACCGAATTATGCTGGGAACATATGCTCCCTTGCATATGTCGATACACGGTCAGCCCGTGCCCACGCTTGGGTTCTTCGGAGCACAAACTCTGCATCTCAAGTTACCTGTGGATGATATCCACGGTCCAGATATCAGAACCTCCGTAGGTAGGAGTCTGCAAACAGTCGAAGCTGAGGTATACAACTGGTCTGGGGGTTCTGTGCGAAACCCTGAGAAGGACCTTGCTACAGTGATACGAACACTGGCCCACGAGGCTGCCACACTCCCGCCCAAGACCAAGGAGGAGCTGGCCACCAGGATGACGCCCTGGCGGTATTCCGAAGCTTGTTTCTTGCTGGACCGCATGGCAGACCAGCAACTAATTAGTTTCGTTGATGGGAAGTGTCGCGTCTGTTTCAAACTGGAGGACGAGGAGTTCACCAAGAAGTTGGCTAAACTGCGGAACTTGTACGCGCAAGCACACCGTTCTAATGACTCTTACTCTGCCCAAGCTCTTCGTGCCTTCACGGATTGTCACCCGTTTCGAATTGACTTCACGGTCTCGTGGATAAGCACGACGTGGGTCCAGCGCCTACTTATTGTCGGAGGCGCTGTGACCTCTGTATTGGGCTTCATTCTCGCACTTATTTGCTTCCTACGAGGCTAAATGTGACTCATCTCAAATCCAACCAAACGCAGTCCACAAGTGTAATCTATGAACGAACCTATCAAGTGCCAGCCAATCCGAATTCAAGAACCCAAGAGCACAAGCAATGAGGTAGTCTCAGGCGCAGCCGCTGCCAAGCAACATCTGGACCTATACCGGCTTGGGGCCGAGATCTACAATCATAAGCCGTCGGCATTGTGCCTCCGAATCCGCCTGGGGATTGGATCGAGCGAGAGGCATCCTCCCGGACGGTACTGAGACGCCAGGAAAACGACCGCCACTTGAGAAGCTCCGCTTGCGGAGATCCAGTGCGATGTCTCGTCGTCACCCTTTCCCCGCCCGTTGAATCAGCCCCGGAGTAGCGGGACACCCTCCCCACGCGCCAGTTGAAGGGTTGTTCCGCAGAAATGATAGATGCAATGATAAGCACTATATCCCTGGCCTGGATACTCCCCCGAAAAAAGCGGATTAGCTTCATCTGCCGCAAGTCGGTCGTCTACCCATCACCACCCAACGAAGGCTCCATCTCTGTGAGGCGAATGCCGTCGGGCATAATGTGGTGGACGGCGTGAAGCGGCCGTCGGCCGAGGCGAACGAGGGCAAGACGCCGGCCATCGGCGACGGCCAGGCCAGGGCTCTCCTCGACGCCCCGAGCCCGGACACGCTCAAGGGCAAGCGCGACCAGGCCATCCTGGCGACGTTCCTTTACCGCAGCCTGCGGTGCGAGGAACCCTGCAAGCTCAAGGTCAAAGACCCGCAGCTTCGCGGGAGCGTCCTCCACCTCCGCATCCAAGGCAAGCGCAAGATGCGGCTCATGCCGGCGCACGCCGCGGCGCTCGAGTGCCGCGACTTCCTGGAGATCGTAGACGTAGATGACCGGTACGGCCTGGGCGCCACCTTGGCGACGAGCCAGTTTCCGGTCAACCAGTGGCGCGAATTCATCAGCGACACAACCGTCGCCGACGCGATGCCCGACCGGTTGGTGCATAACGCCGACCGGCTGGAACCTAAAGTCGATCTGTAAACCAACGGGGGCCTTGACGCTGACGATAAAGCCCCTTCGGATTCAACTTCCCCGCCGCGGCAGGGGTCCCGAGTGTTCAACCGCAGAGCCTGGCCGCCCCCAAACGGGACCCAGGCGCACGACATGAGCCGCGAACTGTACTTCGGCAGACCGGCTCATATCGGCGCTACCCCATTTGGGGATGGCCAGGCTCTGCTCCCTCCAGACCGATTCTCAGCCCGCACCTGGAAAAATCCGTGTGAAGCCGCAAAGTCAGCATTGCTCCGGCGCAGATGAAGAAGCAACGGCGATAGAGCCGGCGGGGCGACTCAATTCGGCCCGGAACTGCATGCAACCATCCGAAGGGTAAAGCTGCGACGGGAGAAGCAGGAGAGTCCCGCGACCGGAGTCTTGCCTCACCGGTGGCGGACATTTACCCTCCCGCCGTTCAGATGAAGGATAGTCAGCAACCCACACCGCCCCGTAATGTCCCCGGGAACCCGGGTGGCGGAGCCGATCGGACACTCCATATCAAGCCGCCCTGGAGCATGACCCTGCTGGAAGACGTCGATGAGATGCTCGCGTATTTGGAGAGCCGCACCGGTCCTGGCCATCCGCTCCACGGGAGGAAGCTCTACGTCAGCGCCGTCAACAACGAGGCGGACGCCTGGTACGTCGAGGGCGAGGCGGAGGATTTTTATGCAATCGTCTATTTCGGCGAGAAGAAGCGGTACGGGACGAGGATGATGCCCAAATGTGAAATCCTTAAGGATTGGAATGCCGTCTTGAGACGGTTTGCGACGGATCATGAGGCGGCGATGAGAGAGGTTCGCGCCACCTATGGCCAATGGTCGGCGGAAATGGGCGAGGACGCAGCAACTATCCCCGGTGTTGGCGGGGGGTGAACGACCGCCCGCGATCAGTTGAAGATCTAGCCGACCATACAGTTTCGCCGGTTGCCCGTTTGGGTTAGGACCCGCTGCTCCAGCCGAAACGCCCAGACCAAAATGTTGCCAACTGGCAACATTTCTCTACGCCATTGATATGGTGGCACTTACGACTCAAAAAACCGTGCGAGTCACGTCTTGAAGCCCGGAGTACCTCATTTGTCAGGGCAACTCCGCACTCTCAAACGTCTGCCGCTGGTTAAGCACGCTTGCCAGGCTCAGCAGTGCCAACTCGTTCTGCCAGAGGGTCCAAAAACCACCGGAGCAACTGAGGCGCGGGAGGATTCAGCCGAGAAGCGGCCCGCTCAATACCCACCTCCTTGATATAGTTGTGAAGTATTCTCCTCAAATCGACAACCGCTTCTCCCTCAGTCTTCCCTTGCCCACACACCGGGATGTCCGGAAGCCGGCCGGTAAAGCCGCCTTCTTCCTTGTCGGGGATAAGTTCGACAGTGAGCTTTTCCACTCCGCAATGCTATCACAAGACCCGATGAGTCTGCAATGAGCTCTCTGCCTCTCGCGGCAATTTTCCCCGTTTTGCCCAGTACTCCTATCCCCCCCTGCGCCGGGAGGGCCGCTTACACACCAAATGCGGTGGGACCTGCTCGGCCTGCTCGGTGATCACCTCCTGGCGGCGGGTCGAATGCAAATCCCAGATTAGGTCTTCATTCGGCAACCGTTGCAACAAGCAGGCGTAGGGAGCAATCGGGAGTGCGATCGATCTCCGGACGGCATACCTAGAAGAAGCCTTCCCAGTCCTCCACCCGGTCGTGGCTGGTGTACGCAACCAAGCCCGCCGCAAGAGCACCTCTCGCTATGGGCGCGCGACCGGTACAGGCACCGTTCTTCGACTTTCCGAACCACTTACCTGGCGTGGACGCTACACCAGCCGCCAAATCCTTCCCGCAATGTCTCTGAATCACAAGCTTGTGAACCTTGCAAAAAATCTGAATTGACAAACGGGCGCGATTCAGTCCAGTGTTTGGTCATTTGAATGCTGCACTCAAGAACTCAAGACAGGGTAGGCCCACCGACGTTGCCGTGCCAAGACAAGGCATCTGGTCAATGTGGTGCCTCACATTCCTCCGCATTGCTCGCCCTGGACACCTCGGCAGTTCGATGGGATTGGCACCAGCGCCAAGACTGCGGATGCCCCTTGGGCAAGCCGCAGGGCGGCGGAGTAAACTAACCTGGAGGACAACCATGACCGTAGATGCATTATTCGTATTCACTCTCGGTCTTGGATTGCTCACTTCCGGGTGCGATTCGATCCGCGGGTATCCGAAGCGTGTTGTCTCTGAAAAGGCTGAGCTCTCGATGCTCCTTCCTTATTTCACAGACAATGTTCTTGAGCTGTATGATGGGAAACCAGACGAGGCTACAAAACGAGAATACCGGGATGAAGTGGTGAATGCACGGCTGCGAGCCATTGATATCGAGTTCGACATCTTTGAACGGTCAATAAATGCGCAAAAGAACGCCTCCCAGATTGGCACCGATTGGGCTGTGTTAGGATTGAGCGGAGCTGGAGCCGTCGCGAGCGGCGCCGCCACGAAGGCAATTCTGGCAGCGATTTCCGGAGGCGTGACGGGCGCTAAGCTGTCCTGGGACAAAACGCTTTATTATGAGAAAACGATGCCCGCTTTAATCGCGCAGATGGAAGCGAGCCGGACGGAACAATTGGTAAACATCAGACTCGGGCTCGCCCAAAGTTCGACGAATTACCCTTTGGCCCAGGCGCTGGTGGATGTGGACAATTACTACAAAGCCGGAACGTTACCCGGCGCGGTCATTGCCGTAAACAACTCTGCCGGTGCGCAAACGCAGCAAAACAAACAGGCTCTGAGGAATATTCTTCTGGAAGGAACTTACTCTTGGGATCAAGCTAGCGCCATTCTGCGGAAGTTTTGGAAACCGGATGGAAAGACAATAAACAAGACAAACCAGGCCAAGCTGAACAAGTGGCTGCAGAATAATGGGTATCCTGATGTTCCCATCTCAGCTTTCTTGTACCTGAGGCAGTATGCCGCCGCAAGAGCAAAGGCAGTCCAAGGACTTGGCCTTGGCAACCTAAAAGGAAGCACGCCATGACAAAAACAGTCGTTATCCACGATGTGCCGCCATCGGGCCTACAGCAGGTCCTCAATGACCTGAAAAGCGAGGGATAC
Organism: bacterium; assembly: GCA_021784555.1. Lineage (GTDB taxonomy): Bacteria > Verrucomicrobiota > Verrucomicrobiia > Limisphaerales > UBA8199 > JAJYHY01. Next base: position 7,529 of record JAJYHY010000320.1, read on the forward strand.
AACACTTCGTATTACCTCGAGCCTGACGGCAACTTCACGGTGGTCGGGACCAAGGAAGTTCCCGCTCCAAATGGAGGCGCGGCTGCCGCGAGTTCGACACAACAGACCGACGCTAGCGCGAAAGCAAGATCGAGCGGCAAGATGAAGCCAGGGAGCGGATTGGCGTAGCCTGCCGCCGAGTCAGTACTCGCCTTATTACAGGTGAATTCAAGACCGTCCGGCACAGCCAGAGATCGAAGGGAAATGCACGAACAACTGGAGGTCTGTGTTGCTTTAGCAAAGCTGGGTGGGGTTATGCCCCAAGGCGCACAGCAACAGAATGTGAATCGCCAACACACAGCCATAGCAGCGGGCTTGACGCAATTCTCTGAACATTTGCGCCCGTTCTTCCGGGCGAATATGGGGTACGATTTGACTTGGCACGGACAGTTTCCTCCAGCAAATAGTTTGTTTCAACTGCCATATCTGCGAGAGAAACTCGTCTGTGCAAACGTCTTGTGGTTCGATTTAGCGAAGCAGGCTTGCATAAGCGGATCGGCAGGCTCAATATGCGGACCATGGGTTGTACAGGTAAAGTTGCTTTTCGGTTCTTGAAGCGGGTGCCCTATGTCACTGGTCTTTGCGTGTCTCGTGATCGCGGTGCTTGGTGCCAGCGGTGGCCTAATTAAGAGCGTCTTATCAGGCGGGTTTGAACGCTGGAGCTATGATTCAACCACCAAGATTTGGAAGCCCGGATGGATAGGTCACCTGATCACTGGCGCAGTCGCAGCTCTTGTGGTGTGGGCGATTTACGGTCCTTTCGCAGGCCAGACGCTCACAACGCGCGCATCGTTCCCCGTGACCCTAGTTCAAGCGGGCGGTTCTCTTCTTGTGGGGGTAGGTGGGGCAGAGATTTTACGGATGCTTGCTGATCGTAAGGCCGACGCCATAACGAAGGCAAGGCTGAATGAGTCGTTAAGACAACAGCTCAAAGACGATTGAACTCATGATACCGACGCCAGAAGAAAAAGAGAGGCTGTCCGAATTATTGCAAAACATGCAGATATCGGGTTCATACGACTATGCGTTATATGCGAACGAGTACTATCGCCTCGTAAACCAAATTAAGTCGCGCAATCCAAAATCTCTACTCCGAGCCGATGAGATTGAGGCGTACGATCACAGGGTTCGGGCACTGATCGCAGCGAACATGAGTGAAACCATAGCAGAAGAAGTGGCCTTGAAAGAAATACTGCAAAAAAGAGGATGAATTAGCTGGAAGCGCTGTCAACAATGACGCGGACGTCTGGTACTTCGAAGGCGAGGCGGAGATAGGTACTAATCCAGAACGTCTGAGGATCCGGCGGAGGCAAGCGGGAAGACTGGAGTTCTATTGACGCCGGGCCTGAAGCTCCTCGCCGGTGGTGGCTCTTGGCCGCAGATTTAACCTGGAATGGCCAGCTTGCTTCGACGAGCTTCAGCCAGATGAAACATGAATTCAGAATGTTGCCAATTGGCAACATTTCTCCAGTCAATTGAACCGGAGTCACTTACGACTGGAAAACCCGCGAAAAGTCACGAATTCAACATTCCGCCGGGCACTTTCCGGGAAGGATTCAGGTGCGTTTTCTCGGTGGCTACCTTGGGTCGGACAGCCTTCGCGCGAGTTCGCGCGCGATGGCCTCCACCGCACTCTGCAAGTCGCGGACATGCTGGAGAATTTCTTCTTTGGTCTGGTTCATGTCGGTTGAAATACCAACCTGAAACGCCGCCAGGAGCGACTCGACCTCCCGGACGGTCCGCGACGGGCGCTTGGGTTTCAAAGGTTCGATTGTCACTTCGCCACCCTCCCCGGGCGACGGCTTTGTGTCACCCGGCGAGAATAGGTTGCCAGTGTCCATGCCCACAGCATAGGCATCCAAACCGCTCCGCAAAGGCGGAGAAACTTGCCATCAGGGGCAAACCGACCCAATGAGTGTTTTGCCCGGGCAAATCCTGCGCTCAGGGCGAGGCTGCGGCCGATGCAAGGGCCTTCGGCTGGAAGGCCCCGCTATACGACAGGAGTTCGCGGAGTGTGTTCGTCGAGGAGCCAGAAGTCGTTCGCCCCGTCCATGTGGCCGCTGCCCAGGTTCACGGCATCATATCCTGCGCGTTTGAGTCTCTGCCGTACCCCCTGCCAATCGAAGGCGGTCATCTCCGAGAAGTCGTCTCTCCCCGCCATGTTCGCGAGATCAAACGCGTCAGCTTTCAGCACCCGCCTCGGATACGGAACAAGCTCCAGCTTGTTCCCAAACTTCTTCGCTAATTCCACGTTGTCCGTGGCCCGCAATCCGCCTTCCATGCCGAGGCTGTTTTCCGCGGTTCTCCCGGCGTCGCCCCGCACCAATCATTCTCCGCTCTTGAGACAGGAGGACAGGTCCTCGCGCGTGTCTTGCCTTGCCCTGTTGAACAACTCCGGCATAGGTGTA
>JAJYHY010000321.1 GCA_021784555.1 bacterium
GGGCGACACGGAGTAATCCTCAAGGCCGGGCGTTTGGGAGAAGGCCGTGGCGGCGGCAGCCAAGGCTAACGCCGCGGCCAGGATAATAGAACTTGTGTTGGGGGGGGGTACCCCTGCTATTTATACCGCTTTTCATAGAGTTGCCTTTCGTAATGTGCTTTCCAGGCCGCAGCCATTGCCGCCAAGCCCTGGGTGGTGCCTCAGGACAGGACCTCGCCCGCGCATACGGCGGCCTGACAGGATAATTGGTACCAAAAAGCGGCGGGTCCGTCAAAGGAAATATTAAAAATATTTAAAGCGCAAGCTCGTTGAATATTGAGAATGCGTTATGCTCATTAAGTTCATCTCGCGGCAACCCCCTCCCGGACGTCGATGCCGGTTTTGCGGGCGGTTCCGGGAATGTCGTTGCGCTCAGCGTCCGAGACGTGTTTCTGACCCCATTTTTTGCCGCTTCGCCCCTCCCCGGTTCGGCCTGTTTTGAGCATTTCCCTTTGCCGCGTATGAGATTGTTTCGGATTTCGAGTTTATTCAGCAGGGATGCGGGGGTAGCGACGGCATGCGCCCAACGGGCCCGAGGCTGGTTTTTGGCTGGCCACCGACCGCCTTCTTCTGTGAATATCAATGCGTTTGATCCCAATCGCACCATGAAACGTCGTGAATTCCTGAAGATCTCCGGTGCCCTGGGCGCCGGGTTGGCTGCCTGGCCAGTGCTGTCCCCGTTGCCGGCCCAGGCCCGGAATAAACCGCTCCGTCCGAATATCCTCATTTTTCTCACCGATGACCATGGCCAGTGGGCGCAGCATGCTTACGGCAATTCGGAATTGCTCACGCCCAATATGGACCGGCTCGCATTGACCGGCACCCGGATGACCCAGGCCTTCACTACCTGCCCGGTCTGCTCACCGGCCAGGGCCTCGTTTTTCACCGGGCGGATGCCCTCTCAGCACGGAATTCATGACTGGCTCCAGGAAGCCAAATTCGCCCTTATCCATCCTGGCCTGGACGGCCAAACCCTCATTTCCCAGCTCCTGAAGAGCGCAGGCTATCACACTGCTCTTGTAGGCAAATGGCATTGCGGACGCACCCGCGAACCGCATCCGGGCTTTGACCGCTGGTTCAGCTACTGGGTCAGCCAGTACCCGCACAAAGGGAAGCAGCGCTTTTCGGACCAAGGCCACTTGGTCATTGAACAAGGCCAGCAATCGCCCTTGCTGACCGCCCGCGCGATTGATTTCCTCCGGGAACATCAGGCCAAGGAAGGGGCGGCGGGCCAGCCGTTCTTCCTCTTTATCAGTTACGTCGATACTCATTCGCCCCATAACGTCGCCCCGGAAGACCTCGTCGAGGAGTACCGCTCCGCCACTTTTAAGGACATTGGGCACGAGAGCTTCGCGGCTTGCCATGGCAGGGCCTTGGCCCCGGTGAGCAAGCGTCCCGCGGTCGAGCGCAAGAAACGCACGGAGTATTACGGGGCGGTCTCGAGCCTGGACCGTGAGGTGGGCAGAGTCATCGCCGAATTGGAGAAACTCGGCCAGATGGAGAAGACCCTCATCGTCTATACCGGCGACCACGGTCTGAATTGCGGCCAGCATGGGATGTGGGAGAAGGGCAACGCCACCATCCCCCAAAACTTCCTGGAAGAGTCCGTGCGCGTCTCCTGCACGTTGAGCTGGCCGGCGGGCGGCATTCGGCAGAACGCCACTTGCGATGATTTGGTCAACCATTGCGATCTCTGGGCCACCCTCCTGGAAATCGCGGGCGCCACGCCGGACGGCGCCACCGCGGCCCAGATCAACTCTCCGGGCCGGTCCTACTTCGGTCAGTTGCGCGGCAAAAAGGTCCAAGGCTGGCGCCAGACGATGATTTCCGAGTACGGCACCGCCCGCATGGCGCGCACGACCCGCTACAAGCTCATCGAACGCTATCCGTATGGTGGCGTACGCTTCCCTAACGAGCTCTATGACCTGGGAAAGGACCCCCGCGAGACCGTCAATTGTTACGGCGACGCCTCCTTGAAGCCTGTCATCGACGACCTCTCCGGCCAGTTGCGCCAATTCTTCGCCAAATATACGGTGCCCGGCCACAGCGGCCTGGACCTGGAGCATCAGCCCGAATGCACGCCGGCCAGCCCCTGGCTTGTCGCGGCCAGAGGCCGAAAAACCGGGTGACAGCCGGGCCAGCCGGAGCGCAGCAGTTCTTGCTTTGGGTTTGGAAGCGGAACCAGACCGAAAGCGACGGATGGCGTCGCACTCCAAAGGCTGGCGCCAGCTTCGAAGGGGCCGTCCCAGCCTGCGGCCTTGCCGACTCCAGGGCGTCCGGATCTCGCGCCACGTTTGGGGATCTCGCGGAGCGTTTGGAGTGCGACGTCATCCGTCGCTTTCGCCTTTTCCCTCCGCCTCGAGGTCCGAATCGCAGCAAAGCGACGGAGGGTGTCGCGCTCCAAACGCGGCTATGTTTTCACAGTCAAGGGGCCGAACCGGGGACTCTTTTATCCCTCCGCCTCAATAGGGCCTCGACCTCCTCGGCCTCAATGGGGATATCGGTCATCAGATCGACGTTCCCCCCTTCCTTGACCAGGATGTCATTCTCCAGGCGGATGGCGAAGCCCTCTTTCGGCAGATAAATACCGGGTTCGACGGTTAATACCCAGCCGGCCTGGATCGGTTCGGTGGTGATGCCTACGTCATGCACGTCCAGCCCGATGGGGTGGCCGACGCCATGCATGAAATATTTCTTTAGCGCCGGCTTGTCCGGGTCTTGTCTCCGAACCTGGGAAGGCTTGAGCAGGCCCAGTTGCAGCAGTTCTTCCTGCATAACGGCTTCGGCATCCTTTTGCCACTGCTTGGGGAGTTTGCCGGGCGTGGCGGCCTTGCACGTCTCCCGAAAGACGCGCAGGACGGCGTCATAAATCTGGCGTTGCCGGCGGGTGAAGCGTCCGCTCACCGGGATGGTGCGTGTCAGGTCCGAGTTGTAATTGGCATAACTGGCGGCCACGTCGAGCAGAAGCACCTCCCCGGTGCGGCAGGGCTGGTCGTTGGAAAGATAGTGCAGGACGCAAGAGTTTTTGCCGCTGGCAATGATCGGGGAATAGGCGAACCCACCGCGCCGCCGGATGAATTCATGGGCAAATTCGGCTTCGACTTCGGTCTCGGCGACGCCAGGCTTGACGAACTTGCAAACGCGCAGGAAGCCCGCCTTCGTAATCGCACAGGCCTGCTTGATGAGGTCCAGCTCGTAGTCGGATTTTACTCCGCGCAACCGGTGCATTAGGCGCGCCAGGCGTTGGTAATCGTGCAGCGGATAGCGCGCCTGGGTGTCACGCACAAAGCGGGCGTCGCGGCTCTCGACATCAATATGGGCGCGCTTGTGCTCATTGGAGTTGAGATAGACGTGGTCGCACTCGCACGTCAATCGGTGAAACAAGGCGGGGAACTCGCAGAGCCACTCGACTCGCTTGATGCCGCTGAGCTTGGAGGCCTCCTTTTTGGTCAGCTTATGGCCTTCCCAGACGGCAATCAGGTCGTTGGTCTCACGCAAAAACAGGATCTCGCGCATGTTCTCCTCGTGCGCCTCCGGATAGAGCAGCAATATGGATTCCTCCTGCTCGACTCCGCTGAGGTAAAAGAGGTCGGAATTGGGGCGCATAACCATCGAGCCGTCGGCATTGGTGGGAGGGATGTCATTCGCGTTCAACACCGCCAGCGAATTCGGGAGCAGGAGCTTGGACAGCTCGGCCCGGTGATGGATGAACATCCTGGAATTGAGGGTTCTGTAACGCATAAATAGAGACACGAATTGCACGAATTAACACGAATTCCCCGCCGACCTCCCAGCCTCCTGTGGCCTCGGTTCAGAAGTATTCAAACATGCGTGGACGAACCGGGACGTTTCTTGAATCGCAAATCGCAAACCGCAAATCGCAAATCGACCGTGCATATTGCGTTCCTTGCGGGCTGGCGGCTAAAACCCTTCGTGTTCGGTGCGGCAGATGATTTCCTCCTGCAGTTCCGCCGAGAGGTCGCAGAAATAATCGCTATAACCCGCCACGCGGACGATGAGGTCGCGATGCTGCGCCGGTTCGGCCTGGGCCTTGCGCAGGGCGTCGGCCGTCACCACGTTGAACTGCACATGGTGGCCGTCCATTTTGAAATAACTGCGGACCAAGTGCGCCCATTTGTCCAGACCCTCTTGCCCATCGACGAGGCTGGGGCTGAACTTCATGTTCAAGAGGGTGCCGCCCGTCTTGATGTGGTCCATCTTGGCGGCGCTCCTGAAAACGGCAGTTGGTCCATGGCGGTCGGCCCCTTGCACCGGGCTGATGCCTTCGGAAACGGGCATCCCCGACTTGCGCCCATCCGGCATCGCACCGGTCACGCTGCCGAAATAGATATGGCAGGTCGTCGGCAGCATCTCGACGCGATAGCGCCCGCCTCGCGCGTCTGGGCGGTCATCGACCTCTTCGAAACAGGCCCGGAACACCGCCAGCATTAGCTCATCGGCGTAATCGTCGTCATTGCCGTACTTCCGCGTCCGGTGGAGCAGGCGCTGGCGAAGGGGTTCATCGTCGGAGAAATTGCGGCCGAGGATTTCGACCAGTTGCGCCACAGGCACAGAGCAGCCAGAACGCGATAGGAGCGCGTCTGGCAGCTCAGCATGGGCGGTTGCGTCAAAGCAAAGCTGCTTGAGCGCGCTGAGGCAGTCGCTGATGCTGCCCAGGCCGACCATCTGGATGAAGGTGTTGTTGTAGCGGGCGCCGCCGGCGTTGTAGTCACGTCCGTTGAGAATGCAATCGTCGATTAGAACGCTCAGGCTCGGGGCGGGCATCTCGTCGGCATACATCCGCTCGATCAAGCGGCTGCCGCCAATCTTGATTTCGATGAAGTGGCGCAATTGCTGGCGGAAGGCCTCCCACAACTGCTCAAAAGTGCCGAACGAGCCGGGCGTGCCGGTCTGCGGCCCCAACTGCTTGCCCGTTCGCGGGTCAAGGCCGTTGTGCAAAGCCAGTTCGAGAATCTTCACCAGGTTGAAATAGCCGGTCAGGATGTAGGCCTCTTTGCCGAACGCCCCCGCCTCCACGCACCCGCTGCAACCGCCCGCCCGCGCATCCTCGGGCGTTTTGCCCTGGCGCAGTTGTTCCTGGACGACCGTGTCCGCGTTAAACAGGGAAGGGAACCCGTAGCCATGCCTGACCACGCGCAAAGCGTGCTTGAGGAGAGCATCCGGGCTCTTGCGCGAGAGCTGGATGTTCGTGCTGGGCTGGAGCAGGTGCATTTCCTCAACGATATCCAGCAGGAGGTGCGAGAGCTCGTTTGAACCGTCCGAGCCGTCGCGGAGCAGGCCGCCGATATTGATGTTGGCGAAGTCGGTGTAGGTGCCGCTCTCGGCGGCCGTAACGCCCACTTTCGGCGGCGCCGGATGGTTATTGAACTTGATGAAGAAACATTCGAGCAACTCGCGCGCCGATTCGCGGGTCAGCGTGCCCTCCGCCAACCCGCGCTCGTAAAACGGCAGGAGATGCTGGTCGAGATGGCCGGGATTGAACGCGTCCCAGCCGTTCAGTTCGGTAATCACCGCCAAATGGCAGAACCAATAGTACTGGAGGGCCTCGTGGAGATTGCGCGGCGCGTGCGCGGGAACGTGGCCGCAAACATCGGCTATCTTCAGCAGTTCGGCCCGGCGCGTTTCCGAGGCCTCGCCGGCCGCCATTTCCCGGGCGAGAGCCGCGTGGCGCTCGGCAAAGAGGAGCATCGCGTCGCACGAGATGTCGAACGACTTCAAGGTCTCGCGCTTTTGGTAAGCCGCGGGGTCCTGGAGGAAATCCAGGTTCGAGATGGCCTCGGCAATGTCGCGCTTAAAATCCAGCATCCCCTTGCGGTAGATCTTGTCATCCAGCACGGTGTGGCCGGGCGCGCGCTGCTCCATGAACTCGGTAAAGATGCCGGCATCGTAAGCCTCCTTCCACTCCGTTGGCAGCGCCTCAAACATCCGGTCGCGCATGGAGCGCCCGCGCCAATAAGGAATCACTGTCTCCTCGTAAAGCCGCATCGTCTGCTCGTCCACGCGATACCAGGTCTTGGGACGCGAATTGAGGATGCGCAAATCCTCCAGGCTGTGGCAGGTCAACTCCGGAAAGGTGGGCGTCGCCTTGGGAGCCGGCCCGCGCTCGCCCACGATGAGTTCATCCTCGCCGATGTAAATCGTCTTGTGCCGGCAGAGGTGGAGGAACGCGCGGGCGCGCATGACCGGCGCCGAATAACGCCCTTGGTTTTGCTGGTAGAACTCGGTCATGAGCCGGGCCCGCTCGCCCGTTATCGAAGGGGGCGTGTTCAGGCTCGTTTCCCGGAGTTTTGCTGTGCGCTCGTTCATAAATCCAAGGGTTGCGCTATCCTACATAAGCATCTTGCGAATTCGAGCAAAATAACAATCTCATCCGACAGCGGCCCAGACGCCCTCGATACGGCGGGCGGCGTGCGCTTGCGCTTCAACCGCGACGCGGAACTCGGTAGCTGGCCCGTTTGCCCTTGATGGTAATGGCATCCGTTGTCCAGCTCAGTTCCAACGCTTCCGGCCAGGCGTCCTCGTGCTTGGCCATCTCAGTCAGCGGTGGCCGAATGTATTTTTCGAGAAACGCCGCCATCGTCTCTCCGGCTTTTTCGTCCATGTGTTTCCAGGCCTCAGCGCCGCAGTAATGGGTGCCGCCGTGTTCATGGAATGCCGCAATCAGTTCGTCAAGCCGCGCTGAGGGCGTTGGATCGAGAACGATAAGCGCAGGAGTCAGCCCGGCCGCGCGGGCCTCGCGCGGAAAGGAGAGTTCTTCGGCGAAACGGCCCTGCCCGCTCGCAGCAATTGTGACGCGAAGTTTGAATTCATAAGCCAGTTGGCTCTCGCCATCGTAGCAGTCGATCTGCCGGCCTTCGGTTGTCGGTTCACCAGTCTCATCCAGTCGCTTGACGGGTGAGTTCCTCGATCCGACGGCTTCGCCACCGAGACAGCTAGCCAGCACCGGCTCGAACAGGTAACCGGCTTCCTGCGCTGCACGGTTGTCCACGTCAAAAATCCACTTCCGCCAAACGAGCCACGATGCGAGCAGGCCATCATCCACGCCGCCAAACTCCAGCAAACTGCGCGGTCCAATCTGATTCATGGTCGGGCGCGGTTGTGACGAAAGGATGCGCTGATATTTGAGTCGCCGTTTGTGAAGCGTCGCGAGGTTCTGGAAATACAGTCTGAAGTCAGGTTCTTTGGCTACGCACGCAGCCAGACCCTCGACAAGGTCCGCTGCGGAGGGGCATGCGGCCTGAGGCGTCTGAAACCACGCCAGCGGGATTCGGTAGTAGTCGCCGCTCGGCGGAGCGCTCGACAGATTCGGCAACTTGGAGACTGCCGGGGGTATCGCCAAGTCGCTGCAACACTGAGCCAGCAGGCAAAACAGCTCGCGCTCGGAGAGCGTCACGCGGTCGTCTCCGTTGCCGAGGATTCGTGCGGCACTGAAAGCCCTCTTGATGTCGGTGGAAGCTGGCATGGCGGGTGTCAGTGGTGTTCCAGCAGGACCAACTGTTCTGCCCGGGAGTCCATCAACTCGGTTAGCAGACATTCCGTGCGCGCCAGCGCGGGACTCATTCCTTCGGAGCGTGTCAGGCAAAAACGAATCGAAGGACGACCACTACCACTGTATTGCGCGTCGAAGCCATAGTTCCGCAAAATGTGTTCAGCGACTGTCCGCGCAAGCAACGGTGGAATGGCGTTTCCGATCTGTTGGATTCGGCTGGCCGCGCTGCCGGCGAACTCAAACCAGTCAGGGAAGGTCTGCAGTCGCGCGCACTCGCGCAGCGTGAGCAACCGGTCTTCCGTTGGATGAACGAACTCGCGCGTGGCTGCGCTCGTGATGGTCAGACTTGGCTCGTCCGCAAAGAGGCGCTTCAAACCGGATGGCGCACCACCCCGCTTCTCGACAGGCGTTCCATCCATGACACGGCGGAACGCACGACGACGAAACGACTCATGCTGCAAGTGTTCTGGGAGGTCTTTCATCGTTTGGCCGGGCTGGAGGGCACGTACGCGCTCAAGCTGAACGTCTGAAAGCGCAACCGAATAATGGCCGGTCGCAACCTTGGCTTGCCCGCGCAGGTAAGCCTGGAGTTCGTTCTGCGGCGGATGGAAGAACGCGACTGTGGCGTCAGGCGCCTCAGCCGGGGACGGAAGGTCGCTCAGAGCCGCGGCGAACGTCACCTCGCCTTTGCGGAAGATGCTTCCGGAAAAACGCGTTACCGGTTCGGGGAACAAAAACTCTTGTCCGAGCCTGTTGCCCACGATGAAGACGCGCTTGCGTCGCTGCGGAATTCCGAACCCTTGCGCGTAAACCTTTTCCAGATTCAGCGAGTAGCCCACCCCCAGAAGGGTAGCCAGCGTGTCGCGAACGCGCAAACCGCCGGCGTTTGTGAGAAGCCCCTCTACATTTTCTACCACGAACCACTTCGGACGAAGTCCTTCGAGCAGCCGAACATAGTGAGCGAGCAGCGAATTCCGTGGGTCGTCACCCGCCTTCACGCCAGCACTGCTAAAACCCTGGCACGGCGGACCGCCCAGCAGAATGTCGAGTTCGCCGGGATTTAGACCAGCACGTTCGAGCACGGCACTGGCAGCGAGTCGGCGAATGTCCGCGGCCTGGCAAGGAGTTGTGGGAAAATTGCGGCGGTACGATTCGACTGCGTCGTTGTCAACGTCGGTCGCGAATCGAACGTCGAAACCTGCTTGGCCAAAGCCGAGCGAGCACCCGCCCGCACCCGCAAAGAGGCTGATGGCGGTTGGTCTATCTTTGGTGTTCATGGTCTAGGCCTCAAACAATTCGTCCGAGGTTCGCTCGGTACTGTAATTGGCGGCGAACGGCGTAAGCAATGCTTCAAGTGCTCAGGGTCGTAGGTCTTGTTCATTTTGGCAATTTCTAAGTTCGCCAGTTGGTCGCACTTCTCATGGCTTGTGACGTGATGAATTCCGGCCGGCTCGAATTCAGGGATTCAGATGACGCCACACTGCCCTGCCGCTTCTTCCGTGTTCGGGGCGACCCCAGTAGATCATCCTCCAATCTCGGCCCGCAGCCCGGCGTGGTTGAACAGGCCAGCCGCGGCGGCCATGGCCTGGGCGGAAGGCGGCCGCACGCCAGCCATGCCGGCCAAAGCTCCCAGCCGCGCGGATTTGGGCAAGCCGGTCCGGTGAAATGGAAGGAGGTTCACCTGCCGCACGCTCGGAATATTGGCGGCGAATCTGGCGATGGCCTTAAGGTCGGCCTGGTCGTCGTTGATTCCTGGGATGATGGGGACTCGGACCCAGATCTGGTTATGCACGCGGCCCAAGGCGCGCAGGTTCTCCAGCATGGTGACATTGGAAACGCCCGTATGGAGACGGTGCTTGACATCATCCATCATTTTAATGTCGTAGAGGAAAAGATCCGTGAAAGGCGCGACGGCCAGCAAACGTTGCAAGGGCGCCAGTCCGGAGGTATCAACGGCGGTGTGCAGCCCCTGGGCGTGGCAGGCCTGGAGCAACTCCAAAAGGAAACCGGGCTGCATCAGCGGTTCGCCTCCGGAAAAGGTCACACCGCCTCCCGATTCGTCATAGAATACCCGGTCTTGCAGCACGGTCTCCAGCACCGCCTCGGTCGTCATCCGCCTGCCCGCCATCTCGCGCGCTACGGCAGGACAGGCCTCGACGCAATCGCCGCAGGCGACACAGGCCTGGTTGCGGGCCGGCAGCGGACCGGCGCCGGGAGCCTCGGCGCCAAACCGGCAGGCGGCGTGGCACTCACCGCAACCGATGCACCGATTCTCCAGAAAGATGACCTGCGGCCGCGGCGAAATCCCTTCGGGATTGTGACACCATTCGCAGCGGAGTGGACAGCCCTTGAGGAAGACGGTCGTGCGAATGCCCGGCCCATCATGGACCGAGTATCGCTGAATGTTGAATATCAGGCCGC
>JAJYHY010000322.1 GCA_021784555.1 bacterium
GCCTTCCATCCCCGCGGAAAAAGTGAGGACTGACCCCAACGCGACCCCGACGCTCCACACCGTCTCCGCCATCAGCCCGGCCAGGCCCGCCACAAGAAGCCACCACCAAACTCTTTGGCGCAAAATGGCTGGAAGGGCGGGGCCGGCTGGGCTGAAAGGACTCCGCCGGTCCCCATTACCGGACGACGGCTTCACTTGCCAGGCCCTGAGGGCCGCGGGCGAATTGGCAAATGTGAGTTGCGATTCCTTGGGAGAAGGATTGATGCACAGAATCTCTTCGGCGGCGCGGGAATTATCGCAAGTCAGGCTATAGAGACCCGGATGTTCGGGCATCCGGACCTGCGCCTGGCCCGCTTCTACCGGCGCCCGACTCAACTCCTGGTGTCCATCCCGAATAACAATCTGTCGGGTGGCCTTGCCGCCCGGCGGCCTCAATTCCGCGACCTCGCCAGGTTCGAAGCTCAGGCGCTGCGGCTTGGCGGAGCGCGCCGCCTGGAGCGCCAAATCCAGAAACGGAAGGAAGCTCGGATCCAAAGGCCAGGTGGAATCAGAATGTTCCAGGCCGAATGCTGCCACAAAGAGCTTTTGCTCCGGGCCCGAGCCCTGGAACAAGAGCGGGGCGCCCGTTTGGGAGTAAATCAAAGCCCTCGCCTTGCCGGCCTGGAGGCGGACGTAATGAAACAGGCGAACCTTGAGCAAACTGCCGTAGTCGGGGGAGAGGAACGGATGCAAGGCCCGGTTGGCGAAGGAGATGAACCCGAATTTCTCTGCCTCGCCGGGCTTGTGGCTCACGGAACCCTCTATTTTGAATCCCAACCCGCGCAGGTAATCCTCAACCGCCGGACTCACCCGGTTGATAAACAAGAGAACTCCACGTCCGTCCCGAAGATAACGGCTCAAGAGGTGGCGCGCACTGCCGGATTGCAAATAGGCGCTCTCGATGCAGAGCACGTCCGCCTCCGGACGTGTGGCCAGCTTTGGCCCGAGCTGAGCCGGCGTTACCAGCGTTGTCGTCCAGTGGCCGCGCATGATTTCTGGCGAAAGGGCCAGGCGCAGGTAGGGCGACTCGGCCAGCAGTTCGATCTTCCCTTCCAGGACCGGCGGGGCCGAGAAGAAAACGACATCATCCGCGGGAAGGGCGTCGGGCTTTCCGGAAACGCGCGCTTCGCCGTGAATCCACAGGGATGGCCCCGTTTTCCATTGCGCCTGGAGCCGAATCGTCCGGGGCTGTCCTTGGAGCTTGACGGAGCGGGTCAGCACGGTCTTGCCGTTTGCGTGGATGGTGACAGTGGCGCGTTTGGCGGGGCCGAGGTGGCTGAGCTTGACCGCAAAATCCACCACCGACTCGTTGCCGTCGAGACCACGCTCGATGCGCGGCTCAGAAAGCGAGAGGTTGGGTAGCCGAGCGACCGCGGCGCGAGGTACATCGATTCGGATGTTCCTTAAGAACGGAGGGGTATCGACCCGCTGCTCCCATTGGTTCCTTTGGTTATCCCCCAGAAGAACGATTCGCCGTTCCAGGCCAGGCGACTGCTCCAGCAGCGAGTTTGCCAGCCGGAAGGCGGACAGATAAGAGCCGCGTTCAAAAGAGGGCTGGAGGGATTCAAGCTTTCGCTTTGCGGCATCGGGATGCTCGCCGAAGGAGACGAGCAGCCGCGGGCTTGCGCGGAGTTCCACGACGGCTATCCGTGTATCGGGGTGCGGCCGGCTCACCGCGCGCAGAATCCGGTCCCGGTCGCTTTGGAATCCGTTCCCGGCCTGGTGGCTGAGCGTGTTGTCCAAAATGTACACCCGGCTTTCTTTAGCCGGGAGAGTCTGAGCCGTGCGCAGATAGGGCCAGGAGAAGGCCGCCGCCAAGAGCAGCACCGCTATTGCCCGGAGCGCCAGCAGGAGCAGGTTTTGGAGGCGCAAGGGTGTGCGATGCGCCGGTGGCTGGTCTTCTAAAAAACGAAGGGCGGAAAACCGGAAGAGATTCGTCTCCCGCTTGCGCCTCAGGTGCAGCCAAAGCGGCGCGGCGACCGCCAGAGCGCCGAGCCACAGCCAGGGATTGAAGAACGAGAAAGGCATTTCAGTATCGCTCTAAATCGAAACAACCGGCCTTGTCCCGTTGGCGAGAAGGGTTGTGGAGTGTTGGAGTGCTGGAGCATCGGAGTGTTGGGTTTTCCATTACTCCATCACTCCACCACTCCAGCGCTCCGGCCCGACTGTGCCAATGTTTTTTGGTTCGGCTTAGCATCATGCTGTTGGTGGCGGCGGCATCAGGCCTAACGCGAGTGTTTGCGGCGGGAGAGGAACAGCGCCAGCGCATTGCATGGATTCATGTCCGTCCGGACTAAAAAGTGAGACATCTCAAGTCCCTGGAAGAGGTCGCGATAAGCCTCCATGAACTGGTTGAAGCGTGTTAGGTACAGTTGCCGCGCCGCCGCCGGGACGATGGTGCGGCGCAGCCCCGTTTCCAAATCGACGAATACCTCGGGGCCGGCAAACGGAAACTCCAGTTCATCCCGGTCCAGCACCTGGAAAATCACCACCTCGTGCCCCTGAAAACGAAGCTCCTGAAAGCCGCGCCTCACTTCTTGCGAAGGTTCGAGCAGGTCGGAGAAGAACAGGATGACGCTACGGCGCTGGGCCAGCCGGCAGGTATGTTCCAATAGAGCCGAGAGGCAGGCGCCGCCCACCGGACGCAGCGCCTCGAGTTGGCGCAAAAGCAGCCCTGGTTGGCCCGGCTTTTGTGACGGGCGGATGAACTCAGGGACATTGTCCTCGCCCTTAAAGCTGATCAGCCCGCCGGCGTCATTCTGCTTGAGCAGGAACCAGGCAATCGCCGCGGCCAACACCTTGGCGCATTCAAGCTTGGAGGCCCAGGCACCCTGGCCGCGATAGGCCATGGAGGCGCTGGAATCGCAGACAAGGTAAAAGCGCACGTTCGTTTCCTGCATGTAGCGCTTGATGCAGAGACGATCGTTACGCGCGTAGAGCCGCCAATCCAGCCGCCGCAAATCGTCCCCCGGCTGGTAGCGGTGATAATCGCTGAAGTCGAAACTCACGCCACGGAACGGGCTGCGGTGCAAACCCCCCAGGAAACCTTCCATCACATAGCGCGCCTTGAAATCGAGTCCCCCCAGCGCGGAGAGAACCCCAGGATCAAAGCCGTCCGATAGCGTGTGCGGTGGCGGGGTCATCGGCTGATGGACTGGGGAATGTCCTGGAGCAATTGGCTAATGATGTCGTCCGTCGCCTTGGCCTCGGCATCCGCCTGGAAGGTGCGGATCAAGCGGTGCCGCAACACCAGCGGCGCCAGGGCGGCCACGTCCTCGCAAGCGACATTGAACCGGCCCTGGCAGGCGGCTCGGGCTTTGCCGGCCACAATGAGGTACTGGCTGGCGCGCGGGCTGGCCCCCCAGCGAATCCACCGCCGGACGTAATCTGGGCCTTGCTCGCCGCCGGTTGGCCGCGTGGCCCGCACCAGGCGCACGGCATAGTCAATCACATTCGGAGCGACCGGTATCTGCGCAACCGCCTGGCGGAACCGCAGGATTTCATCGCGGCTCAGCACCGGACGGAGCCGCTCCAGCGGCGTGAACGAATGCTCGGCAACCACGCGCCGTTCTTGCTCCAGCGTCGGATAATCCGCCTGCAATTGGAACAGGAACCGATCCAGTTGCGCCTCCGGCAATGGATAAGTCCCCTCCTGCTCAATCGGGTTCTGTGTTGCCAGGACGATGAACGGCTCCTCAAGCCGGTGAATCTTGCCCCCGGCCGTCACCGTCTTCTCCTGCATCGCCTCGAGCAGAGAGGCCTGCGTCTTGGGCGGGGTGCGATTAATCTCGTCCGCCAGCAGCACCTGGGTAAAGACCGGACCGCGTGCGAACACGAACCGCCGATGCCCCGTCGCCGGGTCCTCCTCAAGGACTTCGGTTCCGGTGATGTCCGAAGGCATGAGGTCGGGCGTAAACTGAATCCGGGAAAAGCGCAGGTCCAGTGCGCGAGCCAGGGCCTGCACCAGGAGCGTCTTAGCCAGGCCGGGGACTCCCACCAGCAGACAATGACCGCGTGAAAGCAGCGCGTAGAGAGCGGCTGCGATAATCTCCTCGTGCCCGACAATGACCTTGGCAACCTCCGATTGGAGTTGTGCCACCCGGGGCGCCAACTCATCGAGCACCGAAACGGCATCCTCCTCTCCGGGCAGAGCGGCGTCGTCTGGCGCTGGTATGGCCGGGTCGATCAGACGAACCCGCGGATCGGACGCCGTCGCCACCCCTGCTCGCCCAGTCTGTTCTGACACTCCCGTACAAATCTGTCTTCCCATAACTCTCCTGCTCACACCGTCCGGAACAGCGGTCTGCATCGCAATCAGTAAAAATCCCCGTTACGAGATGGAAACGACGCGATTGGAAAAAGCGACCGGGTCCGCCTTCTGCCGCGCGGCCTCGGCCATGAGGAGACATTGGCGGTGTGGCGTGTTCTTGGCTAAACCTGACTAAACTTGGCTGAACTTGGCTGAACGGGGGTTTGCGTTGTGACATTTGAGGTTGAGCTGTTCGGTGATGATTTTGAGGGTTTCGGGGGAGAGGCCCTTTTCTGACGCGGGCATTTGGTTGAAGGCGCAGAGTTCATATTCTTATGTTCTTTGGTTGCCGGCCCGGGATTTCGGAACCCGGGCCTCTAAGAAGGGTGAGGTGTTACGCGGGGAGGGATTTTGGATTGTGGAAGGGATTGGAAGGGAAGGAGTTAGACAAAATGTAACCGTTACGCGATCGTTACACTTTGGGTGACATAACGGCAGGGATTGCTGGGGTGATGGGGTGGTGGAGTGATGGGGTGGTGGAGTGATGGAGTGGTGGAGTGGTGGAGTGATGGAGTGGTGGAGTGATGGAGTGGTGGATGGTGGGCTGAAGGCGCCAATGTTAAATGGGAGGGGGCAAAACGGCCCTGGGCTCGCATGGGAAGAGGGTGAAGGGGTATTCAAGGCGCAGTTTTCGCGGCATGTGCGTTTATATGCGTTTGCGGCCCGGTATGTGACGCCCAACAGTGAACTTTTCTATGGGTGACGTCTTTCACGGGCGGTGGGAGGGCTGACTCAGCTCGGAGCGGGGCTGCTATCTGATTGTCATCACTGCCAGCCCGGCGGCCACTTCTCCAACTGGATGTCGCCGCCGCCCAGGCTGCCGCCCGCCGAGTAGCCGCTCGAGAGCGTGATGCTGAACGAGTCCGCCTCCCCGGAGCCGTCGTTGTCGCAGGCCACCACCGCCGCCGTGCCCGGCTGCCCATTGATCAGCACGTCATAGCTCAGGTCCACGCAGCGCGGGGCCAGTTGATGGCAAACGCCGAAAGGAATTGAAGGAACTGTTCAGCGGTTGCAAGGCCGGTCTGGTTTTCGTGACGGCTTTTTCAACTCGCGAGGTCATGCGCAGTTTCCTCACACAGATCTCATGGGAGACGGAAGCGTGGGTCGCGGAAGACCCCGAGCATCTCATTCATTTCAATGGGGAACGGTACCTCGGCCCATATCCCGATACCATACCGACGATTCACTCAACCGGATGTCCACCCAGCCTCATCGCATTTCCGGGCCACTTACGGCTCACCCCATTTCACGATGGGCAAACTTCATTAGCAACACTGAAGCTTACTCCAGCAAGGCCCGATTCATGACGGCTTAGGAAGGGAGTAGCGGAAGGTGTCCATCTGGACGAAGGAAGGCGATATTGTGATGCGATGGCCTGGGCTTGCGCTGGGGCTGCGGACGCCCCGCGCAGCAGGTTTGAAACATCGGTCCAACTGTCCATCTGCAGCCGATCAGCAATCCGTTTGAGGCTCAGTTTCGGCTCTTGCTGGGCAAACATCTCCCGCCCCGCTTCGCCAGCGCGGGGAGCTTCTTTCTCGCCCCGCAACCGATCCACCCGGAGCCACGCCGGCCGCTGCGCCTCTCGTTTGAGCTACTCCACGTAACTGCTCCAGGGAAGGCTTTCCAGCGGCTACTCAGGCTGGAGGAGCTTCGCTCTCACGAGGTTGAGGTGACCATAGTCAAATGAATTGTCCGCCGTCCGTGACTTCGGTGTTCTTCTAGTCGGGTTCTACGATACGAGATACGCGCATACCCAGTTTGGTCAGTTCGTGTCTGGGTATTACAAAAGCACGCTGGTGGTAGATTTCGCCCGCCTGTCCCTGGAGGGCCTCCATCTCGACTGCGACGTTCCTGATCGTTCTGTCGATTGAGCCGGGATGCGGTATGTGCTCGGGTAGGTCAGAGATTCGGCAGGTGTGGGTGGCGGCAAATCGGAGCCGCACTTTGTCGCGGTGGCTGAGCTTGGACCGGAAGAACTCCGATGGCTGTTGGCGGACATGGGCATCGTGAGACAGCTCCACGGGCCAGCACTGCAAAGAGCGGCCCGCCGAGGAATGCGCCTGCCCGTAGCGTTTCTGGCGGCTCTCCCTGTATCAGTCGCAGTCCTGACCGGCTAATCTGCCGGACATACTTGGTCAATTGAACGCGTGGGTGACCCCTTTTTCCTTTTTCCGCCGCCCGGCCTCCAGATTGACGGGAAAAACTACTCCACGTGCCGCCCCGAGCGGTTGGCCGTCCGCAATCAGGCTGCCGACCCCTTTAGGGTCAGCACGGCCCCTTTACTGAGCGCAGGCGTGAGGCACAGGGACTGTTGACCGTGACGGTCGCAACGCTTATTTTCCCGACATGAAATCGTCAGGTTGGTTATGCTCGCGGCTTGTCGTTATCTCCGTCCTCGGTTCGAGCCTCTTGGCGGCAGCCGGCACCTGGTCGGACACCTTTTCAAGGCAATCCTTGGGGGCAGACTGGCAAGGTGACAGAGATTATTTTTTCATCACGAATGGAACGTTGGTTGGTGTGAGCGCCTCGCCAATCGCTCCCGTCCCGCTGCACCGCCTTGAAGTTGGCAAGGATTGGAGTGATTACACCATTCAATGCCGTATCGAGGTAGTCCAACCTAATCTCCTGGTTTGCAGCAAGGGAGCTCTGATTCTCCGTGACAACGGGACCGATGGCTATGTGTTCGCCCTGCACGTGGCCACGGAGACCATCGAAGTGTATCGCCTTTCGAACCACGAGATGCTGCTCTCGAAGGCAGCCCCACTCCAGTTGAAGACGTGGTATCGGGTTCGCGCGGAACTCGATGGAGCGGCCATGAAGTTTTTCGTGGACAGTCAACTGGTTGGAGCTATCACCGACGATCGGTCTCTATCCGGCGCGGCGGGCGTAGCCGTTCAAGACGTGATGGATGCTCGGTTTGCTGATTTCAGCGTTAGCGGACCCGGGATAGCCAGCAATGGGCTGGAAGTGGTTCGCGGGCCGAAGCTCACGCTCACTTGGCCGAGTGCCATGACCAACTATGTTCTCGAGACCAGCCCACAGCTTTCCCCCGCCGCCACCTGGGCCACCGTTACCAATGCGCCCACAACCAATGGCGACCAGTTGAGTATCACTCTTGTCCCTTCGCCGGGTACGCGCTTTTTTATGCTCGTTCCGAGAGACCCGTAGAGCTCAAACCGGGTCAAAACACACCCCCGCAAGGCAGTTGACAAGCTCCAGAACCTCACAACGCAGGTTTGGCAGCACGACCCCTTGCACGAGCCGCCTCTTTTGGGTGGCGGCGCGGCCGCCGAGCAAGGAACTTGCCATGTAGTTTCCCCCAATCACCCTCTCGGCAGTAAAGTTCGGCAGTGAGCACGCCGCTGCCATCTCAGGAATCCACTTGTCGGTTAAAAGGCCGGTAAGCGGTTTGCAGGTGCCTGCCTTTCAATCTTGGCCATGGGAGGGATAGTTATGACTTAGCAGTATCATACTGCCATACTACTGTATCTCAACACATGTGCCCATGTTTCAATGTTCACACCCCGGGGGCGCTCTTCGGTTCGCGATTGTGTGAATTTGTGAACATTCGGGGGCAGGGCGGCGGGCATTGAGGGAAGCGTCCCACAAAATGTTGCCACTTGGCAACATCGCTATAGTTCGTTGGTTCACTGGTGATTACGACTTGGAAAGTTGAATCGAATGGCCGCGCCGAGTCATAGGCCGGTCGAAGGACAAAGCTGCATTCATCCGAATATAGCGCCGTGTCCGCGAGCCGCCCCAATGCAATGTCGAGGCCAAATTGCATTCTGGCAGGGCAAACCACAGTGACCCCTCGGAAGCGTTGCCTATAGCCTTGCCGCTGCTTTTTTGGTGCATTCTTCCGCCTACCTCCCCCCGCCTCACACGAAAGGTGTAGGCGGGGGGTTCCGGCGAGGAATGCTCGCCGCGTCGGGACGGCGCGTCCGAGGGAAAGCGCACGGCGGCACAACGCTCGCATGACGGGGATTCTCACTGACGGGAAGCCGCCCGTACCGCTCGGCAGAGTTGTTGCGACCCGCACGGCGCTCGGCGACGACCGTCCTCCTGCCGAGTGATTATTACCCAACCGCGTTCCGCGCGCCGCCGACGACCCGGAATGCCTCTGCAAGCTCATCCTGGCCGTGCTCCAGGAGATGCACACGCCGAGCTCGTACCGGCAACCGTCATGCCGGAGCGCCTCGAACTTGACGGAAGACAACCGGAGAATAACTTGTTCATTGAATCCTATATGAAGATAGCGCTATGGCACTAACTCTGGCTACAGTCGAAGAACAATACCGGAAGATAGTGGAAGACCGCAGCCTTGCTGCCCTCAGCGACTTCCGGCGCCAGGTATATCCAAAGACAGATGCCAATGTAGAGGCTCGGAATCGCTATTCGGAGTTGAAGGCGGAAATCCGCAAGGAAGATGAATTCCATGACGGACTCATTGAGAATGGTCCTCGTGGTAGTAGCGCCGGCAATCTACTCGACGTCGGCTTCCCAGATGGAGCGGGACAAGCACCAACCCTGCGCGCGGCGATCACCCAATTTTCGGCCACTCCGGACGATGCGAGCCGGCAAACACTGTATCGGTCAATCGCGGCGGCGCGTTCCAGACCACTCGGACTCTTCTCCAAGCGAAAGGTGCAATTCCTCTGCTGGTTGATCCGCGAGATCGAGCCGGATCCCGCCAGCGCGAAACCGGTTGCTGGTATTTCTGGCAATGCCATGACGGAGCTCGCTCATCTGACGCAATTTGCGAACATGGACGCCAAGACTTACGAGGAGCTTGTGCCTGAAGGTGCTAAAATGCTCGTTGCCAATCGCGCTTGGGCAGCCAGCAATTTCCTCGGCGGTGGTCGCGGCTTTGGCTTATCGTCCGTGAGTACCCAAGGATACACCCGCGGCCAGGTTATGGAAGCCTACGGCCGCATCATGAAGGAGAAGTGTGGCGTTTGCACGAACTTTGCATTGGCCGCGGCGGGTGTCCTGCTTCGCAATGGATTCGGACAGCCACTTCAGGTAATGGCTACAGAAGGTCACGCGTTTGTGGTGCTAAATCATCAGGGCCGCCGTCTGGAGGATGTCGATGACGGCGAGATCATCGACAGCGAGAGCGTTGACCTCGTGGTCACCGACCCACCCTACCTGGTGAGCTACCGCCCTCGTGACGGGCGCCGGTGCGGGGGCGATGACAACGCCGCGTGGCTTGTTCCCGCCTGGGAACAGATATATCGCGTGCTTAAACCAAACCGCGTGTGCGCCACCTTCTATGGCTGGCCGTGGATCGACCGGTTTATGGCCGTCTGGAAACACAGCGGGTTTCGACCGGCAAGCCACCTGGTGTGGGTGAAGTCGCACTGCTCGCGCGAGGGCTATACTCGCGGGTATCACGAAGTAGGGTTTCTCTTAGCAAAGGGTAACCCGCCCAGGCCCGGGCGGCCGCCTCGCGACGTCTTGCCCTGGAAATACACTCGAAACGAGCTTCATCCGAATCAGAAGCCGGTTGTCGCCATCACGCCGCTCATCGAAGCATATTCAAGCTCCTGGGATATTGTTCTTCATCCGTTCGCCGGATCTGGAACCTCCAAAACGCGAAAACGCCGGAAAAA
>JAJYHY010000323.1 GCA_021784555.1 bacterium
GACAGTGCTTTGGTTGGTCCGAGCACCTCGAAATTCTCATTGGCAAAGGGGAAGAAATCCGTATTCGTATAATCCGTGTTCGCGGCAGCTAAGAGCGATTTCCACTCGATGACCAGCGGACGGGTGTCGCCTTTTGCGGCCTCTGCCCACCACGCGTTCGGGCGGATCGAGCCGTGGGGCTTGGGAGCCATCTTCTCCCAACGTCCGAGCGACTCGGCATCCTTGGAGGGTTTAAATGCCGAGCCGATGGCAACGTTGGCCTGCACCTCCTGGCCACCCGGAATGCACATCGACGCGCATTCGAGCCACGAGACCTTGGCTTTGATGTCAAGCGGCCCCGGCTTCAAATCCGTCGAGAGTTTTAGGGGCGTTACCAACACGACCTCGTCGTTATAGACGTAGGTGGTCAGGTCCGGTTCCGGGAGTTTCTCCGGAAGCGGCCATGAGGTCGGCCCGGCGGTGACGCCGACCGGCAGTTGCCATTCGATTTTGGTGGGCATGCCCGAAGCGCCGGAGTTGCGCCAGTAGGTGTGCCAGCCGGCGTCCATCTGGAGCCGGACTCCAGCCAGAATCGTGTCCCCCGGACGGGCCGCCTCCGCCGAAAGCAGCAGCGTGGCCCTTGTGTGGGCCACCTGCGCCGAGCAAGCGGCCGCGCCAAGAGCCAAGGCAATCAAAAATCTCACCATGAATCGCACGAGGGACAAGATGGCTCAAAACGGGGGAAAAATGAAGCGCGAACGAAAGCCAAGCTATCCGTGCCGCCGCAACAGACGGATTAGCAGTTGGAAACAGTGGTCGTCGTTCACGCCGGGCAGGCGCGAGGTGAGGAGCGCATAGACCTCTGCGGCAATACCGAGCGGTTTGGCAGGCTCTTGCGCTATTGGTCCGGCTTCTGCTACAGGCAATGCAGCAACGTTCTCGTGAATAGCCCTCATTACCGTCTCCGAATTGACCGTGCCCAGAAGTTGTTTCAAATCCTGCCAAGTTGGGTGGGTGAGCCAGCAGCGAACCATCCCGCCCATGATCACTTCGCCGATCACAGTAAAGGCGTATAGGTTCGGGTCGCTGGGCGGCGGCACGTCGAAATAGGGCTGAATCTTCGCACCAGCCGCGGTGGTAACTGAGAATCGTTTCCTCCCGGTAGCTTTCTCGTAGATCCACAGATTTCGGCTGGCCTTTCGAGTTCCTCCTCCACTCTCGACCCATTTCCCAGTGTAGTCGCCAGGATCCGGCGCTACCATTGGCTGCTCGAAATACAGGAACTGACGAAGACTCTCTTGCCACAGGAGCCAGCCGGTTCGCATATCCGGCTCAACTCCGGCCGGCGCGTCGTCGCGCACCCTTGCCGTCCTTTGTTGGATGAGCCGGGCGTACTGCTGCAGGATGTCCTTCACCGCACGCTCCGCAGAGACACGTCCACTCGGGATTCGAATGGCACGCGTTGCGGCGGGGTGCATCAATGTCTCTCCACACGCTCGCGAAATGTCAGTACCGGAACGGTAGCAAAGCATCTTGTGTTCAACGCCAAGACACCCTCATGCATGACGTCGATGTTGAGGTTGCTCCATCCACGATTTGGGATGGCCTTCGCCCGGCAATAGACCTCGGCCCAATCCCCTTCCTCCAGCTTGCGGCCCATCATGCGGGCCACCTTGGCGGCGAGAAGCCGATGCAGCATTTCGCGCTCGGTTAGCGTGAAAACCGCAAGTGTCCTCGTTGGCGGCATAGTCACAACAGCAGCGGCTGCGTGGACTTAACTGCCATGGTTGCCACAACCGACTTGGCGTGCCTTCTAAACTCGTCAAAACCGATTGCCGCGCCGTTCTCCGCCAACCTCTCCGCGAGCCACTCCGCGTGCAACTTGCGGAAGTCCCACTCGTCCGTCCGTGCAACGTGAAGGTAATGGACGCGATATCGTTCTGGCCCACGTGAAACGCGCTCGCGAACAAACCCGGCAATCCCGAGGTCGTCCGTATCCCGAAGCTTAGGCGACGCTGGCTGCTGCGCCACCTTGCGGCAGTGAAGGACCAGGTCGTAGCCCACCGCATTTTCGGAAACGAACTGCTTGAAGGTTCCATGCTCCTTATCGAAGGTTTGGGCTCCTTGCACCGCAAAACCACCTTCCGAAATGGCGGCCTGAAGGGCGTTCCATACCTCTCCGGACGAGTTGTGAAAGATTACTGTCATCCAGGCATCGTCCTTAAGCACGCGCCGACATTCGCGAAAGGCGCCTGTCAACAGGAGCCTATACTCATTTACGCCCTTGGCTTGCACGGCGTTCACAATGGCTTCATCCCGTGTGTCGGTGTGCTCTTCCAGCCAGCTTTCCCACAGGAAGTTCATCTCGGAATAATTGATGTTGCCGCCGAAGGGAGGATCCGTGAAGACGTAATCAACCGATTTGTCGGCCAGGTGTTCGAGCCTGCAGGCTGACGCCGTTCGCACATCGACCTCGCGGCGCAGTTTTGGTGCGCTCTGGAAATACCAACTGATTGTATTCGCCTTCCGCGCAAAGGCCCTGAACACGTTCTGCTCGTTCGAGATGAATGGGACGTTATAGTTGGCAATGTTCCCACTTCCGCCCCAAAACCGGAATTCGGAGAAGACGGTCACCCTTTGGTAGAGGGACGTGAGCGTAAAAAGGAGCTTGCCGCCGATTTCAGGGTCGGCCCAGTGCCGCGCCTGGTCCCAGAGCCACGCCATCGTGTACAAGGCGCGAGGTGTGTAGGCTTGGTCAACGCGCTTGATGCCGGCGGCGACCGGCTGCCGGGTGTTGATTCCTTCCGGGAAGCTGTCTTTGGGATACCAAGGACCCTTCGGAACACCACCCGCCTCGATTTGGGCCAGCAAGCGGTGGTCGAACTCGCAAAGCTGTGCGGTCTGTTCCTTCAGCCCGCGCGCACAACACTTGTAGCCGACCTGGACGGGGTAGCGGCGCGTCCGCTCGAGACCCCGCTTCTTCACGCGAGTGCCGCAGTGGGGACAGGCGAATTCCGAGACAATCTTGCTTTCACGAATGCTCGGCTTCTCGTCACGCGCGACATCCCAAAGCACGAACTCACGGTTACATCGAGGGCAGATCACACCATAACTCCAGACCATGTAGAGCATTGGCGTGAGCAGCCCGCAGTTGCGGCACGGGGTGTTGTAGAGCTGCGCCTCCAGCGTTTCAGCCCTTACCAGGAGCCGCCGCACCTCACGCATGTATGCCTGGGCATCGACGGGCGTATTGAGATGCCGGGCTATGAATGTTGCCGCAGGTGAGAGGTCGCTGAGGACCGCCTTTCGGCCAAGATCGCCTGCCGCCACGCCGGTCATGCCTGAGCCACAAAACGGGTCCAGCACCGTCCCTCCGGGGTTCGTATAATACTCGATAAACTTGGCAATTCCCTGCGGCGGCACCTTTGTGTGGTAAGTGTGCGCGTCGTAAACGTAGGTGTTCTTGCCCGCGCGGATGCCGCCAGGAAATGGCCGCTCAACCCTGCCCCCCGTTTGCGCCGTCGGGGCTGTGCGCCCTTCCTCGCGCAACGCGAACGGGCTTTCCCCCTCCTGGTGGGGGTAATTAGTCCGGGCCGCGCAGGGAGGCGTCGGCTTCGGCTGCCCGTCGGGGTGTTTGTTTCGTGGCGCCATATCTTGCAGAGAGAATGCCTGGAGACGATTTAGAGTTCAAGCTCCTCATATCCGCATTGCAACCGGGCGCCCGGTCCATACAATGAATTCAATGCTGGCCGAGGTAAGCAGCCAATGCGATTGGTTCCGCGCGGGGAGCGAGGTCTTCCCGGGCATGCTCGCGGCCATTGACCAGGCGCAACGCTCTGTTTGTCTGGAAACGTACGCCTTTTCCGGCGGCGGTCTGGGCGAGAGCTTTCGTCAAGCCTTGGTGCGCGCCCGGCGGCGCGGCGCTCGCGTGCGGGTGCTCCTCGACGCCTTCGGGTCTCGAGGTCTGCCCTGGTCCTTCTGGAACCCGTTGACCGAAATTGGCGGGGAGGCCCGCTGGTTCAATCCCCTCTTCCTGCACCGGTTCGGAATCCGCGACCACCGCAAGCTGCTGGTTTGCGATGAGCGGGTCGCGTTCATCGGCGGCTTCAACATTATGCCCCACTATGAGGGCGACGGGATCAAGAGCGGCTGGTTTGACATCGGCCTGCGAGTGCGCGGGCCGCTGGCGTCGGACCTGGCCGCCAGCTTCGACGAAATGTTCGCGCGGGCTGATTTGAAGCATAAGCGGTTTGCCCGGCTGCGGAAGTCCTCGGCCAAGAAGACCGTCTCCGCCAGGAACGAGCTGTTATTGTTTAGCGGGCCGGGCCGCGGACGCAGTCCAATCAAAGGCTCCCTTCGGCGAGACCTGGCCTTGGGAAAAGACGTGCGCGTCATGGTGGCCTATTTCCTGCCAACCTGGCGGCTCCGCCGCGACCTCGTCCGGGTGAGCCGCCGCGGGGGCAGCCTGTCGATGATCCTGGCGGGGCGCTCCGACGTGGTGGTTTCTCAACTGGCCGGGCAGAGCCTCTACCGCCGGTTCCTCCGGGCCAGGGCGGACGTTTACGAATATCAGCCCCAAATCCTGCACGCCAAATTGATCGTCATTGACGACATTGTCTATGTCGGCTCCGCGAACCTCGATCAACGCAGCTTGAATATCAATTACGAGCTCATGGTCCGTTTCGAGAATAAAGAGCTTGCGGCCCAGGCGCGCCATTTATTCGCCGGCGCTCTCAAGCACTGCCGCCAAATCTCCCTGGAGGAATGGCGCAAATCGCGGACATTCTGGACGCGGCTCAAGCAGCGGTGGGCCTACTTCCTCCTCGTGCGAATCGACCCTTACCTCGCCCTGAGGCAGTGGCGCGGTTTGCCAGATTGAAACGGCGGGAGCCGGCGCGGGTGATGGAGGGGGCGGTGGATTGATGGATTGTTGGATGGATGGGTTGCGTTCAGCGATCAATTGAGCGCCCCCGGGCGCCAGGCATTCGGCGGCTTGACTCTCGCCGCTTCGTCGCTGCCCCCGGCCCGTCAATCCACCCATCCATCCACCCGCCCATCCCATGCTCCACGGGGCCGCGAGTCTTTCCTTTGCTTTCCTGGGACGCTCCGATAACGTGAACCGCATGATGCGAACCGAGCGCCCCTGGGGGCAATCTGATGGCTGAGCAGAATCCGGTATCCCGTTTCCTGGCGAAGTTCGCCGTGCTGAAAGACGCGCCGCGTGAGCTGTGGATTACCTTCATCGTAAAGTGTCTCAACATCGCCGCCTACGCCGTCACCAGCACCACCCTTGTCCTGTGGCTTTCCTCCGAACTTCACTTCACTGACCAAAAGGCGCTCGGCCTGGTCGCCGCGTGGTCATTGACGATGTCTATCGGCACGCTCCTGGTCGGGTCACTGACCGACGCGCTGGGAATGCGCCGGACCTTCTTCCTGGGCGCCTGGGTCTGCCTGGCCGCGCGCACCGTTATGATATTTGCGGCGGCTCCCTCGCTGGCAATCGCCGCCGGAATGTTCCCACTGGCCCTGGGCGAGGCCCTCGGCGGACCCGTTCTCATCGCCGCCGGACGCAAATACTCCACGACAAAACAACGCTCGTTGTCGTTCTCGGTTCTCTACGCGATGATGAATGTCGGTTTCCTCCTGGCGAGCTATCTTTTCGACTGGGTGCGGAGCGGACTGGGCTCAGGCGTGGGTGACCACCTTGTCCACCTGTTTCATGCGCTTGGCATCCATTCCTCCCTCGACTGGGTGAGTCACGGATTGGGCGGAAACGGGCATTGGACTTTGCCGCTCATAGGGGTAACGCTCACGACCTATCGCACCCTCTTCCTCGTGAGTTGGGTCTTCACCGCCTCGCAATTCCCGCTATTGTGGTTCGTCCGGCGGGGCGCGGAAATGACCGACGAGGGCCTCAAAATGGTTAAACCAACCGCTACGACTCGCGGCAACATCCTGGCCGCGCTCTGGACGACCCTGCATGACAGCACGCGCGATACCGCGCGTTTCTTTCTCAGCCTTGTAAAGGAACAAGGCTTTTACCGCCTAATGGCCTTCCTCGTCTTGATCGCCTTTCTGAAATTGGTGCTCATGCAGATGTATTATGTCTATCCGGAATTCGGCATCCGCGTCTTGGGGCAGAAAGCGCCGGTCGGACATCTTTGGGCTATCAACCAGTGGCTTATCATCTTGCTCGTTCCCATCGTCGGCGCCCTCACCCAGAAGTTTCCCGCCTATCCAATGGTGATTCTGGGCGGCATCCTCACCGCGGCTTCCGTCTTCATCATGGCCATGCCAACGCAATGGTTTCAGGGGGTGGCCAACGGCGGTCCCGGCGATTGGCTCGGACACGGGTACCTCGGCTTGAAAGGCAGGGTCCACCCCTATTATCTGATGATTGCGCTTTTTGTCATCATCTACTCCTTCGGTGAGGCCTTCTATTCGCCGCGCGTCTATGAATATGCCGCCGCCATTGCGCCCAGAGACCACGAAGCCTCTTACAGCGCCCTTTCCTACATCCCCTTGCTGCTGGCCAAACTCATGATTGGGACTTTCTCCGGAGTGCTCTTGGCCAATTACTGCCCGGCCCACGGGGCCAAACATCCGGCCACGATGTGGCTGTTCGTCGCGCTAACAGCCAGCATCGCGCCCCTGGGCTTGATCCTGCTGCGCCGCTTCATTCGCCTTCATGAGGCCGGACGGCAGGAGGAGTAACGGCATAATCCGGTTGTTGATTGCCCGCTACGGCCAATTCAATGTCCCAGGTGGGACATTCAAACCGGGGCTCATTCCGTGTCCTACCTGGGACACCCAATCCGTTGCCCCCGCCAGAACCCGGAGCTGTTGGCCGAATGGGTCCGAGGCGCAATCAGATTCGTGTCGGACCTCCGGCTTACCGCCCTAGCACGTTCAGCGCGAAAAGCCCTATCATCACGACCCCAATCGCCACCTTTGCCGCCGAACCCACGAGCCACCCCACCAGCGTACCCGCACCAGCCCGCGCCGCCTGGTCCATTCCACACCCCCCGGCCAACTCAAAAACGACGGCCCCAATAATCGGCCCAAGAATAATCCCCGGCAAACTGAAGAACATGCCGGCCACTCCGCCCACCAGCGCGCCGACCATCCCTCGCCAGGTGCCGCCAAACTTCCGCGTTCCCACCACTCCGGCCAGCCACTCGATCAGCAGAGACACCAGCGTCAGGAGGCCCAGCACCAGCAGAACCCAGTTGTTCGCCCCCGCCGCACCAAAGCAAAGCCGGTGCCCCACCGCGGCCAGCAGCACCACGGGCGTCCCCGGCACTCCCGGAATCACGCTGCCCAGGACCCCAACAAGCATCACCAGCAGCGCCAGCGAAAACCCGATGATTTGCACAACGCTCATTGGCAAGACTCTAGCCCATGCCCGGCCCGCCGCAAGACACGTGAGCGACCGCGGTTCAATGCGGGCGCTTCCAGGCGGCGCAGAATTGGCGGGGTCGGGTTTCAGATTTGCCAGGACCAGGGCTGCCGGCGGGAGGCGGCCGTGTCAGTGCCTTGGCACCGCCGACGGCGTAAGCGTATAAACCACGCGCCGGCCGTTGCAGACGCCCTCAATCGCTTCCAGAAACCCGTTCCGGCTTGAGACCGGCCTTTGGCTCAACCGCAAACCTTCCGCCAACGGCGTGTCCACTGTGAACACCTCCCGGCTGTTTCGCAAGCGCACGGTCGCTTTGGCGCCTTCCACCGTCACCGTGGCCGCGGCCCGGCCATCGAACACCAGCGCCGGGAAGCGGACCTGCACTTGCGGGGTGTCACCCTCCACCCGGGCGGTGACGCGAATTCGCTCCGGCGTCAGGTCATAATCCATGCGCACGGCCCGAACGCTCTCCTGGTCCAGTTCATAAGTGATGGTAAATCGCACCCGGTCAGGCCGTTGTTCCTGGACATCGACGCTCACGCGCTTGGCCCGACCGCGGGTAAAGGCCGCCAGCGGTTGCCAACGGTCTCCCTTGCGCCACGCTATCCCCACCGCCAACGGCATGGCATTCGCCGGCGCGCTGTCGCTTGGGCCCACCAGGCTGTCCACGCCGATCTTATGGACGCGAATCAGGCCGGTGCTGTTGTAGTGCGGGTCCGCGCCGGTGTCGATTTCCGCATACAGCCCGCCCGCATTGGCGATGACCTTGTGAAACCGGGGCAGGTGAATCACGAACCCGCCCACTTCTGCGGGGCACTTGCCTTCGGGAATCGAGTCGTCCGCGAACGACCACGCGATGGCCAGCATGCTGGCCGCCAGCAGATTGTATTGCGAGTGAAAGGAGTAACCTTCAAAGCCGTGACGCCAGCCGGGGTCGAAATAGTTCTTCACGGTATTCAACTCGCCGGAAGGCCGAATCCAGCGGTTGACCGATTCCAGCGCCAGGTGCGCCGCCCGTTTAAAAGCGCGGGCGGAGATTTCATCGCCCTCGTGTTGGGCACGCCGGGCAAAGATTTCGTAAGTGACGCACTGTTGGGCTTCGTTCCATTGATGTTGCGCGCTGCGTCCGCCGGTGGGCAATTCGCCGCGGGGCGACTGCATGAGGAGAGAGGTCCAGGCCGCGCGTTTCATCAACTCGGCCAGGTCCTTGTCCTGGCCATTATACCCGCGCGCCAGCATGATGGCCATGTAATGCCGAGGAAAATGGTCGTAAGCCATCGGCACGTTCGGGTCCATGTACATGCCGGCGTCGGTGAAGAACGGCCGCTGCATTTTCAGGCTGGTTTCCACAAAATCCATGCCGGTAAAGCCGTCCAGATGCCGCAGGAATTCGCCCGCCGCCGCCACCAGGTTCCAATTCCCCAAACGGGACCGGTTGGGCACTGGCAAATCCCGGTAGCAACGATAGGGGTCCATTCGCCTAAGGCAGGCTTCCCACTTCCGCCGGCGTTCGCGTGAAACTCGGTCGCGCAGGTTCTCGTAAGCGAACATGCAGGGCACAGTAAAAAAGTTGCCATGCCCATCGCAGGCCTTTGCGTCCGCCAGTTGCTGCAAGGCGCTGTCCAGGCTCAGGGCCGCGCTCTGCAGCAGGTTGCTTCGGCCTTCCCCTACCACCAGCGCCGTCGCCGCCCAGGCATAGCAGGGAGTGGCATATTGCACCTCGCGGTGGAGGAACGGATCGATGATCCGTCCGTCGGCTCTCTGGAAGTGGTGGAAGTAATCCACGATCCCGCTAATCGTTTTCAGATAGCTCGCCCGATTCAATCCAGTAGCGGTGAAATTCGTTCCGACAAGATGCGGCTTGACGGCGCTTTCCACTGACGCAAAAGGAAAGGGGCCGATGGCGGCGGAATTCTGGACGTGGCAGAGGGCAGCCAAACAAGAGGCCAGTACAAAGGATTTGAGAAGACGAGGCGGTTGCATCACAGATTGCTGTTTTTTCAAGCAGTCTAACCGGGCTGTCAACTCTTTGAGTTCCGTAGGAACGGCATATTTGTAGAACCCCCACGCCGGTCACCCAAGGCCAGCTCCGTCAGGAGCGGCATCTTCGGAGGGTGCCGTTCCGGGTTATCAGGCTGGCCCGATTGATTGCGCTGGGTTCAGCCGCCTCAATGCCGGCGTGCGAGGCCAGTTCCGCCACTTCATGACGCGGGCGGAGCTCCAGGCGATGCGTGCTGCTGATACGCCCAAGGCCTTGTGACTCGCCAAGCGGGACACCTCCAGCCAGGAAAAGTGGTTGTCCCAGGCGCGCCAGCCACCTCCAGCGATTCTCATTTTGATGGCCGAGAAACGAAAGCGGCGGTCCGCGCCGCACTCCAAACGCTAGCGCGACACATCCGCCGGCAGGCCGGCCAGGCGCCCGAAAACCGGCCAAGCCCTGGAGGTGCCGAGGGTAGCGAACCTGGCGGAGCCCTTGGAGCGGCGCGGACCGCCGCTCTTACCTCCCGCGCGCCGGAACGTAGTCGACCGCCTTGGGGGGAAAGCGACGGATGGCGTCGCACTCCAAACGCTAGCGCG
>JAJYHY010000324.1 GCA_021784555.1 bacterium
TCGCCAGTTGATAGTAATAGTTGTCTTGGTGGCCGCCGCGCATCGGCTCGCAGTCGCGGCTGTACTCCTCCGTATATTCATCGACGAACAGGCCGCCGGGGTAGTAACAGTCCGCGTCGGTGTAATGGCTCCAATGGGTGTAGCGCCCGGCGATCCATTCGTTCCAGCCGGTGACGAAGATGAACTTCGGGTCCACGGAGAGGGCGCGCCGCCACTGCTCATCGAAGTTCAAGCCGAGGTTCACGGCGTTGGGGTTTGAATCCTTGTGGCCATTGTGCCAACTGCGGCCCATGGCGCCGAGTTTGTCGCTCATCGGCGCGGGACCGGGCGTATGAGGCAGCGCGTTCTGCGCCACGCCGACGCTCATCTGTTCCGCCTCCCCTTGGGCATTCGTGAAAACATGTTGCGGATAGACCTCCAGCCAACTCCACTCGTCTGGCCCGGTCGGCCCCAACCAATAATCGGGCATGGGGCGGCGGAAGGTGAAGAAGCTAAGCATCTCTTTGTTCTTGATGAAGGCCTTGTTCGCAAGCAGCAGAGGCTTTCCCTCCCACATAAACCAAAGATCCTTCCAAAGCCCGGGCTGGTAGAGGTCGCGCCAGAGGCGCTCCACGACCGGCCGCGGGTCGCCGAAGGGGGCGATAAAGGCGATGGCAGGCGTGCGGTTTCCCTGGCGGCGCATGGCGGCAAATTCACGACAGAGGGCCTCGTACTGTTCCTTCCAGGTAAACGGCGGATTGGTGGTGTCGAAGAGAATGACATCGATGCCGGCATCCGAGAGCATGCTGGCGTGCTTGCGGATGACAAACGGATCGGTTGAAAGATAGTAGCCCAGCTCCGGTTCACCCCAGTAATAGGGGGCATTGTTGTGCGGCCACGGGACTTGGCCGTCGCGCGCCGCCGCGATAAGTTTGGTGTTGTCGTTCGGGCCGGACGCCTCCGGCAGGTGCCAGGTCCAGTAAAAGGTCCCGACCCATTTGTCCGTGCGCGGCGGTCCGCACTGCTTGTAGCCGGGGACAATTCGGCCCGCGCCGTCCGTCGCCACCCAGGTATCGGCGAACACGTCGCCGCCCCTATAAGGCTCGCCATGGAAGGTTTGGGCGCACCCGGCCTGTTGCAGGAGGGCAGCGGCCGCAAAAGCGGTTGTCAAGAGAGTGTAATGATTGGCCATCAGGGAGAGCATTCGTGTTGGGAGAGCCGAGGACAAGGCAAATCGCCTTCGCCCGGCAGGCGCCTTTATTTCTGCAACACTGTCAGGACCCCGGGGTGCTGGCGGGATGTGCCGCGGAGGTGGTGGTAGAATTGGATTTGCGCGAGGAGGCCAATTCTCCAGAATAGAGGCGTGCAGATCCGTTTCTTGCTAGGATCGGCGGGCAGCGGCAAGACCTTCCGTTGCCTGGCCGAGGCGCGCGAGGCGCTTGGCGCTTCATCGGCGGGTTTGCCGCTTTGGCTGGTGGCGCCGAAGCAAACGACCTACCAACTGGAACGTCAACTCCTGGAAGACCCAGCGGTCCCGGGTTATACCCGGCTGCAAATCCTCTCCTTTGAACGGCTGGCCTACGCCGTTTTTGACCAGTTGCGCCGGCCCGCCCCGCGAACGCTCGACGAGGAGGGGCGAGTGATGGTGCTGCGGAGCTTGCTGGCAAAGAGGCGAGACCGCCTCCGGCTTTTTCGCGCCAGCGCGCGTTTGACTGGTTTTGCCCAGGAACTTAGCGCGCTCCTGCGTGAGTTTCAGCGCAACCAGCTCACGCCTCAATCCTTGAGCGAATTGGCCGCCGGGATGGAGAAGGACAGTGCGCTGGCCAGCAAACTGCAAGACTTGGCGACGCTCTTTCAGGAATATCTCGATTGGCTTCAGGACCACGACCTGCGGGACAGCGACTGCCTGTTCACCGCGGCAACAGAGGCCTTGAAGGAGGCGCAATCCACTGGCGTCGGGGTCAGCCCTGAGGCCAATTCTGCACCTTGTTCCGCCACTTTGCCCTCCGATACCACGGAAGAGGTGATGACCCCGCGCGCTTCGGGAAAAGTGAGGACTGACCCCGGCGTCTGGGTCGAACAACTCTGGGTCGATGGTTTCATCGAATGCTCGCTCCAGGAATTGGAATTGCTGGCCGCGCTCATGCCGTTTTGCGGCCGGGCGACGCTCACCTTTTGCCTGGACCGTCTCCAGCCGGAGAAAGACTCCTGGCTTTCGAGTTGGTCGGTGGTGCGCCGATCCTTTGACGAATGCAAACGCCGGTTGGCCGCCATTGAGGGCGCGGAACTGCAATTCGAGGTGCTCCCGCGGCACGCGGAACGAACCCGGTTTCGCCATCCGGGCTTGCTGCACTTGGAGCGGGCCTGGGCTGAGCCGGAACCCTACACTCCGGCCGAGGCAACGGCGGATATAACGGCTCAGGTTCAGCCGCCCGACGCATCCGAAAGGAGCGCCGACGGCCTCGTCCGCGACGGCGGGTCTCTCGAGACGCGGACGAGGCCGTCCGCGCTCCTTTCGGCAACCACTGCGCTGCGGATTGTCTTGTGCGCGGACCCGGTTAGCGAAGCGACCGTGGCCGCGCGCGAGATACTGCGGTTTGTGAGGAGCGGAGGGCGCTACCGGGAGGTGACCGTCCTGGTCCGGAACCTGGCGGATTACCACGAGCCGCTGCAGCGAATCCTTGGGCGTTATGAGGTCCCGTTCTTTCTGGACCGCCGCGAGTTGGTCACTCACCACCCGCTGGCGGAATTGAGCCGCGGCGCGTTGCGGACCGTGGCGTTTGATTGGGCGCCGGACGACTGGTTTGCCACGCTCAAGACGGGGCTGGTGGGGGTCAAAGACGCGGAGATCGATGCCTTGGAGAATGAGGCCCTGGCTCGAGGGTGGAGGGGGGCCGTTTGGCACCAACCGATCACCATTGCCGACGACCCGGCCCTCACGGATTGGGCGGAAGGCCTGCGAACGCGCCTGCTGCCCCCTTTCCAACGGCTGGCGCTTGCCATTGCCTCGTGCGGCAAACGGCCGACCGGGAGTGAGCTGGCGGCGGCGCTGCGGGCGCTGTGGGCCGACCTGAAGGTCGAGGAACGTCTCGAGGACTGGGCCGCGGCGGACCTGCTCGATTCCTCGCTGCCCGCGTCAGTCCATCTGACCGTCTGGGAGCAGATGAACGCGTGGCTGGAGAACATTGAACTGGCCTTCCCCGATGAGCGGCTCTCGATGCGGGATTGGCTGCCCATCCTGGACGCCGGCCTCGCCAACCTGACGGTGGGCGTCATCCCGCCCGCTTTGGACCAGGTCCTCATCGGAGCGGTTGACCGCTCCAGAAACCCGGATGTCAGGTTGGCCCTGGTTCTGGGGATGAACGAGGGCGTTTTCCCCGCGCCCCAGGCTGCCACGATATTGCTGAGCGACCAGGAACTGCTGGAGTTGGAAAAGCGCGACATCGTCATTGGCTCGGCGGGCCGGCGCCATTTGGGCCGAGAGCGGCACTACGCTTATGTGGCCTGCACCCGGGCGCGCGAGCGGCTCATTCTCACCTGCGCCTCGCAGGGCGTCGGCGGTGGACTGCTGAACGCGTCGCCGCTTCTGGCGCACGTCCGCAAGCTCTTCCCATCGGTGCCGTGGGAGAGGGCACAACGGACAGTTGATTGGCGCCAGGCAGAGCACACCAGCGAGGTGATCGGGCGGCTGCTCCAGGCGCAACGCGATGCCAAAGGAGCCTCGGATGTGGCACGACAGAGGCAGGGCTGGGAGACACTCAGAACGCTGCCGGCGCTGGCCTCCGCCGTCGAGCGCCTCAGCCCTTTCCAACTTCAGGAATCCGAGGAGCGGCTGTTGCCGGAATTGGCGGCGCGCCTCTATGGGCCGGTGTTGAACACCTCGGTCAGCAGGCTGGAACAGTTCGCGGCGTGCCCCTTTAAGTTCTTCGTGCATTCGGGTCTGCGCGCGGAGGAACGCAAGCGCTTTGAGCTGGACCGCAGAGAACAGGGAAGTTTTCAGCACGACGCATTGGCGTTGTTCCATGAGGAATTGAGCCGGGAGCAAAAACGGTGGCGGGACATTACGCCGGAAGAGGCGCGGGTGCGCATCAAGCGCATCGCCGAAGGGCTGCTGGCCGGATACCGCGAGGGGTTGCTCCAGGCCACCGACCAGAGCCGGTTCACGGCGCGGGTTTTGACGGAATCAGTCCAGGATTTTGTCGAGACCCTCGTCACTTGGATGCGCCTTCAATACAGGTTTGATCCGGTCAAAACCGAGCTGCCTTTTGGCGAAGATGAGACCGCGCCGCCGTGGAGAATTCCTTTGGACAACGGCACCCGGCTCGACCTCTACGGCCGCATTGACCGCGTTGATATTTATCCGGACCCCCGGCGCGGACGCGCTCTGTGCGTGGTGCTCGACTACAAGTCCAGCCAGAAGCAACTTGACTCCGTTCTGGTGGCCAATGGCCTGCAACTGCAGTTGCTCGCCTACTTGAACGTCCTGCGCCACTGGCCCAGTCCAGCCGGCCCGTTCGGGGTGGCCGGCCTGGTTCCCGTCGGAGTTTTCTACATCAACCTCAAAGGCAAATACGGCCTGGAACGGAACCGCTCCGACGCCCTGGCCGATCCGCAGGGCGCCCGCAAGGCCGCCTACCGCCATACTGGCCGATTCGACTTCCGTGCCCTGCCCCAGCTTGACGCCCGGCCGGACGCGCGCCAGGGCGACCAGTTCAACTACCGGCTCAAGAACGACGGCCAGCTCCATAAGAGCTCCTCGGAGGCCCTTTCCACCGCCGAATTCGAGGCCTTGCTCGATTCGGTCGAACAGACCCTTGGCAAGATGGGACGGGAGATTTTCTCGGGGGTGGCGGGCGTGGCCCCCTTCCGAAAAGGCACGGTCACCGCGTGCGACCAATGCGATTACCGCCCCATCTGCCGCATTGACCCCTGGGCGCACCCTTTCCGCGTCCTCAAGGCGCCATGAGCAGGTGTTACAGAGCGCACGGTTCGGGAATCGATTCGTTGCGAATAATGCCCTTGGCGAGGGCGTAGCGGGTGAGGCTGGCGACATCGTGGAGATTGAGTTTGTCCATCACCCGCTGGCGATGCTTCTCGACGGTCTTAATGTCGATGCCCAGATCAGCGGCGATTCCCTTGTTCGTGGCGCCCTCGGCGATACGTTGGAGCACTTCGGCTTCGCGGGCGGTGAGACGGACGCTTGGCTTCACCGACGGCAGGCCGTTGCGAGAGGTATGGTCGCATGGCCAGCGGAGCAAGCGCTTGGAAATCTCGGGGCTGAGGAAAACTTTTCCCGCCGCCGCCTGGCGGATAGCGGAGACCAGGTCCGCGACTGCCGTTCGCTTGAGCACGTAGCCGCAGGCGCCGCACTCCAGGGCCTGCCGAACGTAATCCTCGTCACTGTATGACGAGAGCACCAGCACCTTGGCTGCCGACGCCGCCTTTGCAATCTGCCGCGTCGCCTCCAAGCCGTTGAGCCCCGGCATGGCGACGTCCATAAGCACGACGTCCGGCCGGCACTCCATCGCCGATTGCACCGCCTGGCGTCCATCCTCGGCCTCACCGACAACCGTGAAATCCGGCTGAGTTTCGAGTAAAGCCCGCAACCCTGCCCGGAGGATCGTGTGATCATCGGCCAAAAGAATTCGAACCCTTTCTATCATAAACCCTCTTCTTCCCAGCCATGGCACGCCCCGTGAACCTGGACCTGGGTTGAGTTCCTCGTATTATTGGCAGTGAAATTACCGCAGATGGCCGCGAGTTGTCAAGAGAGAAAAGAAGGCATGCCGCAGTGAAACAAGGGGATTGACAAGCTCTTGACGCAGGTTTGGTCCCTTTGGTCCCCGCCTCCGGGTTGCGCCGCCCCAAAAAGACGCCATGATATAATGCCCGATACGGCCGCCGGAATTCGGTGGAGCCTCGGCTGGGGAAGGTCACGGTTCGTAAACGCGGCTATCAACTGGAAGCCCGGTCGGTTCGCCGGTATAGCGTTTTGGGTTTCGCGGGTGCGAGCTTGGCCGTAGGATGCGACCGATGATTGGAGCCATTTTGAATGCGGCGGGAATCGCGATTGGCGGGGTTGTGGGGCTGGTGCGACGCCGGTCGCTTTCCGAGGCGCAGGAGTCATTCTTCAAGGTAGGGCTGGGGGTCTTCACCGTGTTCTATGGCCTGCGTCTGACGTGGCTGAGCCTCAGCGGCGGGCTGGCTGAAATCCTGAAGGAACTCGCGGTAATGATTCTGGCCCTGATGCTGGGCAAAGTCGCCGGACGACTCTTGGGGCTCCAGCACCTTTCCAACCGGCTAGGCCGCGCGGCACGCAAGGGCATCGATGCGGCAACTCCCAATGCCGGGCGAAAAGCGGGTGTCGGCTTCAAGGTCTGCGCGGTCCTGTTTTGCGCCGCCCCCCTGGGAATTCTCGGCGCGGTGCAGGATGGCGTTTCGGGATATTACTATCCTTTGGCCGTCAAGGCGGTCATGGACGGATTAGCCGCGATGGGCTTTGTGCGGGTTTTTGGCGGCGCGGTGATTTTGGCCGCCGTGCCGGTGTTGGCGATGGAGGGCACGATCACGCTGACTTGCGCCCGGCTTTTCGGACCTTGGCTGGCGGCGCGCGGATTAGTGGACCCTCTGAACGCGACCGGCGGCTTGCTGGTGTTTTCGGTGGCCTTGGTTATCCTGGGGCTAAAACGGATCGAGCTGGCGGACTATTTGCCAAGCCTGGCGTTGGCACCGGTCCTGGCCTGGCTCATTCGCTGAGAGCATGGGGCCCCCTTACGGCTCGACGTCGAATGTTGGAGGTTGGTTGCACGCCAATCGTCCTATAATGTGGGGTCAAAACCCCATTGCTGCTCTGTTGCACGGATCTCATTTTAACAATCATGGAAAGCACGTTTAGTTGCCTGCCAGGGGAGAGGTTCGACCCGGATTACAGCCCGACGTTCAACGTTGTGATTGCGTATGAGGATTTCGACACCGGCACTCAAGCCAAGAAGACCTACGACTTCCTGGTAGAGAACCTGAATCTGGACTGCGAGATAGCGAACCAGATGTGGAAGTTCGACGTGCTGAACATCGCAAAGCTGCGTGAGATGGCCGTCAAAGACGCCATGGCGGCGGATGTCATTTTCATCTCGAGCCACGGTGGAAGGGCGTTGCCCCAGGCGGTCAAGCGCTGGATCGAAGATTGGCTCCAGCGAGGGAGCAATGCCATCGCGTTGGTCGCCCTGTTCGGCCAAGGGGTGGACCAGAGTGGAGCCACGCGTGCCTACCTGGCGGAAGCGGCGCGGCGCGCGAAGGTGGGATTCTTCGCCCAGCCAGACGAGTGGCCGGAGAGGTCGGACCAAATCGAGTTGGCACAGGATAATCACGCCGGTTCGGACGTGGGGCAAAGAACATTTTCCACTCTGGTGGGGGCGATGCAACGCGACGTGGGCCGCCTTCACTGGAGTCTGCCGGACCGATGAATAGATTCATGAAAATGCCTGGAGCAGCATTGCGATGGCGGCCGGAATCGGCTGTTTAATCGGGTTTCTGCTGGCCCGGAGTCTTTCGGATTAGAGTGGCGGTTATCGGTCCCGCTCTAAAAGGTAATGCGCCAGGGCATCGAGGGCAGCGGCGTGTCCGTCGAAGGATTTCAAGGCGGCGAAGGCGCGTTGGGTTAAGCGCTGGGCAATGGACTCGGAACGTTTCAGCCCGACAATGGCCGGGTAAGTGGCTTTCTGAGCTTGAGCATCCTTGCCTGCGGTTTTGCCGAGCTTTTCGCTGGTTTGGGTAACGTCGAGGATGTCGTCGATGACCTGGAAGGCCAGGCCGACGTGGTAGCCAAAGTCACTTAACGAGTAGAGTTGAGCGGAGTTGCAATTGGCGCTCATCGCTCCCAGACGCACCGAACAGCGTAAGAGAGCGGAAGTTTTTCTTTCATGGATGTACCGGAGTTGTCGCGTGGAGATCCCCTTTCCTTCGGCTTCGAGATCGGCGACTTGCCCGGCGACCAGTTGGAGAGAGCCGGCGGCGCGGGCCAACTCCAGGATGATGGTGCTTTGGGGATAGCGCTCCCAGCCTTTGCACTGGGCGGCGATCTCGAACGCCTGGGTCAGCAGGGCGTCGCCGGCCAGGATGGCGATACCCTCGCCAAAGACCTTGTGGTTGGTGAGCTTGCCTCGGCGGTAATCGTCGTTGTCCATCGCCGGCAGATCGTCGTGAATGAGCGAGTAGGTGTGGATACACTCCAGGGCGCAGGCCAGGGGCAGGGCCTCACTCTCGTCTCCCCCGCAGGCCTGGGCTGCCGCCAGGCACAGCGCAGGGCGGAGGCGCTTTCCGCCGGCGAATAGCGAATAGCGCATGGCGCGGTGGAGCGTGGCGGGCGGCGTCTTGGCACGGGGGATGAACCGGTCCAGGGCGTCATTGACCCTGGCGGCGCGAACGGCCAGGAAATCGCCGAGGTCGAAGGCGGTTTCAGCAGATAGGCTCTGGTCTTTAACGGGCTTGATTGTAACGGACATCGCGCTGTTCACTAGGAAGCAACTGCCCAAGTAGTCATAGGAGCGCGGACGCCCTTCGTCCGCGTCTCCAAAAAGCCGCGGTAGCGGACGAGGGCGTCCGCACTCCTATCACCCGTCTCAGGCGGCTTGACCTGAGCCGTTAGATTAGGAAAAGACCCAACTCGGCGCAAGTGAATTTGGCATTTTAG
The DNA here is from genome assembly GCA_021784555.1 of bacterium. Taxonomy (GTDB): domain Bacteria; phylum Verrucomicrobiota; class Verrucomicrobiia; order Limisphaerales; family UBA8199; genus JAJYHY01. The sequence continues at coordinate 8,669 of JAJYHY010000324.1, forward strand.
GATTGCGTTTGGCATACGGCAAGCTAACTTTACGCGCTCGATTCTGATTTGCTTGGAAAAGCCTTGAACGCCGAACTTACAAAAAAAGCGCTGGAGAAAGTTGGCAACCCCAACGTTCTGGTCAACCTGATTTCACGCCGCGTGCGCCAGCTCAACTCGGGGGCCGGCGCCATGAGCCGCCCATTCGTCGCCGACGTTGGGAATCTGGGCTCCGCCGACATCGCCCTGCGGGAGATCGTTGAGGACAAGATTGGGTTTGAAATGCCCGAGGTCGTGGAGTTGACGCGCCCGGTGAATAAGAAGCGCAAGCGGCATTAGAGTCCTTGGACATACTCACGAATCCAAAAGCACGCCGCGATTATTTCATCCTCGAGACTTTTGAGGCCGGCCTTGTGTTGCATGGCACCGAGGTCAAGGCCCTGAGGGCCCGCCGCGGACAACTCAGCGACGCCTTCGCCCGAATCGAGAACGGGGAGGCTTACCTTTACAACGCCCACATCGACGAGTATTCGCACGGCAACCTTTTCAACCATCAGCCCAAGGCCCCCCGCAAGCTTCTGCTCCACAAATCCGAGCTCCGCAAGCTCGCTGAATTGAGCACCGTCAAAGGCAATGCCCTCGTGCCGCTGGCCCTTTATTGGAAGAATCGCAAAGTCAAGGTCAGGCTCGCGGCAGCAAAGGGCAAAGCCCACTACGACAAACGCGAAGACCTCAAGCGGCGCGAGGCGGAGCGCGACATCAAGCGCGCCACTGTGGGGCGGCCCCGGCGCTAAATCAAAGCAACCAACCTTGGCCCAGGGCGAGCGGGCGATGGAGTGTTGGAGTGTTGAAGTATTGGGACTTTGGCCTGGATTCTGCTCCCTCTTGCCTCCAAAGAGACCCACATGGAGGCTCGCTTGAGATTACGAGAACAAACTAGGAAATCAGGGATGGCAGTGATGAAAAATGGCGCTGGATTTGCTGAGTTCCGCCCGTGGCAGGGCGGTTGTCATGCCTTGGCGCTCCGGCGCACTGAGGCGGTGGTTTCTCAAGATTGGGCAGTGGCCGTCTTAAATTGGGACACCGGCGACACCGAGTTGGATTCATGAAGATTCGATGCGCAAGAACCGCCCGAACCGGCTTGACCATGGTCGAGGCCGTGCTGGCAATGGCCGTGCTGGCGATGATGGGCACCGCGCTGATCGGCTCTTACAGTTTCGGGTTTCTGACAATGGGATTGATACGGGAGAACCAGCGGGCGACCCAAATCCTGCTCGAGAAGGTAGAGACA
>JAJYHY010000325.1 GCA_021784555.1 bacterium
CCGCCGAAAACGGCGTCGCCGAGGCGATGTACAACCTTGGGGTCCTCTACGAACACGGCCAGGGGGTGCCTCAAGACTACCAGCAGGCCGCCCAATGGTATCGCCAGGCCGCCGAAAAGGGTGACGGCGACGCGATGTACAACCTTGGAGTCTTCTACTCCAACGGCCAAGGCGTGGCCCGGGACTACCAGCAAGCCACCCAATGGTATCGCCAGGCGGCCGAAAAGGGTGACGCCGGCGCGATGTACAACCTTGGAGGCGCCTACTTTGACGGCCGGGGCGTGCCGCGGGACTACGGCCAGGCCGTTTATTGGTACCGCCAGGCCGCCGAAAAGGGCCACCCCCTGGCCCTGAGCAACCTCGGAGCATGCTACTACAACGGATTCGGGGTTGCACAGGACCGAAAGCGGGGCATTCGGTTGACGATCGAAGCCGCCCGTGCCGGTTGCGAGAAAGCTCAGGAGAACCTGACAATTTGGCATGTCTCCTGGAGGAGGACGAAGTCCGTCTGGAAGAGGCTGGGCTTATGATCCGGCGGTTACCTCTGCTCCGGCCGCCAATCCGCCCCGTCCCAAACAGCCCGAAGTGCATCCCCAGCTATGACACTCCGGCTGCGCACAAGGCGGCCCTGGGGCCCGAGCCTGTGCTACGGGGCCGCCTCGCGCCCACGAAAATCTTTCGGCATAGCCTGGCTTGGCGGCACGGCTGGCGCCATCTTTGACGCGCGAATTGCCCGGTGACACTCCCCGGAAAGGCGCGCGAGTGCAGTCACGCCGGGGTCGAGGCTGGGGAAAGCAGATCGGAGGGTGTGCGTGGGACAGCCGGAGAAAATGAAATGATGAAGATACTTACCGTGGGTTATGGTGGCCGCAGCAAAGAAGACTTTCTGGGCCTGATGCGGCCCAATAACATTCGCACGATCATCGACGTCCGGCTCCGGCCGGACCGAGCCAGCATGGGTATTTGGGTCAAGGCGAAGACCTCAGACAAGGGGATCGAGCAGTGGCTCTCCGAAGCTGGCATTGGTTATCGCTCTCTTATTGAGTTGGGCAACGTATTCCTCGACTTTGCCGATTGGCAGGAACGCTATCGAAAGTTGTTGGAATCGTCTGGGGAGCTGCTGACGGCTCGCTTGGCAGACATTCCTGAGCCGTGGTGTCTCCTTTGTGCTGAGAAGCGTGTCGCAGAGTGCCACCGGCAGCAGATCGCAGAGTATTTGGCCAAGTACAAACGTGCTCAGATTCAGCATTTAGAGTAGGCACTGAAAATCTTCCGGAATAGGTTGGCTTGGCGGCAAGGTTGGTGCCATTCTTGATGCGCGAATCCCCCGGAATAGCGCGCGGGTGGAATCGCGCCGGGTCGAGACTGGGCTGGTGGAGATTGATAGAGATCAGCTCGGTGAATAACGGCGAACTCGACATTTCCTCACGGTTCGCAGTGCAAACGCGCTGGCAGGGCGACATGGGACAACGGGGCGATTGGACTATGAGAGTATAGGACGATCGGACGATGGGAAAATAGCCCGGGAAGTCAGCGATAGCCGCTGGCTGACGCCAATTGGCGCCAAGCTCCAAGCGTTCCTGGAGATGGTCCTGATGTAGCGGCCCGGGAGCAGTCCTGGTTGCCGACGGCTGAGAAAAGATCGTGAGGTGGAAGTTGAACTCGATAGATCCGAAACGAATTGAGGAAAAGCGCTGCGGAATCGGACATGGAGGTCCGGCGGAACCGCAGAGGCGCGAAATATACGACCGAACATCCCGAAAGAGGGGATCGAGCCCTTTGCGCTCTCTGTGTTCTTTGCGGTTGATTTCGGCCTTGCCGATTAGCCACAGAGAACACAAGGAACGCAGAGATGGTAACTTGGCGCGGGGGTTATTCACCGGCGCCCTCGTTTTCGCCTTTGCGGTGGGCCTGCACCGCGCGCGGGCTTGCGGCCCGGATTTTCCAAATTGGCTTTTGGCGGGAGGAGACGGGGCGGTGCTGGTCGCTCCAGAAGGGAATTTCGCGGCGGAATTGAGCCGGATGAGCTTGGGGCAACCGCGCGAGCAGGCGGTTCCGCCGGCCGTGGAAGGCGCCTACGCCGCACAGTCGGTGGACGCGGAGGTCGCCGACCTGCGGGCGGCTCTCACGGGCGCCGGAGTGGCGGCGCCGGAGGCCAACCGGACCTGCCGGGAGCATCGCCTGCAACGCCAGCAGTTGGCCGATTTCATCGAGGCGCATCAAGAATGGGAAGACGTTCGCGAGGAGGACTCGCGGTGGCGCGCCCTTTCGAGCGAAGCTCAACCGCAAGACGAACACGCGAGCCCCGAACCGGCTTTCCCGAGCTTGGAAATTGTCTCCGGCCTTCCCACTGAGTTTGTGGATTATTTCGAGGGTTTCGCGGCGTGGCATAATCCCGGTGTGCCGGACAAACAGATCGCCCGTGACGACTGGGACCGGGTGCTGGAGCTTCCCCCAGCCCAGCGGCATTACAAGTCCACCTGGGCGGCCTTCATGCTGGGCAAGTCCTGGGAGAAGGAGGCGCCAGACAAGGCGGTGCTTTACTTCCGGCAGGTGCGAGAGTTGGCGCGGCAGGGCTACGCCGATACCTTGGGCCTGGCCGCCGCCAGTTTGGGACTGGAGGCCCAGGTTTATCTCAACCAGAGCAACTATGAGGACGCGATTGAGATGTACCTGGAACAGATGGCCTCCGGCGACCCAACCGCCACGAACTCGCTGGCCTTTGCCGCGGAGAAGGCGCTCGCCTCGGCGCCGGACGCGCTCCGGACCCTGGCTCTGAACCCTCGGACGCAAAAGGTCATTACCGCCTATCTCATCTCCCGCCCGGAGTACAGCGCGGACTACGGCACGTCGGCATTCGAAGAAGATAATCCGCCCCCGGCGGACCGGCCGGTGACGAAATGGCTGCGCGCGGCTGAGGCAGCGGGGGCAAGCGACATGGACTCGACCGAGGCGCTCGCCCTGGCCGCCTACCGGGCGAACGACATGGAGGCGGCGCAACGGTGGATTAACCGCGCGGCCAGGTCGCCCGTGACGGAGTGGCTGCAAGCCAAACTTTTGCTCCGGGCGGGCAAACTCCAAGCCGCGGCTCAATTGCTGGCCAAGCTGGCGCCCCTGTTTCCAATTATCCACGAAGGAACCAACGCCCCGGCTCCGACCGACCGGAAAGACACGCTCACGGTAGAGCAAAGCTTCGGCGACCTTCCCCCCGTCTCAGCCGAACGTCAGGTGCATGGCGAACTGGGCGTGCTCCAACTCTCGCGCGGGGAGTATGTCCAGGCCCTGGACTCGCTCCTGAACGCGGGCTTCTGGATGGACGCGGCGTATGTGGCCGAGCGGGTGCTCACGCTCGATGAACTCAAGGATTACGTGGACCGGTTTTGGCCGGCGGTGGCGCCCGAGCAGGCTGCCGCCGAACAGGCGACCGACGAGGGGGATTATTGGGGAGGAGACATCCCTCAGTCCATCCTGCGCAGGAGAATCCGCTATCTGCTGGCGCGGCGATTGGCGCGCCAGGGGCGCTTTGACGAAGCCCGCCCATACTATCCACCGGACTGGCTCGGCGCCCTTGACCGGCTGACGGCCAGCCTCGGCGATTGGTCGGACCAGAGCTTGCCCCAGGCCGACCGCGCCCAAGCCCTGTTTGAGGCGGCAATGATTACCCGCACCAACGGGATGGAATTGTTCGGAACCGAGGTCGCGCCCGATTGGCACTGGTGCGACGGCATGTACGACGACGGCGTCACGGACCAGGACCGGGCCAGCAATTCCCTCGCCATGGTGGTCCATGCCTCGGCGGACGAATTGCGCCGCTATGCCCGACACGCGCCGGACCCAGACAAGCGCTTCCATTACCGCTACCAAGCGGCGGCTCTTTGCTGGGCGGCGGCCAATCTCCTGCCCGACAATGACGATAGAACCGCTTACATCCTCTGGCAGGGGGGCACGTTCATCAAATACAGCGACCCGAAGTTTGCGGACCTCTTCTACAAGGCCCTGGTTCGAAGGAACCGTCACACCGCCCTCGGAGCGGCGGCCGACCACCAGCGATGGTTTCCAATCATCGACGAGAACGGGAATGTCGTGCCGAAAAGGGACAAAAGCACCGAGCGCTGACCGTCAGGCAATCTCAGTTTGCTGGAAAAGCCCCTGCAAAGTAGGGCACCTTTCGCCCTTGGCGCCATGCGCAGGCGATTCCCACCCCCACAAACGCCCGTCGCATTTTGTGTATCAGATACATGTGCGGGCGAGCCGTTGGTGTTATTCGTGTTCGCGTGAATACGAGATCTGCAATCAGTCTCCTGCTGCTGTTGGGTGCATCGGTCGCGATCGCCGAACAGTCCCGGGCCATTGAGCGTCTCACGCTCGATAATCGGGCCGTGACCACCGTTCCGGTCGCCACCAACCGCGTTACCACCATCAGTTTCCCCGGTCCCATCACCGCCATCGACGGCTTCGGGTTTACCCTCGACGGCAAATCACCGGGGCGGTTCCAACTGGCGCACACCCGCGGCTCGGCCTTCCTGTCGATTCGGGCATTGGCGCCGAAGGCCGCCACCAACCTCAACATCCGCTGGAACAACCGCACCTACGTCTTTGAGTTGGTCCAGAGCCACACGCCGGTCCTGGCCCTCAACCTGGAAGCCCCGACCCCGGCGGAGTCCGTTCCCCCGGCGCCGCATCTCAGCCCGGCGCGCTTGCTCGGTTTGCTGGACAAGGCCAAGGCATTTCCGCTCTTGAGACAGCAGCACCCCGAAGCCGTGGCCGACGCCACCGCCCGGACCTTCGGCAACCACCCGCAGGTCACCGATTTCAACGACTTCGAAATCCGCCTGGAAGAGGTATTCCGGTTCGACGCGGAGGACACGCTCGTCTTCCACGTCATCCTCCGAAACAAGTCCGACCAGGAAATTCGTTACCTGCCGGGAAGCTTTCGCGTGCGCGTCGGCGACCGGCTCTACTACCAGTCCGTCAGCGACGCGCCGGGCGTGCTCCCACCCAAGGCCGAGAGCACCGTCTATTTCGCCATCACCGGCTCCCCGGATGGCGGACGCAATGACTTGTCGCTCAAGAACGATTTCAGCGTGCTGGTCAGTCGGCTGCCTTGTCCGCCGAATAGTGCGCCCGATGCACAAGCCACAGAACCATCTCCGCCGCCATCACCGCCGACCACCGGAATGACCCCAGGGCAAGAAGCTCTCGCACGGCAGACGCTCCGTCGCGCGATTGGAGAATGGGAGAACACCAATGCAGACCCCACCAAGAAAGCCAACCCATGAAACCGCGCTCCTTCCTCAATTTCTTCAAGACCAGGAGCGGCAAGCTGGTGTTGTTTGGCGCGCTCTTTGGCGGCGGCCTATTGCTCTTCAGCGCGCTGAGAAACAACTATCGGGCGCATGGCGGGCTGGGCTTACATGACATTGCCCACTTGAGCCGGTCACCCACGGCACAAGGCGTGCAAACCGTAGAACGCCCGATGACGCCGTTCCATCCACCGCCGCCCAAACCTGAACCGCCGCCGCTCCCGATATCCAGAGTAGCCCCGACGGTTACCGTGCAAGCGCCTCGACTCGCGCCAAAGCCCGCACCACTGCCGCCCATCAGCCTGTTTGCCGACACCACCGCCGGGAAGCCGCAGCCAAAGAAGATCAGTTCCTTCTATGCCCCCTTTGGCCGGCTTATCCCCTGCGAGACCATCATCACCGTGGATTCCTCCTCGATGCGGACGCCGATCATCGGCCTGGTCACCGAAAACATCTGCCACGCCGGCAGGCTGGTCATTCCCGCCGGCACCGAGGTTCATGGCACCGCCCAGGCCGACCGGCACCGGGACCGCATCAGCACCGGCACCAGTTGGACCTTGGTGTGGCAAACCGGGGAGGAACTCCGGCTTAAGGCCATCGCCCTCGACCGAGAGTTCTCCGGCCACCGCCAAGGCTGGGGCATCACTGACGGCAGCGCCGGACTGCGCGGCGAACTCCTCAAATCGGATAACCTGGCCGAGGTCAAGCTCTTCGCCGCAACCTTTCTCTCCGGCGCGGCCGGCGCTCTGACCCAAACGCAGCCGACAATCTTTGGGCCGATGGTCAGCCCGACACTCAACAACGCCCCCCTCCAAGGTGCGCAGGCGGTGCTCCAGACCTATGCCAAGCGCATTTACGACTCCATTCGACGCAATGGGTTCTTTGTCCGCGTGCCCTCCGGCAAGCAGTTCTATCTTTACGTCCTCCAGACCATTGACCGGGCCGACGCCGTCATCGGCGGCTCTGCCAAACCCTTCGCCCAAACGCAGACACCAAGCGCACCGGTCATCTCCGATGCGGTTTCGCTGCCCAGCCCGCCGCCTCCGGTCCCGGCGGCAGCTTCCGCCTCCACAGTCCCCTTATCCAAGCCATGAAATATCTAATGCTCATCCCGCTCGTACTCGTCACCTCGTGCGCCTCTCATCCTCCGAAGCCGGTGTTCCTCAACCTCTCGCCGCCCCCCGCCGTCGCGCCGCCGGACGCGGTCCGGTATCCCGAGGTGGTTCGGGCTTATCACCTGGGCCGCTACGTTGACCCCGACCACCCCGGCGAGATGCATGAGCAGCACACCGTTTATCGTGTCGAGGCCCAGTCCACCTGGAATCTCCATCCTGACCCGGCAAGTTCGGGTTCGCCGAGTGCGGTTTGCGCCCCGACCAACGCCGCCTATTCGCCGGTGCCGGTCAATGACGCCGTGGCGGCCGAGGTCAACCGCCAGAGGCAAATCACACAAACCATGCTGGCCGAGGCCGACCGGCTCACCGGGGCCCTCCAGCAACTCGGCCAGGCCGTCAGTCAAACGCGCTCCATTGCCAAGGAAAACCAACAGCTTCGCCAGCAGTTGAATACGGCGTTGAAGCGCCTGGACTCGCTCCAAGCCGAGATAAGGACGCTACAGGCTGAGCCAGCGCCAACGAATGCCCCGCCTGACTTGGAGTGAGGATGAAAGCGATTTGCTGGGCCTACACCGAAGAGGGACGGATCTGTCGTCAGCCCGCCACCGGCTTCGACCAGCAACGCGGCTTCACGGTCTGTGCTACGCACAGCGCCGGCCGCGAACAACAAACACGAAATCAAGATCCCGTTATGACAAGAACAAGACCATCCGCGCCATCGAGCGCCGGCGGCAATGCCGCCCCCACTGACCCGCCCACCTTTCGGAATAACCCGGAAGTGGATGCGAAGATCGACGCCTATATCCAGGAGAACCCAAAGTATTGGGCCTACGTTCAGGGCATGCCCCGTGACCGGCTTGAACGCACCGTGGTGCTCAGCGAGGTGCGCGAGTTGGACCGGCAGCAGCGCCTCCGGGAAGGCGTGCTGAAACAGATCAACCGCAACCCCGATTTGAAGCGCGCCTACGACCTCCTGGTCAAAGACCTGCCCGAAGAACAGAGGGAGGGCGCCATCGCGCAGATTGCCCGCCAGACGAAGCGCGCGGTCGCTCGCACGCTCGGCCAGCAGCAGACCAGGGGACAATCCATGGGTGTTTGAGCCATTCGCCTGGGCGGCCCGGCCCATCCCAGAGCACGGGTCGCCGCAGCGCGACCCGCGTTGCCCGCCAGCGGTTCATTTCCCGGGCCGGCTGAACCGAAACGCGACCCCCGTGACGACCCCGATGACGAGCCAAACACCGACGGCAGCCCCAACCGCCCGCCATGACCCGGGCAAGAAGTTCAGACCATGTTCCAAAGCCGCGATGGCTTCGGGAAAAGGATGCGGCCACGACCTGCCTGCCCCGTTGAACGCGATGGCGAAAATCAGCAGGAACAAAAGGCCGTGCGCCGTCATTATCCAATCGACCTCGCGCGGCAGACCCTTTTGCGGCTCTGCGGCGAGCCGCTTGGCGTCGGCAGTCCAGTAAAAGGCGCCGTGCCACATCATCGCGGCGAATAGGACATAAACCCACCAGAGCCAGGGCGCTCGCAGCGACCATCCAGAGTCATGCATGAGCCTCCAGCCACTGAGCAGGATCATGATGGCCGCGGATGGAGCCGCCAGCAGGGAGACCGTCCGAAAAGAATTGCAAAGCGAAACTGCCTCAGCACTACAGGACCCCCTCCTGCCCAGGCGGCGGAGTCGCGCGCGCAACATTTCGCTCATCAGAAGGAACACGCCAAGGAGCGCGAAGCCCGCGTGGTGAACAATTCGGGGCAAAGGCGAACCGGCGGGCGATTCGCCGACGATGACCAGCACGGTCGCCGCCGTGAACACCGGCAGGGCAACACGCAGCACCGCCACCAGGCTGCGGCGACGGGCGAACCAACCGACAGCGGCAATGCCCGCGGCCACCCAAAAAGCAGAGACTGTCGTCCACAGCAGCATGCGCATCGGCTCAAAACACCCGGCTCAGCACGAAGCCAATGTATCCGCCCACCCCTTCCAGGCAGGCGGCCAGAACCGCCGCCCGCCAGCCTCCCACGCGGTAGCCAATCAGCCACGCCAGCGTGAAGAACTGGGCCTGAAACATCGCTGTGGCCGCCGAGCCGGCCAGCAGCGCCGGCCAGCCGGCTGGCGGCCACCACTGCGCGCCCATCAACAGCAGCCCGGCCATCAAATAACTCAACGCCAACAAAGCGGCCAGCGGCATCGAGGCCGCCCGGAGCCGGAACAAGCAAAGCAAAACGATCATACTCAGGCAGGCATAAGCCGCTAAAAAGGCGGGCTCCATTCCAACAAACCGGCTCAGCAGCCGCGTGCCTTCCATCACCAAGAAAATCCCTGACCCGGCCAGACTGCCCAGCAAGGCCCCCTGGAGCTCCCGCAACGGACCAGGACGCGCCTCGGCCTCATAGGGCCTGGCCATCAACCGGGCGGCGCTGGCAATGCCCAGCGCCGGCACGCACAGGACAAGTATTCTCCAGGGCCAGCCGCGCCCAAACAACTGAGGGGCGGCAACACCCACAAAGCCGCCGATGGTCCGAGTTAGCACGTCCGCATGAACCGTGAGATTTGCCAGACCGCCAAGCCCGCCGACGTGAGCGGCAATCAATCCGTGAACCACACCAAAGGCGGTTCCGATGAGAACCCCGCCCGCCCCGCAAGCGCGGATGCTCAGCACCCCGGCGCAAACCGCCCCGCCGGCCACCGCCAAGGCGGCCCCGCTGGCGGCAGCCCATAACACCACCGCCAGGCTGGCCCCGCCAAAAATCAAAAGCGCCACCGCGACGCAAACCGCCGTCACCATCGGCCAGATAACAAACGCGTTCAGGCTGTCCTCCACCACCGCGGCGCGGTTGACGGTGCTCCGCCAGTTCATGAGCCAGCGCGAGGCGCTCTCTCGCAACCCTTCTTGTGAATCCGCACTGCCCAAGAGCTTGGGAAACAGGATGAACAGCAAATCCAAAAGGCTCCGGCACAAAGTTGAGCCAGCCAGAACGGCGCCGACCGCCACGCGTTCGCCAGCGGAGAGCCGCGGCCGCCGCTTTAACCGGCTCAGCCAGCCCGCGATCCGGGGAAGCAACCCACGAGACTCCTCCTCGAACCCAGCGACCGTTTCACGCGCCCGCTCCTTTTCATGGCTGAGGAATGCGGCCAGCCTCTGCTTGTCAGCATCGGTCAACGGCCGCCGCAGATCCAACATGACTGGAAACGGCTCCTCAACCAACTCCGTGGCCTCCGGCCATTGCCCGGCGTCTTTGAGCGACTTAACCGACATATCGCCCAAGGCTCGCAGATTTCCTTCCCGAAACGCGCGTTGGAGTTTGGCGGCGTCTTCGGACGACAGTCGGATAAACAAACGAATGGAACCAGATTTCATGGTGATGAGCGCCACAACGCTTAGCACTACAGCGACACTTTGAGTGATTTCCACTTTTTAAGGTTTTTCATCCTGCGCTTGCGGTGCGAGAGGTAGGCCTGGTAGTTGCGCCCGTTGTGATACCTCACCACGATCAGAAGGTACCCG
>JAJYHY010000326.1 GCA_021784555.1 bacterium
GGCGCATCTCGTCCGTCAGGCCCCACTTCTCGTTGGCAATGCCAAACTCCCCGAGTTGGACCGGCTTGTTGGGTGCTTGCCCCCTGAGCCAGCGGGTCCGTTCCAGCACCGCATCAACTTCATCCCTCAGCCGGCCCTTGTCCGATGGCCGCAAGTAGAAATGCGCGTCGGCGATGTCGAGTTTTGGGTGATGGCAGTCTTTGGCCGAAGGCCCCCAGGTGCTGGTGGTGCGCAAATGATGGTAGGGGTCGGCCTGCGCCAGATAGTCACCCAGCTCGGTGTAAAAACGGTCTGTTGGCAGGCCGGGATTCATTTCGTTCCAGTATTCCCAGGCGGCGACACTGGTCGCGTATCCCCAGCGGGCGATGGCATAGCGAAAGGTCTTTTTGGCATCTTGGATTGCGCGGGTGTAGGCCGACCCGGCAGGGTCTTTGAGGGCGTCCATGTAAAGGTCGCGCGTGAGGAGGCAAAGCTGGAGGAAAATGCCCTCCTTCTGGGCGGCGGACACGACTTCATCCAGCAGGTAACAGTCCAGTGGGTTGTAGAAGCCGCGCTCGGGGCGGTTCACATCCTCAATCGCCATTGCCCAGTCCCCGCAGCACGTCCAGACCCTCAAATAGTTCGCGCCGTTCTCAGCCAACCGGCGAAAGATTTCCTCCGCTTTTGACAACGTGACATACTGCTGGCTGCCGATAAACGCCAGGTTCTGGCCGATGGGAAAGAACGCCTTCCCACCCGAGAATTCCAGAAAACGAGGATCGCTCCGGCTCACGCGAATGAACCCGGGTTTGTTTGATGCGATGCAGGCGAAATGAACGGGCTTGGAGTGAAAACTGCCGTCGTGGTTCTTCACGATGGCCGTGACCTCGTATTGGCCTTCCGCCGTCGGTGCGAACCGCGCCTGCCAATGCGGCATCCCGATTGGATATATCCAGTCCTGTCTGCCGTCTCTCGGGCCGAGTTGGCGCCGCTCATAATCCTGACCCCAAAATGCGGGGAGGGTCAGAACCCGTCCGGAAGGAGCCTCGATTCGGAGGTTTACTTCGACCTGATCGGGGTCGAATGGGTTGGCGTAAGTGCCGGGAACGTCGAGGGCGAAATCGACGCGCTCGTATCTGCCCACCTGGCTGGCGGCGCAACGAAGGCCAACACTCATCTTCGTGGCTTGCGGTTGCGCCAGCGCGCTCAGGCCGCAGAGGGTCAAAAGGAGCGGCAGGTCGGTCCGCAAGCGGAGGTGCGGGGCCATCTTCAAAGCGGGCGGCCTCATGTCCTTTTCCCGTCAATTCGCGCCAAATGAGAAGTCGTCAAAATTCACCGTTTGACTGGACTGCCCGCTTCCGCCAAGCGTTCCATGGGCGCCCACCGGGCAGTGTACGCTGACACGAGTCAGGAAGAGGACAACGACCAGTGGGAGGATTTTCGGTTTCATAAGCGTCAATACCCCAAAATGAAACCAAGTCCACGCTCAAGCAAGACCGGAATTCCACGGTTACAACGTCCGCGAGTTCTTCGAGTTGCGAGTTCTTCATTGACCCTCGCTGTTGCGGAGTTACCCTATCCATTCAATTTGATAGAGTTATTCTTAAATTGAACTGAAAATCGAATATGGCAATTAAAGTTGCAATTAACGGGTTCGGCCGCATTGGCCGCCTGGTGTTCCGGGCGATGGTCGAACAGGGTCTCGTCGGCAATGAAGTCGAAGTGGTGGCCGTCGGTGATATCGTTCCCGCGGACAACCTGGCGTACTTGCTCAAGTATGATTCTACCCAAGGCCGCTTCAACGGCACGGCCGGCTCCGAAAAATCCGCGGCGGACAAACCCGAGGACGATGTGCTGGTAGTTAATGGCAAAAAGATGCGGGTGGTGAGCGCGAAAGACCCTTCGCAGTTGCCCTGGAAGCAATTGGGCGTTCAGGTCGTCATCGAGTCCACCGGGCTCTTCACCCAGGTCGAGAAGGCTCAGGGCCATCTCAGCGCGGGCGCAAAGAAAGTCATCATCTCCGCCCCGGCCAAAGGCGATTGCCCGACGCTGGTAATGGGTGTCAACGAAGGCAAATACAACCCGGCCCAGCATCATGTTGTCTCGAATGCCTCCTGCACCACCAACTGCCTGGCCCCACTGGTCCATGTCCTGCTCAAGGAAGGTTTCGGAATCGAGGAGGGCCTGATGACCACCATCCATTCCTACACCGCCACGCAGAAGACCGTCGATGGACCGAGCAAGAAAGATTGGAAGGGCGGGCGCACGGCGGCGGTGAACCTCATTCCCTCGACCACCGGCGCGGCCAAAGCGGTCGGTTTGGTCCTCCCGGAAGTCAAGGGCAAGCTCACCGGCATGTCCTTCCGCGTCCCGACGCCGACCGTCTCGGTGGTCGATCTCACGGTGCGAACGGTCAAGGAGACCAGCTATGCCGAGATCAGCGCCGCAATGAAGAAGGCCAGCGAGACCTACCTCAAAGGCATCCTGGACTACACCGAAGATGAAGTGGTCAGCACCGATTTCGTCCACTCGAAGTCCTCGTCGATTTTCGACAAAGGCTCCGGCATCGAACTGAACAAACGCTTCTTCAAGCTGGTAAGCTGGTACGACAACGAGTGGGGCTATAGCTGCCGCGTCGCGGACCTGCTCAAATTCATGATCGGACGCGGCATTTAGCCCGAATACGTCATGCCACGAATAGAACGGCGACGGTCTGGAGGCAGGACTGCGTGCCCGACCCGCGTGTGAAATACTCCGGCCGGTGAGAGGAGGGTAAAAACATGGAATTCGTCTTCAAACGAACCTACCGTGGTCCGCTCAAGGCGGTCCTGCTGGACTGGGCCGGCACAACGCTGGACTACGGCTGCATGGCCCCGGCGGTGGTCTTCATCGAGGTCTTTAAGCGCAAAGGAGTCGCTATCACCGTCCAGGAGGCGCGTGAACCGATGGGGGCGCACAAGAAAGTGCATATCCGCGAGATTTCCAGGAACGAAAATGTGGCCCGCAAATGGCGGCAGGCGCATGGCCGCAATCCCTCGGAGGAGGATGTTGAAGCGATGTTCAAGGAGTTCGTCCCCCTTCAACTCCAATGCCTGGCGCAGTACGCCGGCCTCATTCCCGGCACTCTGGAGGCCGTCGCCGATTTCCGTCGGCGCGGCCTCAAGATCGGTTCGACCACCGGCTACACCGGCGAGATGATGGCCCTGCTCCAGGCCGAAGCGGCCAAGCGCAGATACGTGCCCGACTCGACGGTTTGCGCGACGCAAGTGCCGGCGGGCCGCCCGCACCCCTTCATGTGCCTGCAAAACGCCATCAACCTTCAACTCTATCCGATGGAGGCCTTCGTCAAAGTCGGGGACACCTTGCCCGACATTGAAGAAGGGCTGAATGCCGGGATGTGGACGGTCGGTCTGGCCAAGACAGGCAATGAAATGGGATTGACCGAGACCGAAATCGCCGCGCTGGCGCCCGATGTCCGGGAACAAAAGCTCGAACGCGCTCGCCGGCGCATGCGCCAGACCGGCGCGCACTTCGTGGTGGACGGCATTGGCGAGGTGCCGCCCCTCCTGGACGAAATCAACGCCCGGCTAGCCGCCGGCGAGCGCCCCTAGCCCGAATACTGAACACGCGGGAGGGGGTAGGGATGGCGTGTGGCACGCCACCCCTCCCTCCGAACCGGACAGGCGATTTCCTCGCATCCGGCTCTCCAGTCGCGGCGTGTGTCGGCGGACGGTTTCCTTCAACTTGGCTTGGCTCTTCTCCCACAGCCAGCGATAGCTCCGTTCAAAGCGCCAGCCCAGGAACTCGAACCCGCCCCGTTGGGTGGCGTCCACTATCCGGGTCTTTTCCGGGTGTAGTGTCAGCCCCGCTTCCGCCACCCAGGCCCACACCGTGGCCAAAGCCTCTTCGGCCTCGGCGGGGCTGCGGCGGTATTGGATGACGAAGTCGTCCGCGTACCGGGTTATCTGCCAAGCAGTTGCCGGATGCGCCGGACCCGCTCCTCGTTCAGACCGTGAACCATGGTCGAGACCAGCACAACGACCACCCCCGCATAGACCTTCCGCCCCAGGAAACGCACCGATGGCGGCGTTCGGCGTCGCCGGCAGTCCTCTTTGGCGCAACAGAAGCTGTAACGCCAGTCCCACTGCGGCCCTCCTCGGGGCTTGCGATCATAATCGGCCCGATGCAGCTTGCCCCCGCAAAACGGGCAGCCCTGTTGGCGAGCTTCTTCGGCGAAATCGGCATCGACTTTCTCCAGAAGTTGGAATAGCTGTTGATCCGCCAGATGCTTCTGGCACCAAGTCTCTCCGGTATGGTTTTCCATCCATTGACTGGAGAGCAAAAACCCCCACGGGGCTTGCCCCGTGGGGGTCCAGACACGCCTTGGAATCAATCATTAAATCCCAGGGACAAAACCGATTTCCCCGGCCGACCGCGCTTAAAACCGCATCAGTTTCCCCAGATTTTCCCCCCAACGCTCAAATGCTTGGCGACGAGGAGGATGGCTTGGCATCAAGCCTGGAGGAATTCGGGCTAAGAGCGCACAACAGATTCCTGTCGCTGTATTCCGGCTCGGCCGCATCGTGGCCACCACCGGGCGTTCCCAGTGCCATAAGCCAGGAGGACATCCACGAGGGGATCAGACGGCATCAGGGCGGTGATTTTGGCCGGCTCTGCGACGACGATCTTCAAGCCAACACGCACGCCCTGGAGCACGGAAGGCGTATCATCTCCGCCTACGATGCTGCTAACGGCACGAGGTTTTGGATCATCACGAAAGCAGACCGATCGGTGACGACCGTGTTGCTGCCGGAGGAGTATTGAACAGGCGAGTTTGCAGAAGGGAAAAACTGAGATGCCTGAGATTTGGAATCAGGCCAAAGTAGTGGGAAAATGGGTGTGGCTGGAATTCAGCATCCCGCCTCTCCGGGAAGTCAGGGGAAAGTTCAAGGAAGGTTCCACTGGAACGGCGGACGGAAATGCTGGCAGCACCCCTGCGGCATTCACCGGGCGCGCTCCGTGTATCATCCGAGAACCAGGTATCCGGTGGTGTCGGCGGCGACGCTGGCCCTCGGCGAAACCGCAGCCGCGCCGGGAGAAATCAGGGCCAGTGACTACAAGGTTGTTGCCCTGCGGGAATGCCCGATGCCGGAGACGTTGCAGATGTGCGACACGGCGGAGAAAGCGGCGGAATACTGGCGATTGACCATTGCCACGAATCCGTATTTCAACCCGGAGTGCGAGTGTCTTGCGGTCTTGATCCTCAACACCCGGCGCCGCGTGAAGGGGCATCAACTCCTCTCAATAGGTACCATGGACACCCTTCTGGTTCATCCAAGGGAGGTGTTCCGCGGAGCTTTGATAGCCGCCGCGGCGGCAATCGTGATCATGCACAATCACCCGAGTGGTGAACCGGATCCATCGGAGGCGGACATCAGGGTGACCCGCGACCTTGTCCGGGCCGGCCAGCTCCTCAAAGTCGAGGTGTTGGACCATGCGATTGTCGGCAACGGGAGTCACTGCTCCTTGCGAGCGATGGGGTACTTTTCCTGACATTGGCCGCGCTGCAAATCGGCGCGGTCTTTTTGATGACGCTTCGGAGGAAGCCCTCATTCTTCCTGCTCTGGGAACGATGGCTAGTCGCGGGTGTGCGGTGTCCATTTAGCGTGCAATCTGTGACTGTAATGACCTCTCGAACTCGTAGGGGTCGGCAACAACAATCGGTGTACCATTGAATCCATGCTGCCGTAAAAGTTCTGCTGGATAGTCAGGTGAGACCTATACGAGCACCGTATCCTCAGTGTTTACGTAAGCGAGATTACTCAATGCCCAGTGATCTTCGTAATCTGTCCCACTCTTAGGTTCCCCAAAGTAAAGCACCTTCGTTCTTGCTGGATAGAAGTCATCACGAAGCTCGTTGTCCAGGGTATTAGATTGACCTGCCACGGGGATGAGGCTACGGCTCTCACCTGAGTAGTAAACTGGTGTGAGATCTCCTTCGCCGGCAACACGAAGAAAGGACTCGATCCACGCGCTGTCATCAGGGGAATTCAGAACAAAGATGATTTCCCTTTTGCCTTGTTCGTACCTGCTGACGAAGTAATCGTCGTCTTTGCTACCCATAGCGCGATGTTAATTGTTGGTTGCTGTTATGAAACAAGCTTCAGAACAGTATCGTTAGTATCCTCCCCTCGCATATCCGCGACGCCTGGATGGGTCGAACGAAGGGTTCTGATGTGACCAACACGTTTTGCGATCAACTCTGGCGTTCCGATGTCCTCGCGATGCTCAACGGGCCCCCTCACAGCGCGTGCTGCGGCTTCGGCGATTGCTTCTGCCTCCGAAAGGTCCCTGCCTATACCAACGAAAGCAAGTGCTCTTGAAGCAGACAAACGCCCAATGTCACAGCCATCGTTTTCGACCGCAGCTTCGAAAACTCTAAGCCGCGATGATCTATGCACCTTACTCCAATCGATATGTTTATTGATGTTGTCCGAACAATGTTCTGGATATCCTTGAGGAACAACATATTTGCAAACCGTAGCGAGCTTCTCAAACGTGATCGAAAGCTTGTCAAGGGTCCCTTGAATTATGGCCTCACAAACGTCCGTGAAGTCGGTTGTCAACAACGAGAGGACGTTGAGCGCCTCCGGGTCGCCGAAGCGAGCGTTATACTCGATGAGGCGGACGCCGTTGCGTGTCGCCATGAAGCCTCCGTAAAGGACCCCCTTATACGGTTCGGTGGGGAGTTCTTCGCGTAGTGCTTCGACGACACGTTGGTTTATATTGCTCGCTTCCTCTAGGTCGTGACGCGTCAGGAATGGCAAACTATGATTCTCGCAAGAATATGAGCCCATGCCGCCAGTGTTAGGACCTTTGTCGCCTGCATGGGCCCGCTTATGGTCCTGAACAACCGGCATATCTTTGACATTTATCCCGTCACAAAACGACTGCAAGCTGAATTCCTCACCATCGAGCTTTTCCTCGACCAAAACGCAAGGATGTCCTAAGTTAAATAGCTCCCGGCAGTAAAGGACGGCATCAAGGACGGAATTCAAGTGCTCGCCAGAAACCTTGACCCCCTTGCCTCCAGTCAGACCATCTGGTTTGACGACAAAACCGCCTAATTGTCGGATGTACGATTCGATTTGGCCTGAGTCCTCGGATGAAAATATTCTGAACTCTGGATTGCCGGGTATCCCGTGGTTTGCTAACAGTCGCCGTGTGAAGGCCTTACTAGCTTCGATCTGGGCGAGCCGCTTCGTTGGGCCAATGCAGGGAATTCCAAACTCATGTGTGAGCAAATCAACGATACCCCTTCCCAAGGCCAGGGTTTCCTCTGGGCCGTTTACCACGAAATCCGGCCTTCGTCCCAGCTTGTCAAGTCTCCGGATGGAGCAACGAACTTCATCTTCACCAGCAGCAGGGTTTTCTGAGATCTTTCCGCGAGAGAGACGTTCTACGTTCCCGACGATTCGCTTGCTGCGCTGTAAGGAATCAATTATCGCGCTTGTCCGGCCGTCATAACCGATTACCGCGGCCCTAAGCTGGTGGGTGTCTTTGTTCATCGTGAACAGAAAGCCTGACGAGACCACAGCGGGGAAGAGTCTCCCGCGAGTAGGAGCGCTTCGTCCTGGCGGCTCTGTCTGTCGGATGTTGCCATCGTGCTTCTCATTATACATTGGTCTTCAAGAATGTAAAACCCCCTGAGCATAAGCATTTTCTCTGGCCACGCAAGCCAGGAAAACAGCTCGTTGAATGCTCGCATGATACCCCCAACATCAAAGGGTCACCCATAGAAAAGTTCATTGTTGGACTTGACATACCGGGCCGCAAGCGCATCTAAACGCACATGCCGCGAAAACTGCGCCTTGAATACCCCGGGGCCGTGTACCACGTGATGAGCTGCGGCAACCCCGGCGAAAGCATCTATCTCGATGACGTGGACCGGCAGGACTTCATCAAGACGCTGGCGGAGGCCTGCCAGAAGGCTGCCTGCCAAGTGCATGCTTGTTGCCTGATGCGCAACCATTATCATTTGGTGCTGGAGACCCCGAACGCGAATCTGGTGGCGGGCATGGCTTGTAGCACCGGAGCACCGGCCAGGCTGGATTCGAGTGGACCGGCTGCTGGGGGAGCACGGCATCCAGCAGGACACACCCGAAGCGCGGCAGCAGTTTGAACGGTTGATGGAAGCCCGCCGTCTGGAGGAGACGGATGAGGCTGCCCTGAAGGTCTTTCGTCGCGGCTGGTGCCTGGGCGCGGAGGAGTTCCGCCAACGGATGCTCGAACAGATGGAGGGCAAGCTGGGGGCGCACCACTCCGGAGAGTTGCGCCGGGAAAGCGCCGAGGCCAAGGCCGAGCGGATCCTGGCCGAAGAACTGCGGCGTCTGGGCTGGACACCGGAGGGCCTGGCCACGCGGCGAAAGAGCGACCCCGGGAAGCTGGCGGTTGCCGCGCGGCTGAGAAAGGAAACAACGCTTTCGATCAAGGCCATCGCCGCCCGGGTGGGACTGGGGACCTCAAAAGGCGCCAGTAGCAACTTGCACAAATGGATGCGTGCCCGGCCCTCAGAGAACACGCCCCAAGGGGATTTGGAGATTTGAGGATGAACAAACCTTTCTATGGGTGACCCCCTTTACGGCGCGGAAATCGGCCGTGACGAGGGGGGTGGGCTGACATTTCCGAATCTGAGTGAGCAAGCCGGTTCAGACCTGCCAGCCGCCGCCGCTGGTCAACGGGCGTGGCAGGCCCCGGTGCGATCAAAAGTGTCGGGCGGACATTCTCCAAGCGCCGTGGCTCCGATCGGCGGGCGACCGGCAGATTTAGTCACACCCGGCAGGCCCCGATCAGAATTCGGGTCTCGCTACAAATAGACCTCGCGGAGCTTTGCGTCGTCTTTCAGCGCATCCGCCGGGCCAGAAAACGAAACCCGGCCCATCCGCAGCACATACACCCGCCGGGCGATCTTCAAAACCTCCCGGACCTTTTGCTCCACAATCACCACCGTCATGCGCGAATCCTTGCTGATTTGCCGGACCCTCCCGAGCGCCTGGGAAACCAGCGGCGCCGGCGTGAAGCATCTCCCGCGGGGTGGGTTTCGGTCTTTTTGCACCATCCCAATAGACTTCCCCCTGCCAGATCGGAATCATGCCAAACACGGCCTTCAGCAACGTGGATTTCCCCGCCCCGTTGTGCCCGATGAGTGCCACGATTTCGCCGCCCTCAACTTCAAGGCTCACGCCGTTGAGCACCTGCTTCTTGCCGTAGCCGGCGACCAATTCTCTCACGCGAAAAATCCCGTTCCGACCATGTGCGGTCATGGGCTAACTGCTTCCCAAGGGCGGGTCACGACGCAAGAGCGCCTCGAAGCCTGCCTGCTCGAAGTCCTGATCGAAGACCAGCGCCGCCAAGGAGTGCGCTTTCGCGCGGTCGGCGGGCTGCGAAAAAGCATTCACCGTTTCCCACAGGACATATTCCGTGACCAGCAGCGGTTCATTGACGGCTTCCGACCAAGCCACGGCGCGGTCGTGCAAGCCATCGCGCGCGTCAAACAGCGCAATGAGATAACCGGTGTCCAGCAGCATCATGCTGTCTTGGGCGTGCCGTAGAGATAATGGTCGTGTTGCGCCGCCGCGTCGCCGGGCGAATCAGGATTGGCGGGGAATTGCTGGGCCAATTTTGCGTGTTGCTTCGGCAAGCGTGCGGAGGCTGGAAAAGAGGCGCCTGCCCGGGCGACGCCCGGGTCTGGAGCCAGGGCGGAGGTTTTCAATCCAACCCGACGCGGCGACGCCAGCGACCGCCAATGTCGATGGCCGAGCCACTGGCCAAGAGCGCCCGCGCGTGGATGCCAAACTGGCGGGGCCCGCCCGGTGAGCGGGCGGGCTTTAGCCGGTGTCCGAGGAAGCCAGTGCGTCTTTGTAATTCCAGGGCAGCC
>JAJYHY010000327.1 GCA_021784555.1 bacterium
CTGGAGGAAGCCCACGGCACGGAACCTGGCGGAGCCCCTGGAGTGCGGCGCGGACCGCCGCTGTCGTTTCCCGGCCATAAAAATAAGAATTGCTGATTTCTCATTACTCAGTGATTGATCATTGCCCCTGAAGCGGCTCTTGCGTTGCCGTGCTTGTGCCGATGGCGGATTGGCAATGTCTAATGCACCATGCGCAATGGTGCTCCGACCGAGATGGGACGTTGGGCGCCGAGGAGCTCAGTTCTCAGCTATTCATTGGCCAGCCGGCCTGACCGGATTGCTTCCATGAGCGCGGTCAGCGCCAATTCGAGGTTAGCCCCGGCCTGCGGGCTGAGGCCCTCGCCAAAGGTCTCGATGTCTTCCGGACGGATCCCCAGAACCCACCCAGCGGGACGAGCGCCGAAGCACTGCTGGGCAAGGTGAAGGACGGTCTCGGGAAGAATGCCATGGGCAAAGTGAGTGCGCTCGGGAGCCGGTTCAACCCGGCGCAGATAGAATGGGGCGCCGCCTTCGATATCGGTGGCGGCGTCGGCGAATACAACGGTGTCATATCTTGCCGCCAGTGCGGCGTGCTCGATAGCGAGTTGGAAGGCCGTCTGGACGGAAACTCCCGGCGGGTTCAGACGCTCCAGCCGGTCGCACAGAGCGGGGCCAAGGCCGTCATCGCGCCGGCCCGGATTGCCATAACCGATGACAAGAACTCGTTTTGGATTCACGGCGCGCGCAACTGAGCCTGGGATTTCCGACAGCATGGAGCGATCTAAACCATCCAGGCCCATCGAACATCGAACAACCAACATCCAACATCCAACATCCAACAATACCCGTCATCCACCATCCACCATCCATCACCCACCATCCGGTCCATCATCCCGCTATTCCGTTACTCCACCTCTTGCCGCCTCAGGGCTTGATAATCTCATTTCGCCGCAGGGGGTGGTGGCGGCGGCGGCTGAAGGCGCCTCCCCCAGGCAAGTGCGCACTGCCTGGAGGAGGTCGCGAGCGGAGCAGGGCTTCTGGAGGAGGCGAATCGAGTCGCAAAGATTTGAACGGCCGTTCGGGCCGAGGGTGTCGCCACTGTAGCCCGTCATAAGAATGGCCTTCAGGGAGGGATAACGTAAGCGGAAGGCCTCGACGAGATCGGAGCCGCTGATTCCATGAGGCATAATGATATCTGAGAGCAGCAGATCCACTTCGGCGATGTGGTCGCCCCAATGCTCGAGTGCTTGTTTGCCCGAGGCGGCTTCTTTTACGCAGTATCCGAAACGCTCGAGCACGCGACGCATGAGCGAGCGCACCTTCTCGTCATCCTCCACTACCAGTATCGACTCGGTGCCTTTAAGAGAGGCGAGGTCCGGCACGGCTTCCTCCACGATAATACAAGCCGATTCGGTGACTGGGAGATAGATCGTGAAGACAGTGCCGTAGCCGAGCTTGCTGGAGACTTCGATCCAGCCGTGGTGCTGCTGGACGATGCCATGGACGGTGGCCAGGCCCAGGCCGGTCCCTTTTCCCACGTCCTTAGTGGTGAAAAAAGGCTCGAAGACACGTTCGAGGTGGTGGGGCGCAATTCCGGTTCCCGTATCCGCCACAGCCAGTTTCACGAAATCCCCTGGCCGGCCTCCAGGGTGGAGCGGGGCGGCCAGGGCATCAATGCGGACCCCTTCAGTCGTGATAAGGAGCTGGCCGCCGCGCGGCATGGCGTCGCGGGCATTGACGGCGAGGTTCATGACCACCTGCTCGATCATCCCGACATCGGCCAGGACCGTGGGCAGGCGGGCGGCATAGGAGTACTGCAATTGAACGTCTTCGCCGATGACCCGCTTGAGCATCTTGGTGAGATTGGCAAGGACATCGTTGAGGTTGAGCGGTTCAGCGCGCATGACCTGTTTTCGCCCGAAGGCCAGCAACTGGCGGGTAAGGTTTGCGGCCCGATCGGCGGCGGCAATCACCTGGCCGAGGCAGTCGCGGGTGGGCTGGGGAATGGCCTCACCGGTCATGAGGGCCAGCTCGGTGTTGCCGCGGATGACCGCCAGGAGATTGTTGAAATCGTGCGCCACACCCGCGGCGAGCTGGCCCATGGCCTCCATTTTTTGAGATTGCCGGAGTTGCTCGTGCGTGCTGCGCAGATCTTCCTCCGTCTTAATGCGGTCCAGGGCGCCGGCGCAGTAGCCGGCCAGGGCCAGGAGCGTTTCCAGGCTGGCCTGGTCGTAGGCCTTGGTCTTGTAGCTCTGAACGGAAAGAAGACCGATCACGCGCTGGCCGTTGCGAATCGGGACGTAGATAATCGAAGCAGAAGGCCGCGCGCAATCCCCGAAGCGATCTTCCATGGGAGAGGGCGGGTCGTCCGGCTTCCGCAAGATCAACTGTCCTCCTTCTGTGATGGCGCGGCGAGCCATGGGGGAGGGGTGCGACTTGTCATCGACCGGCGGACCTTCGACGCGTTTGCCGTCAATGAGGTCCACGTTCAGCACGTGAGAGACAATGTCCGCCTCGGCGGAGTACAGGTAACAGATGCAGGCATCCCAACCAACCAACTGGTCGGCCACGTCCACGATGATCTGGGCCGCTTCCTTCGCCGTGCGCGTGGAATTGAGCCGGTTGCTTAGATTCGAGAAGGACCTTAGCCGCAGTTCGGCCCGCCTGCGCTCCTCGATCTGGCTGACCAGGGCCCTGGTGCGCCGCTCGACAACGGCATCCAGGTCAGCCATCCGGGTCAGTCCTTGGCGGGCGAGGTCCCATTTTCGGCAAAGGGCATGGGCCAGTTGCAGTACTTCGATGTTGTCAAAAGGCTTCTTGAGGATGAGCAGGCTGTCGCTGGGGCCCAGGCGCCGGGTTAGCTCGTCCCACGACCAGTCTGAATGGGCGGTACACAGCACGATCTGCAAGCCGGGCGCGGCTTCCCAGAGCTTTGAAACGGTGGTGAGACCATCCCAGCCAACGGGCATGCGCACGTCCACGAACGCTACCGCATAGGGCCGACCCTCGGCCTGGGCCTGTTGCAGAAGTGTCAGTCCCTGCTGGCCTTGAGAGGCACAATCGACCTTGAACTTAACCCGCGAGCTTTTGGCCGGACTGCCGCCGAAGAGCGCGCAGGCGGTTTCCTCCAGAGCGGACGTATCGGTGGCGCAGAGGATCTTGCGGAAATCATCATGGATAGCGGACATGTCATCGATGACGAGAATGCGTGCCGGACTGGAAAGGCTGTCAGGCGATGCGGAGGCGGGTGGGCCGGCGGGGGAGGGCCGTTGTATGTCCGTTTGAAGCTTCATAGGGCTAATAGGAGATCAGACACTGATCGCACGAATTGCCACCAATTGGTGGCCTCGTCGAGGCGCGGAGGCGCGGCTTGAGGGTCTTCATTGGTGTTCACTGTTGGAGTTGGAGTGTGGCACGGGCAACTCCAATGTAAAGGTTGCTCCCTTGGCGGGTCCATCGCTCCGCACGCGCAGAGACCCTCCCATTTCCTGGGCCGCCAGGGCCGCGCTATGCAAACCGAACCCGTGGCCATCCTTGCGTGTGGTAAACCCAAAGCTGAAGATGTGCGGCAGGCTCTCGGCGGCGATGCCCGCCCCGTTGTCGGCCACAGCAATTTGGACGGCGCCGTTGCCGGCGCCAATACTCACCTTAATCCACCTGTCCGGGGAAGCGGATTCGCTGCAGGCGTACTTGGCGTTGGAGATGAGGTTCACGAGGACCTGCATGGCCTTATGCCTCTGGATGCTCACCTCCGGCGCCAGCGGATCATAATCTCGAAGCACCCGCACTTCGTGCCGGTCCAGACCGGCGGCGTTGATACGCAGGGCATCCTCGACCAGGACATTGAGCTTAACCTTTTCGGCCTGACCTGCCGCTTTGGAGTAGGTTTGCTGCATCGCGACAATTTCCTTGATATGGCCGATCCGCGCCCGGAGCAAGGCAACCTCTTCAGAAAGCATTCCATGCTCCTCGCTGAGCCGCGTAGCCAGTTGATCCATGAATCGAGGGGCATGCCGGCCTCTGGGGTCCTGTGTCAAAAACTGAGACAGATCCGTCTTATGTTCGAGCAACAGATCGGCAAGCTGGCGGACGTGCCCCAGCTTTGACTTTCTTAATCGCTCCGAGATGAGGTCACTGGAGACGTTCACGCTGTTGAGCACGTTGCCCACGTTGTGCAGGACGCTGGTAGCCACCTCCGCCATCCCCGCCAATCGGGAGCTCTCCAACAACTCCCGATGCTCCCCCTCAATTACTTGGGTCTTGAGCTGAATCTCTTTCCGCAACAGAACGACCCATGCCAGGGCGGCCAGTATCGTGAGCGCCAAGCCCCCAACGGCCGTTATCAGGCGCGGGGGCGTCCACCAGGAGGCTCTCTGGAGCACAGTGATTGCGCCGGGCCCGGCTAGCAGGAGCTGAACGGCCTCGGGCTCATGCCGATCATTGCCATGGATGGAACAGATGCCCCGGAGGCGGAGCAGGCTGCCTGCGGCCAGCGGGCTGAAGAGGGGTGAGCCGTCTTGGCCTCCGCTTTGGGCGGTAAAGACAGTAGGTCCCTGCTGGAGAATGAGGTTGGGGTCAGCGGAGCGAGGTACGTTGCGGAGCAAACGCGCCTCCAGTTCGACATAGAGCGCGTCGTTAGTCTCTTGGAGTAGAAGCTGCCGGGCGGTCGTTGGTATAGGCGGTGGAAGCTGGCCGTGGCGGACTGCGCGAAAGACGGCGTCCTGGAGACAGGGGGAAAACTGGCCGATAGCGGGGAAACCCAGCGCCTCGATGACGTCGCCCGGTCGGGGACTAATGGTCTGACGCGTAAACACACGGATCCCCCCAGTGGGGTCCTGGATGTAAAAGCCCCTCCCTGGCATCAACATCGTGACCGTGCCAACCACTTTGATTCGGCGTCCCAGAAGGCGGTTCGGGTCGAAGGTGCCGACACTCCGAATGGGGAGCGAGCTTACGGAGAAGGGGTCGGAAGGGGCGGCCTCGAGGACCTTCAGTTGGTCCAAGC
Organism: bacterium; assembly: GCA_021784555.1. Lineage (GTDB taxonomy): Bacteria > Verrucomicrobiota > Verrucomicrobiia > Limisphaerales > UBA8199 > JAJYHY01. Next base: position 4,985 of record JAJYHY010000327.1, read on the forward strand.
CGGGGACATGCAGGGTGACACCCGAGATCTGGCGGCGGGCATTGAGGTCAAGACCGCAGGCGCCCCGCACCCGGACCAGGGCATCGATAAGATAATCCGGGGCCGGCTTCCCGGAGAAGCCGCTCATGTCAAGGTCAAACTCGCCCAGGCTGGTCATGAGGGTGATCTGGACGTGCCCCCACAGAAGGGTCACGCGTCGGACGACACCCTGCATTTGTACCCAGCAGGCATCAAACGCCCCCGATGCCAGAGCACTGAGATCGACCCTGGCCGGAGCGGGGAAGTTCGTCATCCCCAGCACGCGAATGGCGCTGGAATGTACCAGAGGCTTAAATCCCCCTCGCTCGGTCCAGCCTTTCAAGTCAACCCACTGGCCGGCGCGGGCGTTGGTCTGGGTCAAATCGATGTAAATCCCGCCGCTGGTATCCTGGAAAAAGCCGTTGCGCCAATCTGCGTCCGCGTAGGTCAAGACACCCCGCAGCCGGACGGGCAGGCTCCGCGCGGCAGCATCGTTGCCCAACCGGACGATGTCCGAAACGTTGGTCAATGCGCTAACCTTTGCGGGAGCGGCATGGCAATAAAAGGCGGCCAATGCGCCGCAGAACCCCATACGCCACCACGGCCACGACCAGCGGAGATTGCGGCGGGCATAGCGCCCCTTCCATCCCGCGGATTGCGACGCGGGTTCTGACTTCGGCATGTTCACCCTTGCGGGTGAGCAGAAAAAGTGCCAAGTCTGTGCGGGGCATTGGCTCCTAAGTGCCCCGGCCCGGCCGCCCTACCGCCGCCACCAACTGGTCTTGCTCTTGCCGCCCTTGGCATCCACCTGCGTGGTTTGCCGGATAAGGTATTGGCTGCGGGCAAACTCCAGCGCCATCCGGAACTCGTCGTAGCTGAGGAACCGGTCGGCGGGGTTCTTCGCCAGGACTCGCACGAGGGCGTCGCTGGTGGGTGGGCTAATTTCCTGAACCACGAGGCTGGGGGGCGTGAGCGGCGTGTGGACGTGCGCCGCCACCAATTCCTCGACCGTTGGGGCCTCGAATGGCACATGCCCCGTCAAGGCGTGATAGAGCGTGCAGCCCAGGCTGTACATGTCCGAGAGCGCGGTCTCCTTCTCTCGCTTGATCTTCTCCGGCGCCACGTAATAGGGCGTGCCCTCCGTCACGGTGTTGGACTCCGGCTCCGCGTCAGGACTGCGCGCCAGGCCGAAATCGACCAGTTTCGGCTCGTTGTCCGCGTTGAAGAGGATGTTGCCCGGCTTGATGTCCCGGTGCAGCAGGTCGTGCTTGAGGGTCATGTCCAGGGCGGAGGAGATTTTGATGCCGATGTCCAGCACCTCCAACTCATTGAGACGCTGGTGCTTCTCGATGCGCGAATCCAGGCTGCCCCGGTCGGCCAACTCCATGACCAGGTAACGCTGGCCGTCATACTCATCAAAGGTGTAAATATGGATGATGTTCGTATGGTTTAGAGAGGCGCAGGCGCGCGCTTCACGGTAAAAACTCTCCAGGGCGACGGGATCGCTCTCCAGCTCCTTGCGCATGATCTTAACCGCCACCATCCGTTCCAACACCGTGTCGAACGCCCGATAAACCTTGCCGTGGCCACCGGAGGCCACCTTGCTCCGCAACTCGAACTGCCGCAACTGCATCGGCATCATGATCGGGTTGCCGCACCGCGTGCAGGGGACGGCGGCCAGCGGCGGCAGGTCGCCGGGAATGAACACCTTGGCATCGCACCCCGGGCAGGTCACCATTTTCAGCTTATCACTTGTGCTCATCAGAACCCTTCCAAGAGGGGCGTGGTGCCCGCGACAGGACTTGAACCTGTACGATGTTACTCACTAGAACCTGAATCTAGCGCGTCTGCCAATTCCGCCACGCGGGCACGTTGATTACCAAGCACTTACGACCACACTATTGCATTGATATCGGCTGTGTGCTAGAATTTGTGCTAGAGATATATCATGCAACCGAATGCAATCGCAAGCACAAGCCTCGGTGACACAAACTCTGGTCAACAGCATCAACATCGCGGGCCAACATACAGGAAGGTCCTGGATAAACGCAAGCGCCCAATTCGCGGCTTGTGGGAACGCAACGGCCGCTACTATGCGCAAATCACCGTGGAGGATGCCAACAGCGGCCTTAAACAGGTGAAGCGCCTCCCCCTGGAGGGCGCGACGAGGCCCGCCCAGGCCGTCGCCCAGCTTCAGGAGCTGCTCACCCAACGCCGAAAGGGCGCGCTGCCCGCCCTAAAGCGCACCCCCAAGTTCGCCGAGTATGCCGACCAGTACTTCAACTACTACGAGCAGGCCAAAGACGCCAAACGCCCCAGCACGCTCTACACGGAGCGCATCGCCATCAACCACTGGATTGAACATCTTGGCCATGTCCGGCTAAATCAGATCACCCGTGCCTTGGTCAACGGTTACATTGCCAAACGGCAGGCTGAGGGACTGGCGGGACGCACCGTCAATCTCGAAGCCACTTGCTTTCGCAACGTGATGAACCACGCCATTGACGACGGCTGGATTACCTCCCTGCCGACCCAAAACCTCCGCCCGCTCAAGTGGACGCCGCACAAGCGGGGCCTTTTCACCACGGAAGACATTGACCGGCTTTGCGAGGCGGCGATAAAGGAATCCAAGAACGGCCGGGAATTCGCGGACTACATCCGGCTTCTCGCGCACACCGGCGCCCGGATGTCCGAGGCCCTGCGCCTGAGATGGGCAGACGTGAATTGGGACGTAAGGCAGTTGACGATCGGCGCGGACGGGCTGGCGAAAAACCACCAGTCGCGCGTGGTGGAGTTCAACCCGAAGCTCCAGACGCACCTGCAGGATATGTATTCACGAAAGGCCCCGGACAGCGAATGGATGTTCCCGTCGCCGCGACGGGGGGAAAGAGACAGGGCGGCCAAGACGTTCCGTGAGACGCTCTTGCTGGCGCGAAAGGCCGCCGGACTGCCAAAGTTTGGCTTTCACGATTGCCGGCATTATTTCATCTCCATGTGCGTTATGTCGGGAATTGACTACATGACTATCGCGCGGTGGGTGGGCCACCAGGATGGCGGAGTGCTCATCGGAAAGGTGTATGGACATCTGAGCAACGAACATGCGCAAAGACAGGCGCAACGGCTGAGTTTTGGGCCGTCCCCAGCTTGCGATGCCGCCATGGCTAATTCTTAACCGGCACCCCGCAGTGGTTAGACTATGAATGGACTTCAATTCGACCAGCGTTTCTATCACTTCCTGGACTGCATGATCCGGGAATACGGCGATTACCTTTACATGCTGCTGGTGTGCCTCTCGGTTCCGCTGATGGCGTGGATTCTGAGCGGCGGCTTACGGCGCCGGCGCCGGCGCCCTGAGCCGGGTGGCCCACCCATCATCATCGTCGTATTACGGCAGCCAGCGGAGCCGCCTCCCTTACCGCCGCCAATCATTGGACGTCAAGCCGCTCCGGGACCTGACCGCCAGGACGATGGGTTCGCCGCTTAGAGACGTCAGGCCGTTTCATCGAGTTCCCTGCTCCAGCGCGCTTCCAGGGCATGCTCGTGGTTTGGGCAGGCTCGCAAGCGGAGGCAACTCGAGGTGGCCTGGCCCTTGAACCCGTAACAATTGGCCAAACGCAATCCGCCGGGAGGGGACTTATCCAATCATTGCAAGCTATTCTTTCACTCTTGCACTACCCGCCGTTATTCCTCCATTGCCCCTTGATTCACTCCCCCTTTACTGAAGACCCTCAACTCGCTGCCTCACCCGGCAGTCCGTGTCCGTGCTGGTTTAGATTCGCCCCCCTCGTGATTGGCTCTCGCCGCCAAGCTGCCTCAGGCAATTCTGAATCTGCCAGTCAAACGGCAACCGCCGAACCGTCTCTGGTATCAGTCCCGCCCAGTGGATGATCCCCGGATGCCCCGCTTCAAATTGCCTGCCTGAATAGGTGGTCTTCAACGACGCCAGCATCGTGATGTATTTGCCGCAGACTTCTCGTCGTTCGGCGCGTTCGACGGCCTGCGCCCGCATGTCTTCCAAAAAGTGCGGCACGCACAAGACCAGCATCGCCACATGCTTCACGTCCTGGCGCGGGCGGTTCGGTTGGTTTTGCTCAATATCCACCGCGTTGCGGATCTTCCCAGCCAGCAACAAAACCGGATCCAGCACACGCACCAGCAGCGGTTTATCTCCCCCAGCCACGCGCACCAGATTTTCGCGCGCGTAAGCCAAAATCGTGTCGTGGGGAACACCCTTGATGTCACGCAGAAACTCCACGTTCAAACCGGCTCCTTCGGGTTCCGAACGTAAGACCGCCTCAACCGGCCCGCCGCCCACCGAGGGCGCACCTGCGTGCCAATGAATCGCCGCCGCTACTCGTTCAGCGTCAGTCTTGGTGCCAATCAGATCCAAATCCTTGCTGGTGAAAGGAAAGTGCGCCTGCAACCGGGGTTCGCGGGGCAAATAATAGGCCGCCCAAATGTTGGCCGCCTGGCCGCCCACAATGATAAACGGCTGGCCCGCAACATCACGTTGCGCCAGCACCGCTTCAAAAGGGTCTAATCCCGTTCGAGGTCTGAAATGATCCGCGCCCATTGTTCAGCGGTGCCTTTGGGCGAAAAGTCCACGCGCAGAATATCGGCGGCGGATTGGACGATGGCATTCTCCCGTTGCAATTGTTCCGGCGTGACTTCGCCCGCTGCCAGGCGCCGCATGTCCTCGGCGCGTTCACGGCCTTCAATCAACCGAATGTCAACGGCTTCGCTCATCATCCTTAGACTACTGCTTCTGGCTTGGGTTGCCAAGCCTCATTGATGACGGTCCGACAATTCTGTCTCTTAGCAATGGTGTGAGCGAGTTGCTTGAAATTGGTGATTCGCCCCTTCACGCCACTGCCAGCAACGCGGGGGAATTCAATGCGGTCGCCGGGCGGC
>JAJYHY010000328.1 GCA_021784555.1 bacterium
GCCAAGGAGGGCGTTAGCCCTGAAATCCCCTGGCTCTATAATTTCAAAATCGACTTCCGCTTCAGATGAACGGCAACGCGGGCCGGATGACAAACGTCAAATTATCTGGCCCTAAAAAATCTCTGCTATGGGGGGACGTTACTCCCGCCAACTTTGGCCAGCCGGGTGTGACGGACTATCGCAACCCGAATGTGGCCGACGCCATGCGGGTGCTGGGGCTTGTCGAGCGCTTCGGCATCCAAACCGTTCAGGCCGAGCTGAGGCGCAACGGCAATCCCCCGGCTCAGTTCGTGGTTGAACCTAGCCGCGTGGTGGCTATTGTCCGAATGCGGCCAGCGTAGGGGATCCTCCTCAGGACTGTGCTTGAAGCAAGAATATGAACAACATCGAGAGCCATAAGGTGGACCGGTCGCCGAAGCAACGTGAAGACCTGCTCGGAACCTTGAAGGCCCGCTTTGAGAAGAACACGAACCGCCATCATGGGCTTGAATGGAACAAAATCCAAGCAAGGCTCGAAGCGAATCCCGAGAAATTGTGGTCGCTCAATGAAATGGAAGAGACCGGCGGCGAACCGGATGCGGTTGGTCATGACAAAAAGACGGGCGAATACATCTTTTTTGACTATTCCGCGGAAAGTCCAAAAGGCCGCACCAGTTTTTGTTACGACCGTGAAGCGTTGAACTCCCGGAAAGAACATAAACCGAAAAACAGCGCGACGGATATGGCAGCGGCCATGGGCGTTGAGCTTCTAACCGAAGAACAGTATCAGGAACTGCAAGAACTCGGCGAGTTCGATACGAAGTCATCGAGCTGGTTGAAAACGCCGGCCGAAATGAGAAGACTCGGCGGCGCTCTCTTTGGGGATCGCCGATTCGGTCGCGTCTTCTTTTACCACAACGGCGCCGAGTCTTATTATAGCGGCAGGGGATTCCGTGGCTCGCTGCGGGTCTAGAGGTCATTTGGAGGGGGCCGAGGCGACTTTCATCCGCTCGATGAGGCGGTCGTTGAATTCCTTGGCGGGGTTGTAACCGGTGGATTTGAGTTTGGCCTGAAAAGCGGCGACCTCGATGAGCCGGGCCAGGTCCCGGCCGGGCCGGACGGGGATGATGATATGAGGGATGTCGATGCCGAGGATTTTGACGTATTGCTGTTCCAGGCCCAAACGATCGACATCCTCAACCTCGTTCCAGGATTTCAAGGTGATCACCAGGTCCACCCGCTTGTCCTTGCGGATGCTGCGAACGCCAAACATGGCGGCGACGTCCACGATGCCAATGCCCCGCACTTCCATGTGGTTGCGGGTGACCTCGGCGCTGGTCCCGATGACTTCGCGCCCGTCTATCAGCGTGACTCGCGTAATGTCGTCCGAGACCAGGCTGTAGCCGCGCTCGATCAGCGCCAGGACGCTCTCGCTTTTGCCAATGCCGCTTTCGCCCCTGAGGATGACGCCAACGCCGAGAATATCGACCATGCTGCCCATCTCGATGCCGCGCGGGGCGAACATTAGCTCCAATGCCAGGGTCGCCAGGTTGATGAACTTCATGGTCACCAGCGGACACCGGAAGATGGGCACCCTTGCCTGCTCGGCGGCTCTCAGGAAGGCCTTGTCCGGATACAGACTCCGGGAAAAGACAACGCAAGGGATTTTGAAGGAGAAAAGCAACTCGTACCGCCGCGCCCGCTCCTCTTCCGGCAGCGATTTCAGAAAGAAGGCCTCCGCGTTGCCGATGACCTGCACTCGCCGCAAGGCAAAATAACGCGTGAAGCCGGAGAGAACCAAACCGGGCCGGTTCACGGTCGGCTCCCGGATAACGCGCTTGAGGGTTTTTTCATCGGAAAGGAGCTTGAGCTGCAGGCGGGCTCCGCTCTCGGCATAAAGCCGCTCGACGGTTACTGAATCACGAGGCATAGGTTCTAAGGAAGGGGTCGGTTCTTAGTATTGATAGAATTGTAGCCTTGGCTGACGGCCGACGCGGAGTTGACAATACTAAGAACCGACCCCATACTTTAAAGGTTGAATTCCGGGCCGAGATAGATTTCGCGGGCTTTGGGGTCGTTTACCAAACGCTCCGCGCTGCCTTCATAGACGACTTCCCCCCGGTGGATCAGGTAGGCCCGGTCCACCAGCTTCAGGGTCTCGCGGACATTGTGGTCGGTGATGAGAACCCCCAGCCCGCGCTCCTTGAGCCGGCGGATGATCTTCTGCACTTCATAGACGGCGATGGGGTCGATCCCGCTGAACGGCTCGTCCAGCAATAACAATTTGGGGCTGGTGACCAGGGCGCGGGTGATTTCCAGCCGCCGCTTCTCGCCCCCGCTCAGCGTATAGGCCTTGCTCTTGGCCAACCGGGCCATGTCGAGTTCATCGAGCAGGTATTTGAGCCGGGTAAGGCGCTCCTGGCGTTTCATCTTGCAGGTCTCCAGAATGGCCAGGATGTTCTGCTCAACCGTCAGTTTGCGGAAGATGGAGGGTTCCTGGGTCAGGTAGCCAATGCCCAGCCGGGCGCGTTTATGCATCGCCAAGCCGGTAATCTGCCGCTGCCGAAATCGGACGGCCCCTTCGGTTGGCTTGACCACTCCCACCACCATGTTGAAGGTGGTCGTTTTGCCGGCCCCATTGGGACCGAGCAGCCCCACGATTTCACCCGGCGCCACGGTTATGGAAACGCGATTGACCACGCGCCGGTGGCGATATTGTTTAACCAACTGCTCGGTCTCCAGCAGCAGTCCGTTGGCTTGGGCGGGGGATGCGACGGTGGATTCTGGTGGGGGCATGGGAAGAATCTCACTTTCCAAACAGGCCGTTTGTGACGGCGGCCGCTTGCTGAGGGACATAGATGTGATAGCCGGGCGGAATGAACATCTTATCGTTGATCAGGTCCCAAATCAGGACCTGGTTTTGCAGGATGGCGCCGCTGTTGGTGACTTCCAATGTGGCGGGGTTGCCGAGCAGTTGCATGAGTTCGTTAGTCGAGTTTGGGCTGACACTGTAGGTGTAAACGGCCTTTTGGCCGGTGCCATGTACCATCTTGCCCTGGTTGAGGACGTAGAAATCCACTTGCGGTTCGGCAACCATCCGATCGGCCTGGCCTCCGCCGGGTGGGAACTCAACGCTTATGGACGGGGAGGTCCAGGTCATTTGCGGATGCTCGATGCGGACGCCGCCGCTGAACAGAGCGTTCGAGCGCGTGACCCGATATTCCTTGCAGAAAACTTGGGCGAATTGATTTGTCACCGAATCCAAGCGGGATGCGGCACGCGCGGGAAGGGGGGCCGATTGTCTGAGTTCGCGCGCGGGCAGGCGCATCCAGGCATGACCGCGCACGGTGGTCACGTCCTGGCGGACGTTGGCCTCCATGACATCGCCTTTGCCTTCGCGTTCACCGATGCGCCAGGCGGGGTGGTCCGTGAGCGTCAGCCATCCGCTGGGGGCGTCAAAGTCGAGCCTTCCGCCCGTGAACCGTCTCTCGGTTTCCTGGTCGAATTGCTGAATGACCACGTCCTTCTCGGCGGTCATGCTGCGCAATTGATTTGTGCCCGAGAAGCTCAGGTTCAGAGTGCCACACGTCATTTTGCCTTCGAGCACCCCTCCGACAAGATGGCTAATCTGCACGTGGCCGGTGAAGAGGGCGGAATTGGTCCACACGTTATAACGGTCGCTCGACACCTCGATGAATTCATTGGTCAGGCCGCTTCCCGAAGGGGGCGGTTGGAACTGGCCGAAAAAGCCGGATTCGCGCGCGCTCTGCCCCGGCATTCTGAGCCAGGCGTGGCCTTCGGAACGAAAGACCTTGTTCGTTTGGTCAATCACCAGCGCATCGCCGCGACCCTGGCGCCGGCCCGCGCGCCAGGCCGGGTTCCCGGTCAACGTAATCAGGCCGGTCGCTGTGAGGTAATCGGCCTCGGCGCCGGCGGCTTGCACGCGTCCCAGGCCACGAATCGCTCCGTAATCGATCCTCACCGCTTGTTTAGCCGTGATACGCCGCACCTGGCCTTGTTCGTACGGCACCTTGATTTCCAACACCCCGCTCTCCAGGGCAAGATTCTTGCCTGAAACGCGCACATTCCCGCTATAGACGCCCAAGCCGGAATTCGCGCCGTATTCGAAACGGCTGGAGTCGATCTTCACCGCGTCGGGGTCAGCCCTCACTTTTTCCGCGGCAATGGAGGGTGAAGTGGCGGAAAAAGGTGCGGGACTGACCCCGACGCCGTGAGGATTCCGGTTCGTCGAGGCAGACGCAAGCATGTCCGGCTGAACGATCGTATGGACGTCATTGGAGATGAACAGGCTGGAATTCGTCTGCCGCCAGAGGAAGCCGGTTCCCTCGATCACGAATCTGCCCCCTGCGCTTTGGACCTTGAGCGGTCCGGGAGAGTTGACCGCCTGATGGCGCTCGTCAACGATGCATTCTGGCGTCTGGACCACGAGGTTTGTCTCGCCGGTCTTGAGAAACGTGTCGAGCTCGACGCCGGCGCTACATCGGTAGCGTTCTCCCGGCAGCGGTCGGGCCTCTCCGCCCCGGAGCAGCGATTGCATTTGCCGCTCATGGGGCGGAGGGAAATGGCCTGGAGAATAAAGAAAATTCTCGAAGACGGCGTCTTCCTGGGCCAGCAACGACGTCATCGCGAAGCGGAGGAGCAAAGTGATCGATAGCAGAGGCATGCCGAAGTGGCGGGGCGCCGATCCGCGCCGTTTCATTGGGCATTGAGCATTGGACATTGGGCAGTTGTCGTTTCCTTTGGTAAACCCGACATCCTCTGGCGAGCCGGCGCTCAGACCGCTTGTGCTCGCCTGCGACAATCGAGAATCTAGAATTGAGAATTTCAAATTGAGTTCCGCCGAATAGTAAATGGTCAATGCTCATGGCTCAATGAACAGCGGCATAGACCCTGAGCAGCGCCGCCAGAACTTTGGCCATTTCCGCCAGCGGAATGGAATTTGGGCCGTCGCTCAGGGCCCGCTCCGGGTTGGGATGCGTTTCGATGAAAATTCCATCCGCGCCGGCGGCCAGGGCGCTACGGGCCAGGACCGGCGCGAATTCGCGCTGGCCTCCTGATTTGTTCCCCTGGCCGCCCGGAAGCTGAACCGAATGTGTGGCGTCAAAGATGACCGGAAACCCGAAGCTTCGCAGGATGGGGATGGAGCGCATGTCGGCCACCAGGTTGTGGTAGCCAAACGTCGTTCCGCGTTCGGTCAAGAGCAGTCGTTTGCCCCCCGCGCTCCTGGCCTTTTCCGCCACTTGGCCCATCTCCTCCGGAGAAAGGAACTGGCCCTTCTTGATGTTGACGACCCGGCCTGTTCTGACTGCGGCCGTTATCAGGTCGGTCTGCCGGCACAGAAACGCGGGAATTTGCAGCACGTCTGCCACCGCCGCGGCTCGAACCGCCTGTGCCTCCGAATGGACATCCGTGAGAATCGGTGTCCCCACCCTCGCCCGCACCTTTTCCAATATCCTCAAGCCCTCCTCAAGCCCCGGCCCGCGAAACGACTGCGCCGAAGTGCGGTTGGCCTTGTCGTAACTAGCCTTGAAGACATAAAAGATTCCAAGGCGCTCACAGGTCTTGCGCAGGTTCGCGGCCAGTCTGAGGCAAAGCTCTTCGCTCTCTATCACGCACGGGCCGGCCATCAGCACCAGCCTTCCCCGCTGGGTCAATCCCTTCCAAACAACGGCATCGCTCGGCATGGCCTCCTTTGTACCCGGTGGGGCCCGGAATGTAAATGACCAGATGGCCGGTTCAACCCATCCGGCGTTGCAAGCTTCGAGCCCGGCTGACCCAGAGCCGGTCGCGCCGGCGCTGGAAGGCCGGAGCATGGGCGTCGTCGGCCAGCACATCATGAATCTCGGTGCGGGCAAGATCGGTTTGACCCTTGGCCAGGAGAAGCTCCGCTAACTGGACTTTAGCGCGTGGATAGGAGTGGTTGGCGGTCACCACCTTCCAGACGTTCATGGCGGACTCAGTCTCTCCCAGCCCGGTCAGGGTTTCGGCTAACGCCATCTGGGAGTAGCCGTAATCGTGCTTGGGGTTTTCAGCCACGACCCCTTCGAGCAACGGGCGAGCTTCGGCGGAATTGTGCTGGCGTAGCAGACATTGGCCCAGGTGCGCGCGCGTGTCGATGTCGGACGGGTCACGTTCTAGCGCGGCGCGGTAGCAGACCTCGGCTTTGTCCAGCCTGCCCTGCTGGAAATAGATATCCCCAAGCTGGAAGTAATGGTGGGGTTTGTCCAGATGGTGGATCTGGGCCTGAAGCTCACGGATACGGCGGCGGTCGGCGGCGCCAGGCAGCTCAAAGCCGCGGGTGGTGGAGGGGGCGGCGCGATAGACCATAAAGAAATAGAGCAGGGCGGCGAAAGCGAATCCGAGGAAGATGAACACCGCCCAGAGCCATTCCCGGCGCCGCATCGCGTCAATGAACATCCATAACTGGAAGAGCGTAAACAGCAGGACCAAAGGACTGCCCACCCAATAATGGAAGTTCAGCCATTGTGGAACGAGTGAACTCAGCATTGTTGGCCCTTAATTTAGCCAACCTCACCCTGGATGCAATAGCCGGTCTGGACTGAACACATCCCGACAATGCCCCCGCATCTCTGTTGGAAAAACTCGGAATCCGACCCCTTCCATTTTGCTCTCGACAGCCCCCGGCGCTCTCCTCCACTCTGCGGTTCACCATGGCCAAACGTGCGAGCGTGTCGCCGGATTTGTATGGGTCTCGCCAGGCGGAGGGGGCCGCCGTCCTTCCGGCGACCGCGGTCAAAACCGGGATGAGGCGATTGTCCTGGGCGGATTACGCAAAGGGGATAGCCATCATTCTGGTTGTGGTGTGTCACTGCGCCGAGGGAACATTGAACGCCGCGTCGAGCCTCCCTTCACCGGCGTGGAGCGTTTTTTTGGACATCAGTTACGCGTTCATGGTGCCGGTCTTTTTCGTGGTGGCAGGCTGGTTTTCAGAGCGCACGTACCAAACCAAGGGCGGGGCTTACCAGCTCAGCTATGTCCTCCGCGCCATCCTCTATCCATACATTGTGTGGACCGTGGCTCAGACCGCCCTGATGATACTGAGCAAAGCGGGCAACCGCGTCCCGTCCTGGGCAGACCTGCCCGGTTTCCTGATTTTCGGTTCGATGCAGTTTTGGTTCCTGCGCGCGCTGGTGGCCGCCTATTGTTTCCAGTTGGTCCTGCGGGCGGTGAGAATCGGCGAGTTTGCGGGGTTGGCGATCAGCGGGGCGGCCCTGGTCCTCTTTTCACTCCACCCAAACGCCGCCCCGCCCTCTATCATTCATCCGGCGAGTCACCTGTTCTATTTTGTTGCCGGCGCCTTCTGCTTCCGCCACCGGCTTCGGCTCTCGGGGCGGGCCGCGCTGCGCCTGGTGGCCGGCCTGGGGCTGCTGAGCCTTCTGGCGTTGCACTTCTTGGGCGCGCGATGCGACACTCCATTTCGCCCCGTCACCGCGATGGTCGGGATCGTGGCTTCTCTGTCGCTTTGCGCTTTGCTGCCGGACTCGTGGTGGCTGTCAATCCTGAAGTTATTGGGAAGGCATTCCCTGCCGATTTATTGCCTGCACGTGATTTTTGCCGCCGGCGTGCGCGCAATCCTCTTCAAGGCCGGCGTGCGCAATTTTGACGTTCAAGTCTTCCTTGGTTCCATCGCGGGCACGGTCTTTCCGCTGGGCATTTCCATTTGCAGCCTTGGCCGGTTTGAATGGCTGTTTCGGTTCCCAAGCGGCGGTCGGAACCGGCGCTGCCCTCGCGAGGACCCTGCGAAACGGGACTCAATTTAAGATTCTTAATTCTCAATTTCGATGCCGCTGGCAGGAACAGGCCTGAGCGTCGGCGCTTTGAACCTCACCTCAACCGCATCGCGACGTTCCCGGTATCTGAGATCTCAGCTTCTCATAATCCACCGGGTAATCCAGGTCGAGATGCAGGCCGGGGTCATCGACCGGGCAAGCGAGAATCTGGTGCGAGGTGAGGAATTCTTTGAGGTGCCTGGCCGCAGTCGTGCCAAGCTGACCAAAAGCGAGTTTGGGCAGCAAAACCGGGTGCCCCAGGCGGCCGTTCCAAGACGGCTGGCAAACCGCTTCGGGATGGCTCGCGGCAAAATCGAGGAGGGCGCGCAGCGTTTGATCTTTGAGGTGGGGTTGGTCTCCGAGCAGGATGACCCAATGCGTGAGGTCCGTGCGCCAACCTTGCCAAGTGGCGGCGGCTTGAACGGAACTGAACATGCCGCGCTCCGGCATCGCGTTGTAGAGGCGGTTTTGCGGTGGAAAGTTGAGACGATCCAACTCAGCCGCCATGGCTAGGTCATCGCCGGCGCAGACGATGGCTACCTGGGCGGCGCCCAGCCTTTGCCACTGGGAGAGCAGATGCCCGATGACCGAGGTGCCGCCCCATGGCAATAGCAGCTTGGGCCTCCCCATCCGGGTGGAACGTCCAGCGCCGAGGATAACGGCGCCCAGACGCGAAGATTGGCCATGCATAGCTAAAAGGCAGCCGGATGGCATTGAGGTTTTGTATTGTTGGCTGAACACATCTTCACTAGAATCCGTCCAATAACGATAGGAATTAATATATCGAAATCGACCTTTATGGATAAAAACGCAATCCCTCCCGGGCTCCCGCGCCGGGATTTCATCAGGAAAACGGCCGCCGCCGCCGCGGCGGTGGCTGCCACACCATTGCTCAAGACCCCGGTCTATGGCCAGGAGACAGCCCCTTCGGCCAACGTCATTGGCGCCAATGACCGCATTGCGGTGGCTGTGATAGGCGTGGGGGAGGGCATCGGCCAGAATCACGTCGTTGGCATTCACCAGAACGAAAAGCAGACCAACACCGTGCTCGCGGCCGCTTCCGACCTTTTCACCTTGCGCCGCGAGTTCGCGCAGAAAAACGCGAACCTGAAGGACTCCGACGTTTATGAAGATTATCGCAAGATCCTGGACCGTAAGGACATCGATGCCGTCGTAATTGCCGCTCACGACATCTGGCACGCCCAGATCAGCATGGATGCCGCCCAGGCCGGCAAGCATGTCTATTGCGAGAAGCCGCTGACCCGCTATCTTGACGAGGCCTACAAGGTTCATGCTGTCATCAAAGCCACCAAAGTGCGGTTCCAGGTCGGCGCCCAGGGTTGCTCAGCCGGCGGCTGGCATAAATGCGCCGACCTGATCAAGAGCGGCGATTTGGGCAAACTGGTCTGGAGCCAGGGCTACTATTGCCGCAATAGCAAGGAAGGCGAGTGGAATTGGCCATTCGACCGGGAATGCACCGCCGAGAACGTGAACTGGGACGTGTGGCAAGGAAGGGTTCATGAACGGGTGCCGTTCAATCAGGAAGACTTCTATCGGTGGCGCAAGTATTACCGGTATTCGTCCGGCCCGCTCACCGACCTCGTGCCGCATCGATTGCTGCCTTTGATGCTGGCCTCCGGCAATCCGGAGTTCCCCTCGCGGGTCGTTTGCATCGGCACCAATTGCATCCATCCCGACCGGGTCGATAATAACCCGGAACGCGAAACGCCCGAACACGAGCAGTTTATCGCGGAGTTCCCCAGCGGCTATCTCATCACGATCGTCGTCAGCACCGTCAACGCTCGCAGCCCCGGCTTCGTTCTTTACACTCACAAGGCCTCCTTGGAGGTAGCCACGGCCGGCGATAGAATCCAGTTGCTGCCGGAACGCCCCTTTGCCGACGACATCGACCCGACCGTCTACCCGGGACCGGCGCATCCGGAGAGCTTGGCGCCTGAGGACATCCGCACCCACGAAAAGAACTTCTTCGATTGCATCCGCTCCGGCAAAGAATGCAACGCCAACGTTGACCTCGCCTTGCAGTCGCAAGCGGTCATTTCGCTCGCCGAAATGTCCCAACGCCTGAAGAAGGCCTTCCTCTACGACGGCAAGAGCCG
>JAJYHY010000329.1 GCA_021784555.1 bacterium
TTCCAAAACTAACCAAGCGACGCGGAAGAAGGCGCGGACGGCGTCAATGCTCCTTGGCGCGGCCATCCTCTGCCTGGCTGGCACGGCCCTCCGCGCCCAGACCGACCCGCTCGACCATTGGACCTTGCAAAACCCTAAGCCGTTGCCAACCGGGAACCCGCTCAACGGCATCGCCTACGGCAACGGCCAATTCGTGGCGGTGGGCAATGGCGTGACGATCCTGACCTCGCCGGACGGCGCAGTCTGGACCGAGCGCGCGCCCTACGTTAGTGGGAGCGGCTCCTCTGCCGGCTACACCGTTTTCGTGCTCAACGGTATGGCTTACGGCGACGGCCAGTTCGTGGCGGTGGGCGGGACGTATAACGTGATTGAGGGCTTTGGTCGGTTTGGTGGGCTCTGCCCGTCCCTGGCGATAATTCAGACCTCGCCCGACGGCGCGGCCTGGACTGACCTCGGTTCCGGTGCCACCAACGCCCTTGCGGGCATCGCCTACGGCAACGGCCAATTCGTGGCGGTGGGCACGGGGCATGGCCCTGATGAGTCTTGCTTTTTCGGGGAGATAATTCAGACCTCGCCCGACGGCGCGGGCTGGACCGAGCGGGGTTCCAGCACCACCAACGCCCTCGCGGGCGTCGCCTACGGCAACGGCAATTTCGTGGCGGTGGGCGACAGCGGGACGATTTTGACCTCGCCCGGCGGCGTGGGCTGGACCGAGCGCGGTTCCAGCACCACCAACGCCCTCGCGGGCGTTACCTACGGCGACGGCCAGTTTGTGGCGGTCGGCGACGGCGGCACGATTCTGACCTCGCCGGACGGCGCGGCCTGGACCGCGTCCAATTCGGGCACCACCAACGGCCTCAAGGGCGTCGCCTGCGGCAACGGCCAGTTCGTGGCCGTGGGCGGCAACGGGACCATTCTAACCTCGCCGGATGGCGCAGCCTGGACCGCTCGCAATTCCGGCACCACCAACGCGCTCAACAGCGTCGCCTACGGCAACGGCCAGTTCGTGGCGGTGGGCGACGGCGGGACGATTCTGAGTTCTCAGGTGGCCGCGCCGACGCCGCAACCGGCGATCGCCCGGTCTGGCGGCGTCACCACCATTTCCTTTCCCACAATCACCGGCGCCAGCTACGACCTGCTCTTCACCAACAGCGCCGGGCTGGGTTCGCCGCTGGCTTCCTGGCCGGTCAGGACCAATGTCGTGACCGGGGACGGGACCGCGAAGTCCGTCACCGACACAACCGCGGATGCGAACAGGTTTTACCGCGTCGGCGCCCACTTGCTGCCGTAGGAGGCCAGCGGCTTGAACGAAGAACATCAATAGCCACCCCGGCAATGCCGGCAATTAGCCCAAAGACATGAAAACCAAAACTCGAACCTCAAAAGTCCTGACGGCACTCGCCGCGTTTTCCAAGATTGGCCGAGCGGCGCGGAAGAGGGTGCGGAAGGTATCGATGCTCCTCGGCGCGGCCATCGTCTGCCTGGCCGGTCCGGCCCTGCGCGCCCAGACCGACCCGCCCGACCATTGGACCTTGCGCATGCACTCGGCAATCGCGAATGCATTCCCCGGTGAGGACGCACTCGTCGGTGTCGCCTACGGCAACGGCCTGTTCGTGGCCGTGGGCTGGTACGGGGCGATCCTGACCTCGCCCGACGGCGTGGCTTGGACCGCGCACGGCCCCGGCGACGTCGACGTCACCGAGCTGACTGGCGTCGCTTACGGCAACGGCCAATTCGTGGCGGTGGGATCGGGTGCGCGCGGTGGGACGATTCTGAGTTCGCCCGACGGCCTGACCTGGTCCGTGCGCATTCCCGGCACCGGCGACTCCTTTACCGGCGTGGCTTACGGCAACGGCCAATTCGCGGCGGTCGGCTTCTCCTACGACGCGCAGGGAAACAGCTACGGGGGGATCCTGACCTCGCCCGACGGCGTGGCCTGGACCGGGCGCAGTCCCGGCACCACCAACGGCCTCGCGGGCGTTACCTACGGCGGTGGCCAATTTGTTGCGGTGGGCGGCGACGGGACGATTCTGACCTCGCCGTACGGGGCGGCCTGGACCGCGCGCAACTCCGCCACCAACAGCGACGGCCTCAACGGCATCGCCTATGGCAACGGCCAATTCGTGGCGGTGGGCGACTCGGGAGCGATTGTGACCTCGCCGGACGGCGTGGCCTGGACTTCGCGCAGTTCCGGCACCGACGTCCAGCTTAACGGCGTCGCCTACGGCAACGGCCAGTTTGTGGCGGTGGGTGGGGCCCTCAGCGATGGGGGCGGGTCGGGCGGCGGGGGAGGCGGTGTGGGGAGGGGGGCGATTCTGACCTCGCCCGACGGCGTGACTTGGGCTTCGCGCAATTCCGGCACCGAATTCCACCTTAACGGCGTCGCTTACGGCAGCGGCCAATTCGTGGCGGTGGGCAACAACGGGACGGTTCTGAGCTCGGGCGACGGCGTGGCTTGGAACGTGCGTAACTCCGACGGCTTGCTCGGCGGCATCGCCTACGGCAACGGCCGGTTTGTGGCGGTGGCGTGGGACGGGACGATCCTGACCTCGCCGGACGGTGTAGCGTGGACGGGGCAGAGTTCCGGGATGGGCGACTCGCTCGCCGGCATCGCCTACGGCAACGGCCAGTTCGCGGCGGTAGGCGCGGGCGCGGGTCCGCTGCCGCCGCCATCGGCGATCGAGACCTCGCCGGACGGCGTGGTTTGGACCGACCGCATCAGTTCCGGCCTTTGGCTCTCCAGCGTCGCTTACGGCAACGGCCAATTCGTGGCGGTGGGCGGCGGGGTTTATAGCCCGGGCAAGTCGTACCAGCCTATTCTGACCTCGTCCGACGGCGTGGCATGGACCGAGCGCGACGCCGCCACCACCAACGCGCTCAACGGGATCGCCTACGGCAACGGCCAATTCGCGGCGGTGGGCGACGGCGGGGCGATTCTAACCTCGCCCGACGGCGTGGCCTGGACTGCGTCCAATTCCGGCACCACCAACGGCCTCAAGGGCATCGCCTACGGCAACGGCCAATTCGTAGCGGTGGGCGGCTGGGGAGCAATTGTGACCTCGCCGGATGGCGTGGCCTGGACCACGCGCAATTCCGGCACGACCAACAGCCTCTCCGGCGTCGCCTACGGCAACGGTAAGTTTGTGGCGGTGGGCGATGGCGGGACGATTCTGACTTCTCAAGTGGCCGCGCCGACGCCGCAACTGGCGGTCGCGCGGTCCGGCGGCGTCACCAGCATTTCCTTTCCCACGATCAGCGGCGCCAGCTACGACCTGCTCTTCACCAACAGCGCCGGTCTGGCGGCGCCGCCGGTCTCCTGGCCGGTCCGGACCAACGTCGCCACCGGAGACGGAACCGTGAAGTCCGTCACCGACACAACCGCGGATGCGAACCGTTTTTACCGCGTCAGCGCCCACCTGCTGCCTTAGGAGACCAGCGGCCTGAACGAGGGGCCCGACGCCACAGTCCATGATCGCCACGCGCCAAACCATTTGCCGGCAATCATCCCGGCATGCCGCTCCTAGAACTGGAGCGACCTTTGAAACAACGAAACCAAAATGAAAACTCGAACCGCCGTAGCCCTGCTGGCGCTCGCCGCCCCGCTGGCGGCGGCCGTAACGGCTCATGCACAATTGATCACAGGGTTCACCTACACGACCAACAATGGGACGATCAGCATCGACGGCTGGAGCGGTCTGGCCAGCACAGTCGCCATTCCCAGCACCATCCATGGCCTGCCGGTGACCGCCATCGCGAGCGCGTCGGTCTTTTACAACGGCTACGAGGGTGGCGTGATGTATCTCCAAGTCCCGGCCAGTGTCCTCTCCATCGCGGAAGATCCCTTCATGGCCAACAACCTGAGGGCGATCAATGTGGCTACGGACAATCCCTCCTACAGCAGCGTCAATGGCGTGCTATTCGACAAGAATCAGACCACACTGATTGAGTACCCAAATGGCCTCGCTCATCCTGGAAGCTACGTGATTCCCGGCGGTGTCACCACCATCGGCGGTTACGCGTTCGACTCCTCCGCCCTAACCAGTGTGACGATTCCCGAGAGCGTCACGAACATTGGCCATTTTGCGTTCTGGATTTCAAGTCTCGGCAGCGTTGCGGTTCCCGGCAGTGTCACCAGCATTGGTGATTCAGCCTTCGGCGGGTCCACCAGCCTAACGAATGTCACGCTCGCTTCCGGCCTCACCGATATTGGGCCCAGCGCCTTCTGGGACTGCAGGATCACGAGCATCACGCTCCCCGACAGCGTCACGACCATTGGTGACTCTGCGTTTTCGGACTGCTGGCCGCTGACCAACGTGTTCATCGGCAGCGGGCTTACCGATGTGGACATGCCGAGCGCTTTTATCGACAGCCAGGGAGGGTCCGACCTGGCTCCCGCCTTCAATGTGGCTCCCGGCAATCCCCTCTATAGCAGCGCCGGCGGGGTCCTGTTCAATAAGAACCAGACTAGGCTCACGCTCTTTCCTGGCAGGGTCGCTGGGAGTTACACGGTTCCCGCGGGCGTCACGGCGATTGGCGCTGAGGCCTTCCTGGGCTCACGGCTCACGAGCGTGACGCTGCCAGACAATCTCACCATCATCGGAGATTATGCGTTCTCTTACTCGAGCCTGACGAGCGTGACGCTGCCCGACAGTCTTACCAACATTGGAGATTATGCCTTCTCTGACTCCAGTCTCGCCAGCATTGTCCTCGACACCAATCTTGTCAGCATTGGGGCCTCTGCTTTCAGCGCCACCCCTGCGACCGGAGGAGGCGGCCCTGACTATGGTCCGCCAGCGGCAGGTTGCCCTCTGGCGAGTATAACCATCCCCAACAGCGTGACCAGCATCGGCGATAGCGCATTCGGTTACTGCGCCAGCCTGACCAATGTCGTTATCGGCAGCGGGGTTACCAATGAGGACATGCCGAGCGTTTTTATCGACAGCGGAGCAGTACCCAGCGTGGCTCCCGCCTTCAATGTGGCTCCCGGCAATCCCCTCTATAGCAGCGTCGGCGGGGTCTTGTTCAATAAGAACCAGACTACCCTCATTCTCTTTCCTGGCGGGGTGGTTGGGAGTTACACCGTTCCCGCGGGCGTTACGGCAATTGGCGCTGAGGCTTTCCTGGGCTCACAGCTCACGAGCGTCACGGTGCCCGTGAGCCTCATCAGCATCGGGGACAGCGCGTTCGCTGACTGCGCCAATCTAACCAATGTGGTCCTCGACGACAACCTCCTCAGTATTGGAGCCGGTGCGTTCAGTGGGGGCATCATCGGAGTGTATCCTAGCCCCGGTGTCCCCCTCACCAGCATCACGATCCCCGCCAGCGTCACGAACATCGGCGGAGGGGCGTTCTCTCTTTGCACCAGTCTGACCAGGGCCTACTTCCTCGGCGATGCCCCCAGCGCCGACTCAGGCGTGTTTTGGGCCGGGGCCGTGGTGGGTTTGCCCGTGCGCGACCCGACCACCGCCTATTATTTGCCGGGGACCACCGGCTGGGCGCAATTCGCCACCAATACGGGCATTCCGACCGCTCTGTGGCTGCCGCAGGAGCAAAGCGGCGCCCCGGACTTCGGCGTGCAGTCCAACCAGTTCGGGTTCACCATTTCCTGGGCGCCCAACCGCGCCGTGGTTGTGGAAGCCGCCACCGACCTGTCCCATCCGGTCTGGATACCCATCGCCACCAATAACCTGAGCAGCAGCGGCACTTCTTACTTCAGCGATCCCGAGTGGACAAACTACCCGGCCCGCTACTATCGCCTGCGCTCGCCGTGACCAACGACAGGAGGAGCAAGTTGCATAGGATACCAAACAAGGCGTTCACGCTGATTGAGTTGTTGGCGGCCATCGCCACCCTCGCCATCCTCGCGGCCAGGCTGCCGTTCGCCCTGGCCAAGGCCAAGACCCAGGGCATCCGCCTGTGAGGAAATTGCATTAACGGCATTAGTAATGCATGTTGGCTATGTCTCCCAAGCTGAATTCCGCGGCGGGCCGATGTTACGGCTCCAGCAAGCGAACGCTGTCTGTTATGAGCGCCACAGTAATCGAAGGTTTCAATCGTTGGGTAGTTCGAACTCCTGACAAGGCCGCCGTCATTTGCGGCGACCAATCCTGGTCTTACGCCGAGTTTGATCGGCTCACTACCGTCATCGCCAGCAGGCTCTTGGCTGCGGGCATCCAGCCCGGTGAGCGGATTGCCTTTCATTTGCTCAACGTGCCCGAATTGGCCCTCGGCTACATCGGATGCCTCAAAGCTGGGGCGATTGCGGTGCCGATCAATACCCGCCTCAAAGGACCGGAGATCGAGTATATCCTGCGCCATAGCGAAGCGGCGTGCTACATCGGCCAGCCGGAGCTTTATGCCGAGATGGCGGGGCTTGAGGCACAATTGCCGGCCTTGCGCCGCTCTTATCTCACCGGGGACGGGCCACAGGCAGGCGGGGTGAGGTCCTTTGGCGAACTGCTGGCGCCGGGGCCAATCACAGCGTCGCTTCCGGCCATTGCGCCCGACCATACCGCCGCCATTCTCTATACATCCGGCACAACGGCCCATCCCAAGGGTGTCACACATTCGCAGGAGAGCCTGGCGCAAATCGCCCCGGCCATGCGCTGCCTGCACCTGGACCAGGACCAAATCGTGCTCATCGTCTCCTCGATGGCTCACATGGTCGGCTTCGGCATGCTCTTTGTTAGCAGCCTCCTGAGTGGGGCTACGGTGGTGCTCTTGACGCGGATTGATCCGTTATCCGTCTTGCAGGCCATCGAGCGCCATCGGTGTTCCTACACCTTCGGTCTGCCGATTCTGCTCCACACCTTGGCTCAGGCCCAAAGCGCCAACCCCCAAGATGTGAGTTCAGGCCGGTTCTTCTATGGCGGGGGCGACTCGGTCTCGCCGGCGCTGCAAGAGGCCTTTGAGCGCGCCATGAGCCGCAGCGTGTTCGAGGCCTACGGCGCGACGGAGGGGGCACCGCTGACCTACAATCGACCGGGACACGCCCGCGTCGGCTCGATTGGCCAACCTGTGCCCGGGGCCCGCATCCGCCTGCTCGACATTGACGGCCACGATGTCGCGCGCGGAGAGGTGGGCGAGATCTGCATCCAGAGCCCACTGCGCATGACCGGCTATTGGCGCGACCCGGCGGCCACCGCGGCGGCCATCCGGGATGGATGGTTTCATACAGGCGACCTGGCCCGCTGCGACGGGGACGGGTTCTACTGGTTTGCCGGGCGGACCAAAGAGATCATCATCCGGGGCGGGAGCAACATCTCCCCTCAAGAGGTCGAGGCGGTGCTGCTCGAACACCCGGCCGTGCGCGAAGCAGCAGTGGTGGGCCGGCCCGACCCGGTGTGGGGCGAGATCGTGGTGGCGTATCTGGCGGTCAGAGAGGGGGCCAGCCTCACCGAGGCGGAGTTGAAGGCCTTTGCCCAGCCCCGCATTGCGGCCTACAAGATACCGGAGGCGGTGGTGTTTCTGGAGACGCTGCCCAAAGGCCCCACCGGAAAGCTCAATCGACGCGCCTTGCGCGAGGCGGAGCGGGCACACGCCGGGCTGGTTTAGTTCGATGGGTTTTCTCAACTTTCCGTGCAAACGTACCAACCACACCCCGGCGAACGCTCTTGCGCGGACTCGCAAAGGTGGGAGTGCGGCCTTGAGATTCGTGGTAACCTTTCGGCGGATTTCCTGTAGCACCGTATGGAAACAATGAGCACCGAAACTGGTTCCGCGCCGACCGCTCGCCGCTGTGAGCGTTGCGGCTCGCCGCTCACACCCTACGCGCCCAAGGGGCTTTGCCCCGCCTGCATGTTGGTTGGCGGCCTGGAGTCCGGCACGGGCGTCGCCGCGGAGGACGCGCCGGGCCGCAACGCCTCGACGCTCGTCAGCCCGCTCAGCGAGCGGCCCGGAGACCGCATCGACCGCTACAAGCTCCCGCAAAAGATCGGCGAAGGCGGCTGCGGAACCGTCTATATGGCCGAGCAGGAACAACCGGTGCGCCGCCGCGTGCCCTTAAAATCATCAAGCTGGGCATGGATAAAAGGCCAAACTTCAGACGCGCGCCGGCTGGACGCTGCGGGAGCCTCGAACAAAAAGAACAAATCCTGTCACCTCGGTGCCGGTAACATCGCCCCCGGTGACATCCTCCTCCCGGAGGTGGGTCTTTCCGGCTTGGTGGTCGCTATTCTCCTAGCTTGCACGGCAGGCCTGCAGGCTGCCGGCACGCTTCAGTTCCCCACGAGATCCTATCGAATGCCGAGACCAACTCATCCGTCACGCTCACAGTCCTGCGGCTGGGCGACACAAACACGGTCGCCACTGTGGACTACTCGAGTGTGGATGGATGGGACGGCAATCGCTGGGGTCGAATACGCCGCAGTCTCCGGAACGCTGACCTCTGCGGCGCCCGGCCAAGCTCGCACGGGGGGCAGTTAATGAGGTTGTCATATTTCCCTTACACGGGCTCAGCGGTTTGGCTCAATGGGGCCAAGGCTCGCAAGCTGCGCATCCAGTACCCCGGAGCGATTACCTCAGAGATTACGACGACAATCAATCGTGCAACATCGGCCGTCTGAATCCCGACGGCACAGTGGACCATACCTTTTGCGTGGACCAGGTCTTCGCGGGTTCCGCTTTGGCGCTGCAAACGGATGGCAAACTCGTGGTGGGCGGGCAGTCGCCGGCCCAGGCCAGCGACGGCACACTATGGGCCTGGGCCTATGGGGGCGACGGGGAGTTGGGCAACGGCACGTTCTACGACAGCGAGACACCTGTCGCCGTGAATGCCCTCCCGGGCCGGAGGCAGGTTGGGGCCATTGCATCGAGCGATTTCCACAGCCTGGCCCTGGCCGGTGACGGCACGGTCTGGGCCTGGGGCAATGGAAACTACGGGCAGTTGGGTAATTAGAGCCTGTCCCAAGAAGGCGATTTTTGGCAGTGACTCCAGAAATGGCAATGCATCTGTTGTAAATAATCAGGGTGACTAGCCTCCGTCCCTTCACTCCCCTCATTTCACTTCCAGATCCACCTCCCCGGTACACACTGCCCCCAGGGTTGACTTGTTCGGTAAATTGCCGCGGCCCCTTTAGGCCGCTTGGCGCTCGGCAGCCGCCGCCGCGGCCCGCTGCATCCGCGCCAGCACCCACAGGTTACGCACCCGCACCGTCCAGGTCACTCTCAGTTCCCGGTGCGCAAAGCCCGTGCTGAGCATCCGTCCCTCCAAAAACGCGTTCTTCACAATGCCCACCCGCCCCTCGGTGTGCGAGCGGCGCCGTTGCAGCCGCTTGAACTTCCAGGAGCGGCTCCGGCACTCCAGCTCCGGGACCGAGCGCGGACACATCCCGTTGTAGATCCCCTCGCTCCCCAGAATGGCGCGGTTGTCCTCGCTGTCAAAGCCCCGGTCGGTGGTCGCCGCCTTGAGTTGCGGGCCGTAGCCCTGCTTCATGCGCCCCACACTCCCAGGCAGCAACTTCGAGTCGGCGGGAGGAAGGCCCTGGATCAGGTCCCAGTCAATAATCACGCCCTGCGAGTTTTCGCCCAGGAGCAGCTTGTTGCCGAACTCCACCTCGGCGCCGGCCTTGCGGCGCACGATGACGTGAAGGTCGGGCTCGTAGAGGCTGAGGATCTTCTCGGCGTTGTCGATGGTGGGCAGTACTTGCGGCAGGGGCAGTTCAAAAGGGATAATGATGGCGTCCGGCATGGGAATAGATGATAATCTAATCCCAGGAAGGCAAGCACCATCACGCAAAAAAACGTAACAAAAATGCAGACCACCTATCCCTTGAGGATTCAAGCCATCCGCTCGCGGGGCAAGCAGCCCCGCCTCTACGTGACCTTCCCCCTGGCCATTGCGGCCGCCATCGGCCTCAGCCCGGGCGATCGGGT
>JAJYHY010000330.1 GCA_021784555.1 bacterium
GGGCGCGTTGGGCAAGACCGATCTGTTCCGGACGCACGAGGTGCCGCGCGTCCGGGCGGTGCTGGAGACACTGCGCTCCTTTTAGCGGCTCCCTCTCGCGCGAGGCTTGACCCGCATCGCCGCAGGGCTACTCTACGGATGAAAGAAGTCCTTCGGAATGGAGGGCTAAACTGGCGGCGGGGCTTCGAGGAGCCGGCGTTTGCGTTCGTGCAGGGGCAGAAAAATGCGGAAGGTGGTGCCCTGCGCGGCGTGGCTTTCGAGCTCGATGCGCCCGCCGTGGGCGCGCACGATGCGCTGGACAATCATCAGGCCAAGGCCAGTTCCCTTCTTCTTGGTCGTGTAGAACGGCTCGAAGATGCGGTTGATTTGTTCTGGCGAGATGCCGCGTCCGGTATCGGCCACGGTCATCCAGACATCTTCAGAACCTTCGCCGGTCTGAAGGGTGAGCGTGCCGCCTCGAGTCATGGACTGCATGGCGTTTTTAACCAGGTTGACGAGCACTTGCTCGATTTGCGTGGAGTCGATCGGGGTGAGCGGCAAGTGCCGGGCCAGGCGCAAGCGCACATTCAATCCGCGGTTATCGAGTTCCGGCTGCAGGAGACTGAGCGTTTTATGAATAACCTCGTTGAGCGAAGCGGGCCGGAGCTGGGGCGGGCTTGGACGGATGGCTTGGAGGAACTGAGTGATGATGTAATCCAGCCGATGGATTTCACCTTTGGCCACCCCCAGGAATTGTTCAAGTTTGCCGGCAATTTCGGGCAGATCTCCGGGCGCGATTTCCAGCGCCTCCCTTCGGCGCCGGCCCGAACCGGAGCGGCCATCGCCGGGGGCGCCAACCTCGGAGGCCCCTCTGAGTTTCCTGAGTTCCCGTTCCATGAGTTGCACGTGAATGTGGAGCGCGTTGAGCGGGTTGCCGATCTCATGGGCGACACTGGCCGCCAGCAACGTCAGGGCTTGAATCCGCTCGCTCTCGATAGCCTCGAACGTCCGCTGCCGCGCCTCGGTCGCGTCGTGCAGAATGAGGGCGACGCCAGCGCTGCCGGCCGCCTGGCCATCCAGCGGCGCGGCGTAGAGTCTGAGGAAGAGACTGCGCGGATAACGCACCTCGAATTCATGGCGGACGACCGCCTGGCCGCCATCGGC
The DNA here is from genome assembly GCA_021784555.1 of bacterium. GTDB lineage: Bacteria > Verrucomicrobiota > Verrucomicrobiia > Limisphaerales > UBA8199 > JAJYHY01. Next base: position 1,144 of record JAJYHY010000330.1, read on the forward strand.
ATCGAATTTCGCGATCCGTTCCCAATCCAGTTCCGGCACGAAGCGGGTAATCGGCTCGCCTTCGACTCCAGGTTGCAGGCCAAGCAACCGGGTGACCGATTGGTTGAAGTAGAGGATCCGTCCGGATTCATCCACCACCAGCACGCCGTCTTCAATGGTATTGAAGAGCGTCTCAAGAAAGCTCCGTTCCCGGGCCAGGCGCTGAACGACCGTTTGCAGCCCCTCGGCATCCAGCCGTCCAACCCGTCCCAGGACCTTGTCGAGAAAACTGGATTTTGCCGCCATATCTGTGCGCTAGCCGCCGGGTTTCATACGCCTACAGACCGCCGTCTTTGCGGCTGTAATCGAAACCGATCATGCGTCTCTGCCCTTCCTGAAAGGGTCTCTCACACCAGCTTAGGCACAACCCGGCGCATGGCAAGCCCGCACACATCGGCCATGTCCGCCGCGTGCTCGTGCCCTACTCCAAGCGGATGCAAAAACTCCTTCAAGACGCCGCCGGCTTTTATCGCCCCAAGCAGCGCCCGTCCGGCCACGACATCAGCACCCACCTCGCCAACGACAACGGCGGCGCGATTCCGTCCAACCTCCTGCAAATCCCGAACACCGAAAGCAACTCCTCCTGCCTGCGCCACTGCGCGACCGCGGGCGTGAAGCCGCACCCCGCGCGATTCCCGGAAACGCTGCCGTCCTTCTTCGTCGAATTCCTTACCGACCCCGGCGACACCGTGCTGGACATCTTCGCCGGCTCGAACACGACCGGCAACGCCGCCGAAAAGCTGGGCCGCCGTTGGCTGGCCTTTGAGAAAGACCGGCCCTGCCTCGCCGCATCCGCTCTCCGGTTCGCTGACAAACTGCCCCCGGAGGAACTGGCGGCGCTGTGGAGCAAGCTGTGTTCCGACGAATTGCCGGTCGCCGTGAACCGCCAACAACGCGAAATGATGCTGGCGGAGCCCGTGCGCCCTTACACCGTGAAGCGAAAGGGCTGAAGTCCCATTGGAACGCTGCGTCAACTCCAACCCTGAATGGTCAGTCCTGCGAAGTTTGCGCCCTCCGATCCCGCTCCCCGCTTTTCGCTCCTCAAAGGTGTCGGCCCCGTGAGTCCCGGGTTCATGCTAAAATTATAGGACTGACCCCTGCTATGACCCCTTTATGGTAAATTGGCGTGTTCCGCTAGTAAATTGGCGTGTTCTGCTAGTGACGGATTCCCAATCGGCATTATCCTGGAACCATGACTACAACCAAAGTCATGAGCGACCGATTCAAGGTTTCCAGCCTCTGGGCCACCAGGCTGGGCGAACACGAGATCTCTGTTTCAGCCGTCCTGCGTCGAGCCGGGCTGCCGGCAGGGTTCTTCCAACAGGAAAAGATTTACGCCACCACCGCCGAACTTTTCGCGTTCTGGCGTGCCATTGGGGAGACCAGCAACGACCCAGCCATCGGGCTCAAGCTGGGCACCGAACCGCGTTTCGAACGCTATCAACCCAGTGCTATTGCCGCCGTTTGCAGCCACTCCTTCCGCGACGCCCTGCAACGGATCGGCCGCTACAAACAACTGACCTGCCCCGAAGAAGTCCGCGTTCGCACTTTTGGCGAGGAAGCCTCCGTCGAGTTCACTTACCTTCAGGCACAGGAAGCGCAGCCCGACGTAATGGTGGACCTGGTCCTGGCCTGGATTCTGGCGATCGGCCGCCGCGGCACCGACGATCAAATCACTCCCCTCCGCCTGGAACTCGCCCGTCCCGCGCAGCATCGCGAGCTGCTGGAGCCCCATTTCGGTTGTCGCTTGCGCTTTAAGGCCAATCGCAACGCGCTCGTGTTTCGAAACAGCGACCTGCACCGGCCCTTCGTCACCCATAACGAAGAGTTGCTCAACGCCATTGGCGCTCAGTTGGAAGCCGAACTCAAGGTGCGCAACTCCAGCACTGACGTTGGAGAACAAGTCAAACACACTCTCAAGCGCTCGCTTGCCGGCAAACGCCCCACGCTACCGCAGGTCGCGCGCGAACTCTGCCTGAGCGCCCGCACCCTCCAGCGCCGCCTTACCGAGGCTAAGATTACCTTCCAGGAGCTGGTGGAAGAAACCCGCCGCGAACTGGCCCACCACTACCTCAAACACAGCGCTGTCGAGTTGAACGAAGCCGCGTTCCTCTTGGGCTACGAAGACGCGAATTCTTTCTTCCGCGCCTTCCACGGCTGGGAAGGCACCACGCCTGGCGAATGGCGCACGAAACACCGTGGGGCGGCACCCGCGCTGTCCGACCGCTCAATCTATGCTGGCGTTTAAACCCAAAGGGAAAGGAGTTCACTTTCACTTCTCGGCTTTCGGCCAAACTGCGAAAATGGCTGAGGCCATCGGCAAAGGCACCGCATCCGTCGCCGGTGTGAAAGCAAATCTCATAAGCAACTGAAAGGACAACGAATATGGCACTATCAGATTCGCCTCGCTCCGCGCTCACATTTGAAGAAGTGCGGATGGTTTCACCGGCGCTTGAGCGATACACGCTCGACGTGGCTGCCGGCCATTTATGGAAGCGGCCTGATTTGTCTTCGGGGGATCGTAGCATCGTTACCCTGTCGGCCTTGATTGCCCGAAACCAAACCATCGGCATGCGACGCTACATCAATCTGGCACTCGAAAGCGGCCTGAAGTCAGGCGAAATCTCGGAGATTATCACCCATCTTGCGGTTTATGCCGGCTGGTCGAATGCTTTTTCGGCGGTCCCTGTCGTGAAGGGTGTGTTTGAGAGCCGGCCCAAATAGACACTGTGCTATGACAATGAAAAGCAACGGACTCGGCTCCCACATGACCGTGCTTGCGGTGGGAGCAGCAGGCAACGTGGCCGGACTTGTTGTTCCTGCGCTTGTTGAGCGGGGCGCTAAGGTTCGAGGTCTGGTGCGAAAGCCCGAGCAGGTAGCTGAGGCCAAATTTCGAGGAGCGGTGGAGGTCGCCGTCGGCGATCTTGCGGATTTCGAAGGCCTGAGGGCGGCACTAGAAAGAGTTGATGCTGTGTTCCATGTCGGACCGGTGTTCGCTCCGGATGAAATCCAGATGGGGTGGAACATGATTCAGGCAGCGGCCCGAGCCGGTGTGCGCAAATTCGTCTTCTCGTCGGTAACACATCCCATTCTGAGCGAGCTCCCAAATGATGCCGCCAAGGCTCAGGTCGAACAGGCTTTGATCGATTCGGATCTGGATTACACGATCCTGCACCCGACGGTTCTATTCCAAAATTACTCAAATTCTTGGGCCAAGGTCGTGCAAACTGGGATTCTTGAGGAACTGTGGTCGCCCAACACTCGCTCGAGGAGCTTGCAGGCGCGAACGCGGCCCGATCGCGAGTGCCGCGTTGACCCCAGACACAACTCTCGTCATCGGTCAATTGAAAGGACAAACAATGCAAAAACGCAAATTAGGTAAAAGTAATCTGGAAGTCTCCGCCCTGGGCCTCGGCTGCATGGGCATGAGCTTTAGCTACGGCCCCGCCGGCGACAAGCAGGAGATGATCTCCGTCATCCGCTCCGCGGTCGAACAAGGCGTCACCTTCTTCGACACCGCTGAAGTCTATGGCCCCTTCACTAACGAGGAACTCGTCGGCGAGGCCCTCGCCCCGGTTCGCGGCAAAGTGGTCATCGCCACCAAGTTCGGGTTCGACTGCGACACCGGCAAACAGGGCGGCCTCAACAGCCAGCCCGAGCACATCCGCAAAGTGGTCGATGCCTCGCTCAAACGGCTCAAGATCCAAACCATTGACTTGCTCTACCAGCATCGGGTGGACCCCGACGTGCCCATCGAAGACGTAGCCGGCACAGTCAAGGACCTGATTCGCCAGGGCAAGGTGAAGCATTTCGGCCTATCCGAAGCCGGGGTGCAAACCATCCGCCGCGCGCATGCAGTCCAGCCGGTGACTGCACTTCAGAGCGAATACTCGCTCTGGTGGCGAGAGCCCGAAGCCGAGGTGCTGCCGACTCTCGAAGAACTTGGCATCGGATTCGTCCCCTTCAGCCCCCTGGGCAAAGGCTTTCTCACCGGAAAAATCAGCGCCGACACGAAGTTTGATGCCAACGATTTCCGCAACAAAGTCCCCCGCTTTGACCCTGAGAACCGCAAGGCCAACCAAGCCCTGGTCGAGGTGGTCGAGACATTCGCGAAGCAAAAGCAGGCCACACCCGCACAGGTCGCCTTGGCGTGGGTGCTGGCTCAAAAGCCCTGGATCGTCCCCATCCCCGGCACCACCAAGCTGCATCGCTTGCGCGAGAATATCGGCGCAGTCTTGCTTCATCTCACGCCGGAAGACCTGCGCGCGCTTGAGGGCGCTGCGTCCAAAATCAGTGTTCAAGGAGCTCGTTATCCCGAACACCTCCAGAAACTGGTTGGTCGCTGAGCACCTGGGAAAAACAAAGGGAGCACTTCAACATGAACGTTCAAAGAGTTGGTTCACAACCCTCGATCAAGGGCCCGTCCGACTGGTTCACCGGCACGGTCCGGCTGGACTCACCTTTCAAAGCCGCCGAGCCCGCGCGTGTCACCGGCGCAATCGTGACCTTCGAGCCCGGCGCTCGCACCGCCTGGCACACGCACCCACTTGGTCAAACCCTTGTCGTCACCGGCGGCTGCGGCTGGGCACAGCGCTGGGGAGGATCGATTGAAGAAATCCATCCCGGCGACGTCGTCTGGTTCCCGCCCGGCGAAAAGCACTGGCACGGCGGCACGTCAACCACCGCCATGTCCCACATCGCCATCCAAGAGGCCCTCGATGGCAAGGCCGTGGATTGGATGGAAAAGGTCAGCGACGAGCAATATCGGAAATGAAAACCTGACCTCATTTGTGACATGGTCTCGTCAGTGATTCGGCGGAATACCCGTGGGCTTGCGCCACATGCCCGAAGGCACGCATTCGTTAGCATCCCGATGCATCGCGACTCGCTCGTCCGGTTGGCATTCCAGAAATGGCCAGACGAGCCGAAGCTCGACAGAGCGAAGGTTGGGCCGCGTGGCAGGAATTGCACCTGCAACCTTCCCGGTTTGAGCGGGACGCCTCTACTAGTTGGGCTACACGCGGATGGTGCCCACGGTCGGACTTGCACCGACACTCTGCGCGTTTTAAGCGCGCCGTCTCTGCGTTGGACTACGTGGCCCAGATTGGTGCCGCGTGAGGGATTTCCACCCCCAACCTCTCCGTCCTGAGCGGAGCGCCTCTTGTAGTTGGGCCAACGCGGCGAAAATGGCACTCCCGGCAGGACTCTCACGTGTCCCGACGCGTCGGAATTCGAAGCCGCCCGCTCTAATACATTGAGCTACGGGAGCGAGAAGAATCGGGGTGATGGATTGTTGGAGTGGGGGGATTGCTGGGCCAAACAGCCGGCCGGCGCGGCCATTCAGCACGCCAGTAATCCATCACCCCATTCCGAGATCTGGAGCCGGCGGAGAGACTCGTACTCTCGTGGGGCGGTTTGCCCGGCAGTTTACGAAACTGCTGCTGTCGCTGCTGAGCCACGCCGGCCTGAAATGGTGGGTCGCCACGGTGCTGCCCCGTGCTCCGCGGTTTAAGAGACCGCTGCATCGCTGCAATGCTTGCAACCCTGGCGCCCGTCTGGAAGGACCGCGACACGAAGGCGGAGTTGAACCGCCGTCCCGATTCCGAATCGGGATGAAGCCCTGGCCGCCACCGGGATTTCGCGTTGCGTGAAAATGGTCAGAGCGACGGGTAAGCTCCCGCCTGGTCTTGCTACGCCTTCGTTAACGGCATAAATCCGTTCAGCGAGGCCTCGGAACTGGATTTTCGCCTGAGGCGATCATCGAACAACACTCTCAGAAATGAGCACTGAAATTGTAGCGCTCTGCTGTCCGAATGTGGAAGCACGATGAATGTCGAGCGAACGGAAATGCGATTCGGCTTGGAATTCTCTTGTTCTCTTTGCGGGACAACCTCCGTTCTTACCATCAACAGCCTATTGCACTATGCGCGTGAGGGCGATCTGGTTTGCGCGAATTGCGGTCGTTTAACAGCATCCGGAGCAAGATATTGTCAATGCGGGGCTGCTCTGCTAACCACTTGCGAAAAATGTCTCCAGGAGTTCGCCACCGCACACCGTATTTGCGACCATTGTGCGTGGCCGAATGGACTTGAACTGGAGAGTGCCGATGGTCTAAAGCTCCAGGTTCAGTTGGCGCTGAAAAATGCGAGCTCTCGCAATCCTGACTGGTTCACCCTTCTCGACGCGGTATCGAAGGGAGAAGATCATCTTCAGGATAACGGACCTCAAGTGGCCGAGCATCTTCTCAACCTCCTTCGAATGCCCTCAGATCAAGGCTATTACCCGAGGGCTTCTTGGCTAATTGCGCAAATCGGAAAATCCGGTGTCGACGCTGTGCCCTAGTTGGCGGAAATCGCCATGAATAATTGGGACACGGAAACAGGTCCCACGGCAGATTGCTTGCGTGCTATTCGTTACATCGGTTCTGAGTCGCTAACTGATTCCACGCGGAGACATTTCAATTCCGTAGCGCAAAAGCTGGCGGATTTTTTGGAAAAGAAATCGTCTGGACCGTTTGGACTGGCATGTGGAGCGATTGCGGCACTCGGTCTCGTTGAACGTGCCTGCGCGATCGCTGGTCGGGACTGTCATAAAGCGAGTATCACATACCGGTCCCTAGGATTTGACGCTCTGGTCGAAATAGGAGTGCCGGCTGTTCCAACCCTCGAACGGTTTACCAAGGGCATTTTTAGGGACCGATGGCGGGATCAACTTGCAAGATCGGCAGTGCATCAAATCAAATCTCGGGCGGCAGGAAATTTGAAGTTTTGGTAGCGAAATCACTGAACTGACCAGCGTTATTCAAATTGCGGGCGGAAGCTTTCGCCTCCGCCCGCGTGATCCACCTCTTTGGCATCCTTCAACCGCTCAGCTATCGTGACCGCACAAAGTCCCACGATGACCGTCGGCACGCTGGCGCCGAAACCGACCACGTCCAGCATGCCGCGGTCGTTCGGTGCGGCGCGAATCTCAACCCGCCGTTTTCGGCGGTGCGATTATCGCCTTGAGGGCCGGAGTGAATTGTCTCAGGGTTTGCCGGTGCTGGACTTGACAGCAATGCGGAACCTGGTGTTGCGCGGCGGATTCGTGATCGCTGAAATCCGCCTTACCTCGCAATTGTTGCTGGACCCGCTTGGGCAGCCTGCCGCAGCCCAGACCCTCATCCGTGGTTCCCGGTTCTATATTTCGCTGCGTCATGATTTGAACGAGACTGAATTGTCGGTTTCCCTGTATCACGAGGTTTTGGAGGCCGCAACGGTTGCCACCGAGCATCCGCCCAAGCCAGTTATGGAGTTGAATGAGGGCGACTTCGAACGGGCGGCGCGGTCTGCCCACGCGCGCCTGGGCGTCGCACCGGCTGAACGGCTCAACCAAATGCTGGCAGAATTTGGATTTAAGGACTAGGCTATGGCCATGAAACGCACCATCGAAATGCTTCTGCTCAAACTCGCCGATGGCGGGCGAATTCTGCGCTTCTACGAACCTGCCTCGGGTCTGTGCCTGGAAAAGCGCCTTCAACCTGGTGAACCGGTCGCCCGGCAGAAGCAGCGTTGGGAACGGGTTTTTGCCGAGATGCTCGACCGCGAACTGGGCGTGGCGGCGTGATCCGATTGCGGGCCGAGACTTTCGCCTCCGCCCGTGTTATCTTGCATCCTTGAACCGGTGGACAGGCATGGGTCATCACACCGCCCGCACAATGCCCGAGATGACGGCCGGCACGCTGGTGTCGAAACCGACCACGTCCAGCATGCCGTGGTCGTTCGGGTCGGCCGGGGTGAAGCCGTTGGAGGTCATGCCCACAACGACCGCCTTGGCGTTGCCCACGAGTTCATCCCGATGCGGTCGGGCTTCAACACGTTCGACATTTTCATTCGATGACCTATAGTTGCCGCCATGACGGACATCGTGCGCTGTCCCTGGGCTGGCAACGACCCGCTGATGATCGCCTATCACGACCAGGAGTGGGGCGTGCCTCTCCACAACGACCAACGCCTATTTGAGTTCCTGGTGCTCGAAGGCGCACAAGCCGGTTTGAGCTGGGCGACCATCCTCAAGAAGCGCCCGGCCTATCGCGCTGCGTTCGACGACTTTGAGCCGGCGATGGTGGCCAATTACGACGCACGGCGCGTCGCTCACTTGTTCAAGAATCCAGGGATTGTCCGCAATGTGCTGAAAGTGAATTCCGCGGTGACGAACGCCCGCGCAGTGCTGGCCTTGCAGAAGGAGTTTGGCTCTTTTTCAGCTTACCTCTGGCGCTTCGTCGGCAACAGCGTCATCCAGAACCGCCGGCAGGCCATGCATGACGTCGCCGCCAAAACTCCCGAAGCCTGGGCCATGAGCAAAGATCTTCTGCGGCACGGCTTCAAATTCGTCGGCCCGACCATCTGCTACGCCTTCATGCAAGCGGTCGGCATGGTCAACGACCATCTGACCGGTTGTTTCCGCTTCCGCCAACTCGGGGGATCAACCCGCTGAGTCTGGAATTCAATCCGGCCTGACGCCGACCTCGTTCTCCAACCTCCAATCACGCGGCGCAAAGACTACCTGGACGCCCTGGAAGCCGCCTCGGCCGACCAGAACACCGTGCTGTAACGCGCCACACTCTGGCGGTGTAACGGGTGGGATGTAGCGGCGGATTGTTCCGGGCACATTGGTTCGGGTGCCACGGAGTTGTACGCTGGAG